>JAJXWQ010000133.1 GCA_021781555.1 bacterium
TCCGATCTGCACGACCTCGCCCGTGGGGAGCGTGTACGCGGGGTTGGATTCCGAGGCCACGGCCTCGGCCGCCAGGTGCCAGCCCGAACCATCCCAGTCGCCGGCGAGGCCCACCTGCTGATCCTGCACCCAGCCCCAGCGGCCGAACACGTGGGCGGACCATCCGGATGGCCCCGAGTAGCCGAGATGCCCCGCAACGGAAGGCCCCGGGCCGGCATACTCGGGCTGGATGGCGTTGGGCGTCATCTCGTTGTTTCCGAGCAGGCCGTCGGTGTAGAGTGCCGCGACCTCGGCCGACGCCGTGCCGGCCCCGATGGCCAGGTCGCGGCGCACTGCGGCCCCTAGACCGCCGGGCGACAGGAAGCCGCTCGACAGGGCGATGCCTTCGCCGATGATGGGATCGCCGACGACCTGGTCTTCCTCTTCGGCAAAAGGCATGGGCACCTGCCCCGCCTGGACGGTGGCGATCCCTGGCAACGCGTACTCCAGGTAGCCCCAGCGCAAGACCGGCGGGTAGCGTGCATCCTGCGTGTTGAGGACCTCGCCGACGCCGCGGACCGAAAGCTCAGGCAAGATCGAGACCCTGGCGCCGAAGCGGGCGTCGAGCAGGTCGAAGCTGGAATCGGTCCCCTTGAGCTGCCCCTGCACCGGAAAGCCGTAGCGCACGAAGATACGGCCCTCGGGCTGCCAGGTCAGGTCCGCCAGGGCAGGGGACGCTTCCAGGAGCAAGCACGCCGCCGCGATCGCCGCAACGAGGAAACGTGGGATCGAGGCGGACGCGGGCTCGGCTGGTTGCGGCATCGAAACTAGGGATACAGGAGGAAGGGCTGGCGCTCGCGCGCAAAGGACCTGTCCTGCGCTCCCCAGGCGGCAGCGATCGCCAGGGGGTCCTTGCCGGACAGGAGATCCGAGAGCACGCTGCTGGTTCCGGCGAGCCGGTCGAACCCCCGAGGATCGATGGCCAGGAGCGCGCCGTAATCCTTGTGGATGAGGGACAGTGCGCACATCGCCACGCGGACCGGGCGGAGAATGTCGCGATCCGAGACGATCACGCGCACGGCCTGGTGAACCGGCACGATGGCGGCCTCTTGCGAGCGAGCGGCGAGCCGCCAGTCATCGCGAGACCGCGCTTCGCCAGGGGTGACCGCTACCCCTTCGAAGCGCACGCCCGGCAGGTGGAGACGATCGAGTTGCTGGGCCAGGCGATCGCCGTCGAGCCACGGCGCCCCGAACTGCTCGAAGGGTTTAGGCCCGAGTCTCGGGTCGACATTCGTGGCCTCGAAGAAGCACATCCCGGGATAAAGCTCGGCTGCCGTGAGGCAGACCATGGCCGGGCTGGGATCGACCCACGGCAGCCCCGTCTGATCCCACCACATGTCCCGTTGCCACCCGATCATCGGGACGACCGTGAGGTCGCAGCCGATCCGGGTGTTGAAGAGACGTGCCAGCTCACCCACGGTCATGCCATGCCTTACCGGCAGCGGGAAGATGCCCGTGAAGGACCGGAAGCGGTTCCGCAGCATCGGCCCCTCGAGGATGGTCCCGCCGATGGGGTCGGGGCGATCGAGGACGACGAACTTCTTGTGCGACCTGGCCGCGGCCTCCATGGCGAGGTACATGGTCGAAATGTAGGTGTAGAATCGCACCCCGACGTCCTGGATGTCGAAGACCAGCGCATCGACATGGGCCAGCATCGCCGGCGTCGGCGCCAGCGTCTTGCCATACAAGGAGTAAACCGGCAGCCCCGTGATGGGATCGGTCGAGTCGCCGACCTTGGCCTGGGAATTGACGCGGAAACCGTGCTCGGGCGAGAGGATCTCGACGACGTCGAGGTCGGGAAGTCGGGCCAGAGCGTCGACGTCAGGGGTACCGTCCGGCATCACCGCGCTGCGATTCGTGATGATGCCCACCCGCGGTCGGCTGCCAGCCGCCTGGTTCCAGATCTGGCCGTGGCGCTCGGCCAGGACCGCCGCCCCCGTGAGGGTCGCGGTCTGAGCCGAGGCGGGCCGGGCGGTGCTGGCCAGGGCGACCGCCAGCACGACGGCATGGGCGAGAAAGCGCATGGCCTAGTATAGAGCGGTTTCGCCTGGACATGCTCGAGCCGCAGGAGTCAAACGGGGCCCGGTTGCGCAGCGTAGCGACCGCGCAGAGGGACCCGTTGAACCGAGAAAAATCTGGTGCCGTGCGCCGCCGAGTTGCTACGGAGGGGACCCCGGACCGGGACCGACGGGCTGCGCCTCGGTCCGCCACCGTGGCTCTACCCCAGCCTGACCAGCCGCTCCTCGAGAGCCTGGAGCTGGCCTGTGACCTCCGTGCGCCGGGTCTTCAGCTTGTCCACAACGTGGGCCGGGGCCTTGCCCGTGAAGGCCGAGTTGGAAAGCTGGCCATCGAGACGGACGGCCTCGGCCTTTGCCGCATCGATCTCCTTGAGCAAACGATTGCGCTCCCGGTCGAGATCGAGCAACCCGGCCAGTGGCAGCAGGACGAGGGCCTGCCCCACGACGGCCGAAGCCGCCTGCGGGACCTCGGCTCGATCCGAAGACGCCTCGACGCGTGCGCTGCGAGTGAGCATGCCGATGGTCGCAGCCGCCTGCTGCAGGGCCGCCAGCTCATCGCCCTCGGCCTGCAGCACGAGAGAGTCGGCAACCTTGTCCGCAGGAACGCCGAGTTCTTGCCGGATGCGCCGGACCTCGCGCACGACTTCCATGACCAGGTTCATCCGGGCCACGGCGGCAGCGTCCCGGAAGGTGGTCTCGGGCCAGGTCGTCTCGAGGAGAGTCGCCGCCGCCGGGGCCAGCTTCCGCTGGACCAGCTGAGCGTGGATCTCCTCGGTGATGAAGGGCATGAAGGGGTGCATCACCTTGACCGTGGCCAGCAAGACCTCGGCCAGGGTCCGCCGGGCCTCCACATCGCCGGCCTTGAGGCGCGGCTTGGCAATCTCGAGCCACCAGTCGCAGAACTCGCTCCAGACGAACTCGTAGAGCTTGTCCGTCGCCCGCAGGAGCGTGAACTCGTCGAGGGCCTCCGACACGACGGAGGTCGCTTCCGAAAGCCGCGTGCGAATCCAGCGGTCCTCCAGGGCCTGGTTGCCTGCCGGGGGAGCTTCCGCACGCAGGGCTTCGGCTTCCGGGCCCTCTGGAAGGTTCATCAGGGCGAACCGAGCGGCGTTCCAGAGCTTGTTGGCAAAATTGCGTGCCGCCTCGATCTTCTCGGCCATGAAGACGACGTCCTGACCGCTCGTGCCAGCACCAGCCGCCCAGAACCGGAAGGCGTCGGTCCCGTACCGGGCCGTGACCTCGAGGGGATCCACGCCCGTACCCTTGGATTTGCTCATGCGGCGGCCGTCTCGGCCCATGATCGTGGCGTGAATGACGACGTGGTGGAACGGAATCTGCCCGAGGAACTCGAGCGACGAGAAGGCCATCCGGGCGACCCACAGATGCATGATGTCGCGGGCCGTCGAGAGCATGTGGGAGGGGTAGAAGTAGTCCAGCTCCGGGGTGCGATCGGGCCAGCCGAGCGTCGCGAAGGGCCACAAGGCGCTCGAGAACCAGGTGTCGAGGACGTCAGGGTCCTGTTCGGCAAGCTTGCCGCAGGTGGGGCAGACCGCCAGATCCTCGAGGCTGGCATGCGCATGGCCATCCGGACACGTCCAGATCGGAATCCGGTGGCCCCACCAGAGCTGGCGCGAGATGCACCAATCCTTGACGTTCTGGAGCCAGTCCAGGTAGACATCCGCAAAGCGCTCGGGATGAAAATGGATGCGGCCCTGTTGCACCGCGGAGATCGCCGGTCCCGCAAGGGGCGCCATCTTGACCCACCACTGCTCGCTCACGCGCGGCTCGACGACCGTGTGGCAGCGGTCGCAGTGGCCGACCTGGTGCGAGTAGGTCTCCTCGCGCACCAGGAGACCTTCCTCCTTGAGCCGCGACACCGCAACCTCCCGGGCCTCGAAGCGATCGAGCCCTTCGAAATCCGGACCGGCCGCAGCGCTCATCTTGCCCTCGGGGGTCAGGATGTCGATCGTCTCGAGGTCGTGGCGCAGGCCGATCTCGAAGTCATTCGGGTCATGGCCGGGGGTGATCTTCAGGGCGCCGGTGCCGAACTCTCGCTCCACGTAAGCATCGGCGATGATCGGGACGAGCCGGCTGGTGAGCGGCAGCTTGACCCTTTGGCCGACGCGGTCGCGGTACCGGTCGTCCTCCGGGTGCACCGCTACCGCGACGTCCGCAAGAATGGTCTCCGGTCGGACCGTCGCGATGGTCAGGCCAGCCGAACCGTCCTCGCCCGGGTACTGCACGTGGTACAGAACCCCCGTCTCGGCCTCGTGCTTGACCTCGAGATCCGAGAGGCTGGTCAGGCAGCGCGGGCACCAGTTGATGATCCGCTTACCGCGGTAGATGAGCCCCTTGTCGTACAGGCGCACGAAGGCCGTGCGCACGGCGCGGGAGTAGGCCTCGTCCATGGTGAAGCGCCACCGGGAGTAGTCCAGCGACGCGCCGAGCTTCCGGTACTGCTCGACGATGGCGTCGCCCTGCTCTTTCTTCCAGGCCCAGATCTGCTCGAGGAACCGTTCCCGCCCGATCTCGAGGCGGCTCTTTCCCGTCTTGGCGAACACCTGGCGCTCGACGACGGTCTGGGTCCCGATGCCCGCGTGGTCGGTGCCGGGTTGCCACAGGACGGCATAACCCTGCATGCGCCGGGCTCGACTGAGGGCATCCTGGATCGTGGCGTTGACGGCGTGCCCGATGTGAAGCGTGCCCGTTACATTCGGGGGGGGGCACGCGATGAAGAACGGCTTGCGATCGCGATCCACCCGGCCTGAAAACACGCCGGATCCCAGCCAGCGCTCGAGCCAGATCGGTTCCACCTGCCCCGGATCGTAGGCCTTGGCCATCTCGCGCTCGGTGGCGGCCGTAATCTCCATGGGCGGGCTCCTTTTGTGGCAATCCAGGCGGGCCTTCGAGCGCTCCAAATGGTGTCGGATCGGCTCGGGAACGCGATGGAAGAGGATATGCTACCATGCTGACAGGGTATACTGCTCGGACGAACGATGGGTCCAATTTTACTCGCCTTGCTCGCCGCCGCCGTTATCGGTCTTGGCGGAGTCGGAGCCTATTTCTATGGTCTCTTGCCAGGCACCTACCGGGCGGCGCTCCGGGGGCTGAAGAGCAAGAACCGGCGGACCAAGATCCAGTCGGCCAACCAGCTGGCGCGCTTCAAGAATGCCGAGGCCGTCGCGCCCCTCATCCGGAGCCTCAAGATCCCCGATCCCAGCGTCCGGCGCGCCTGCATCGAGGCCCTGGCCAAGATCGGCCGCTCCGCCTTCGAGCCGCTTTGCCAGACCTTCGTACAGCCCGACGAGGAGCTCAAATTTGCCGCGGTCGAGGCTCTGTCCTCGATGAGTCCGGCGGACAATCTCGAGCTCCTGGCCAAGAAGCTCGCGACGGCGCCAGGCTTCATGCGCCGATACGTCGGCGAGGTCCTGGCGCGGTGCGGGCCCGATGCGATCGTCTACGTCCTGAAGTACACACCCGACGTCAGTCCGTCGCCGGATCACGACAATACCGACGCGCAGGCCAGGCGGGTCCAGTTCGTGGAAGTGCTCGCGCGGCTGGCAGAGCGCAATCTCGACCTGCTCTACCAGGCCCAGGCCACCAGCGACAAGCAGCGTCTGTACATCGCCCAGGCCATGGCCATCCAGGGCGATCCCAGGGCCGCCGGGCTCTTGACCCGGCTCCTGCCCACCCGCAATCCCCACCTTCGCAAAGAAGCCGTCGAGGCGCTTGGCAACCTGCGCGAACAGGCCATCGACGCGCTGCTCGAAGTCTTGCAAGGGCCCAACGAAGCCGCCAAGGTCGGGGTCGTCGATCTCCTGGTGAGCATCGGCGGCAAGGCGATGGACGCTCTTGCCGACCTCGTGCGTTCCGAGGATCCCCAGATTCGCTTGCAGGCGGCCACCGCCCTCGGCCGTCTGGGCAACATCAAACCCCTGATCCTGGTGCTCTGGCCCAAGAAACCCGCATTCGTCGCCCGGACGATCGAGAATACCGCCAAGACCCGCCTCGACATGCTTTCCGATCAGGCCGCGCTCAAGAAGGCGATCGAACAGGCTCTCTTCCTCGGCAAGATGAGCAAGAAGTACCGGGGTCTGTACTACCTGCAGGCGATTCTCATCGTGCTTTTCCCCGGAGTCGTCGACGCGGTCGAGGAGCCGCGCCTTGGCAAGGTCCTGGCCTACGGCGGCAATGTCGTCGACAACGCAGGCTTCCTCAAACTGACGCACCTCCATCCGGTCGCGCGCCAGATCCTCGCTCGCCCCAAACGCGCTGCCAAGGGCACCGGCAAGCCCACCCAGTCCGCGGCGGGCAAGCAGGGTTAGGGTGTTGTTTTCAGATTGAACGGGTCCCTCTGCGCGGTCGCTACGCTGCGCAACCGGGCCCCGTTTGACCCCCAAGCCCCGAGGCCTGTCCGGGACAAACCG
>JAJXWQ010000043.1 GCA_021781555.1 bacterium
GTGGCTTAAGATTCTCCACCGAAGCACGAAAGGCCCGGGCCCGGGAAGGTTCTGTCGGACAGGTTAACGCAAGGTCCCGCGCGATCCGGTGGATGCGGCAGCCACCGGGGACGGGGATCGTACCGGGCCGCTCGGGGATGCCCATCTTGTAGTTGGGCTCGGCGTACTCGACCAGCCCGGACGCGCTGTAGACGGCAACCATGTCCCGCACGTCGACCCCGTCGGGGACAGCGAGCTTGTAGATCGTCTCGTTGCCCAGCTTGAGCGTGCCCTTGACCAAGGTGGAGTGCGCGGCATCGAATGCGGCGATCTGGGCCGCGGTGACGCCCTGCTTGAACTTGACGAGCATCTCGCCGGGCACGTAGTTCGATCCCGCCGGCTCGGCTCCGCCTTGCGCCGGACCCGAAGGGAGGCCCAGCCACAGCTCGCCGCCGGGGACCTGCTCCTCCGGGCGGCGGTGCGGGCGCGGACGGACGTCCTGGACATAAGGCGCCGCCGCGAAGAAGGCTGCATAGTCGTCCCTGGATCCGAGATCGCCCTTGCGGACGACGTACCGCGAATGCCCGAGAGCCTTGACGGTGCGGGTCCCCATCATGCGGTCGACGACCTCGAGGAACCGGAAGCCGGTCCCGGGGGCCAGCGTGACACGGATCTCGTCGGGGGCCAGACCCCAGCGCCCGGCCGGCTGATCGCTGCTGCGGTAGACCATGGCGCGCGCCGCCAGTGGCAGAACCAGAAGCGTGGCCACGGCCAGGACCAGGAGGGGGATCGCTCGGGTGACTCGCATCAGAACTGTTTCACCTGCGTACTGTACGCCTTGAGCGTGACGTCGTCAGGGGTCACGCCGACGGGAATGTTTTGGTCGCCGTAGACGGGAGTGGCGCCGTGCGGGGAGGTCTGGCTGACGATACCGCGGCTGGGGTCCAGCGAGAGCGTGACGTAGACGTTGGGCGCCTGGTTCCACTGATCGATGATCCAGCCACTGGGGCCCGTGTAGCCGTCCTGCGAGACGTTGGCATTGCTCGGTGGGATCTGCTGGGTCACGAAGTTGGCATTGACGGTCGACATGCCTGCCAGGTTGTACGTCTGTAGCGGCAGGTTGAGCTGCCAGGTGTCGGTCTTGCCGCTGCCGCCGCTCGAGCTGGTCAGGAGCCAGTCCACGCCCTGGGTGAGCGTGGGCGGCTGGGCGGCAACGATGGTCGTCATGTTGCCCGCTGCGTCGTTCGTGCGGACAAAGTGCGCGACCTGGTCGGTGCCTGCGACGCTAGACAGGATGAAAGCGTCGGTCCAGGTGCTGGGCTCGAGCACGACCGGCTGGATCTGGGTCTGGAGCTGGCTGATGGCCAGCGAGGCCTGCGGAATGTTGGTGCCGAGGTAGCAGGGAAAATCCCAGCCGATCTGGGGTGCCACGTAGACCCAGGGGCCGAAGAGCTTGGGGCCCTGGGTCGCCCCGGGACCCGAGGTCGAGGCATTCATCACGAACATGTAGCGGACCAGCGGGCTCGTGGAGATCGAGCCGTTGACCGTCAACTGCACGATCAGCTCGTTGAGCGTGGGGACGATCGTGGCGCGGTTGGCACAGGCTGCCAGCGCGATCGTCAAGGGCACCGCCAGCGAGCGGACGGGTCGAAGGAATGATGCCATGGTTCAGAGCCCCGGGGCCGGACTCGTGCCCGTGCCGATCATGTTGCCGATGCCGCCCGTGATGTTGGGCGTGGAGCCGTTGTTGGACAGGTTGATGATATCCTGCCCGAACGCCGGCATGGTGAGCCTGAGGGTGTAAGTCTGCACGGTGTCCGACTGCCGCGAGTAGTCGAAGGACAAGATGAAGTCGTGCAGGTCCCGGGCGATGCCGGCGTTGAGCAGGTGGAAGACGCGGCGATCGGGGTGACTGGCGTCGTATCCCGGCTCGCCCGGCTGGACAAGATCGTAGCTGGTCCCGGCGTAGATCTGCCAGTGGTCCTGCCACCGGTTGCCGAACACGGCATAGAGGTTGGCCGTGAGGGCCGAGATCTTGCCGGTGTCCGGATTCCAGTTGACGTTGGTCTGGAGCTGGGCACCGCTGTTGATCCGGGCGAGTCCCCATTGCCCGCCGAAGGCGTTGTTGGTGGTCCGCAGGGTCAGTCCCGACGAGAGCGCCTGCCAGTGGCCGATCGTCCGGGTGCCATTCGGGCGCGTCGCGCGGTTGAGGGCAAAGTACGGCACCTCGGGGAAGTGGTAGCCCGTGGACAGGGTCCAGGCCAGCCGGGGATCGGGCGTGACGTTGAGCGACGTCGTGTAGTCGCTGTAGCGCTGGTTGACGTAGTCGTAGCCCGAGTTGTTGTCCCAGGTGACGTTGGATCCGAAGCTGAAGTGCTCGTTGCCGGTCAGCGTCGTGGCCTTCTGGAGCGAGAGGGCGTCCCACTTGAACGGCGTGGTGCTCACGTGCGTGTCCGCATTGGGACTGGTCGCCGGATCCCCGCCCGGAATCAGGTTGTTGTAAGTCAGGGTCTGCTTGAGCCAGTCCGTGTACTGGGTCACCAGGCTCGACTTGAGCGTGGTCGAGTACGCCGAATCCCCGGTGCTGTAGAAGCGCTGGTCGAACTGCGAGCCGCCGAAGTCGAGGGTCGAGTTCAGGCCCAGATCGTGGGGTTTGCTGGCCAGGGCCAGGGTGGTGTCCAGGCGGCTGATGGCGCTCTGGTAGGGCTTGAGGGCGGGGTCGGCCGCGACCTCCGCGGCCGTCTTGTACGAGGCGAACTCGAAGTAGCGGCCGGCGACGGCGGAGATCGTGAAGGGCTCGATATCCGGGAGGATGGGTTTGGTGGTCAAGGTGAGCTCAGGAAGCTTCTCGAGGAAGCCCCGGTTGACCAGGAGGCTCGAGCTCGCGACCGAGTTGGGATTGAAGGTGTAGAAGAAGGGCTGGAAGACGAAGAGCTTGTCGACGTTGAGGTCGGCGTTGGCCCAGCCGAGGTCCTTGCTGAAGTCGAGCTTCTCCTCGAGTTCTCCGGTCTCCTGGGTCGGCGAGCCGGCCTGGCCGGGGGTGATGTTGTGGACGTAGTGGTTGTCCCAGCTGGCCGAGATATCGCCCGGGAGCTTCTGATCGACGTGGAGGGTGTTGTCGAAGGTCGTGGTGGTGGGCGTGTAGGGCGTCGGGACCGGTGCGGGGGGCTGTCCGGAGACGGGGGGCTGCGTGGGAAAGACGTACGGAGTTTGGGCCTGATACCTGGACGAGAAGCTGAGGTTGGTCTGGTCGTGGGTCCACTTGACGTCCCCGCCGTACTGCGTGCTGGTCGGATTCGTCGTTCGCACCGAGCCGGGAAGCGGAGCCGACGTGCCTTGGGCGGTCCGGTCCTCGTTCCAGCTGCGGGACAGGTCGTAGCTCACGCCGTCGCGCTGGTCGGTCACGAGGATGCTGTTCTTGGCGTGATCGTCGCGGATGTCGACCCCCTTGAGGTAGTCGTCCACCGACTGGCCCGGACCCAGGCCGCTGACCTTGAGATTGGAGCCGATGATGCCCTGGGCGACCTGGAGGCTGTAGATGTTGTAGTCCTCGGCCGACAGGTCCAGGGTCATGGTATCGAGCAAGCGTTGCTGGTGGCGGAAATGCCACAGGTAGTCGCTGAAGGGGTGTCGGTTGCTGGCATCGAGGCCGTGGATGTAGAGCCAGGAGGGGTCCGGATCCGGCATGGCCAGTCCATAGGCGTCGATGTTGGTCATCTGGTAGGGCAGCAGCGACCAGGTGTGGGCGAAGCCGAGGCCGAGGCCCTTCTTCTGCATCCCGTTCACGTAGAGGGTCCCGGAGTTGTCGGGATCGAGCTGGTAGCCCAGGGTGGTCTTGACGTAGTAGCCTTCGACGTCGTTCTGCCCGAAGACCAGGCTGGTCTTGTGCTTGCGTAGCGGGAGCCAGAAGAACGGGATCCACAGCAGGCGGGTGTTGTTCACGTAGATCCAGGAATTCCACCCCATGGCGTAGCTGTCTGGCGCCACCGTGAGGTACTGGCTCTTGACGTCGTAATGCGGCGGTTTTTGCTCGAGAACCTCGCCGCAGGTGGTGAACGTGCCGTCCTTGAAGTGGTAGACCCTGTTGCCCTGGCTCGACAGCTCGTCGCCGGACACGAACATGGTCTGCCCGCCGACCGGGGCCGGTACGGACATGAAGACGTCGCTGACCGTGGCGTCGTGCGTCTTGAGACCATAGATCAGGGCGTCGCCCTTGATGGTCTGGTTGCCCCGGGGCGAGGTCTGGGTCAGGACGAAGGGCTGGTCGGTGTGCACCGAGCCCGAAGCCTGGTCGAGCTCCAGGAAATCGGTCGTGATGTGCGAGTTCTGGTAGGTGACGTCGACATTGCCCCGGGCCGTGGCCACCTTGGTCTTGCGATCGTAGGTCACGACGTTGGCCTTGACATGGACCTGGTTCGAGTAGGTGGCCGGTCTGGTGAAGGGCTGGGGGGCCCCGGGGAGGTTGGCTCCGGGGGAGTTGCCCGGCACCGGGGCGAACCCGGGCGAGCTGCCCGGCTGCGACAGGGGGAACGGGGGCGTGGTACCCGGGCTGGCAAAAGGCTGCGCTCCCGGGCTGGCGAAGGGCTGCATGCCGGGGTATGGCGAGGCGAACGGACCGGGGCTGGCCCCGAAAGGCGGCACGCTGGCTTGCCCCGCAAGCGAGCCGAACGGCGGGCCGCTCCCGACCTGAGCCCGGGCACCGGCCTGCCAGGCCAGCGCCCCCAGGGCCAGCAGCAGCCCCAAGCCTGTCTTGAGCGGGACGTGCCCCCTGCGCGAGAGCGGAGCTCGCGGTCTGTCGCCAAGAGCGTCACGACCGCTCGGCCGTGAGGCTGCGCAACCGGACCCCTCTTGACTTCCGAGGCTGACCCCTGCGGAGCCTTCGGGCCTCAACGGTCTACGCGCCACAGCAGGATGACACCCACTGCGGCGTAGATGAAGTTCTCGATCCAGGCAGCATAGAAGGGCTCGAGCAGACCAGCATTTCCCATCGACCGGGCGATGGACATTATCACATAGTAGATCGCCACCAACGCGATGGTGATCGCCACGGCGATGAATATGCCGAACCGCCCGAACTTGAGTCCGAGGGGCGCGGCGAGAAGCGCTACCACCGTGGCCGCCAGTGGCAGGGAGAACTTGAGGTGGTAGTCGACCTCATCGGAGCTGGTGTTCATCCCGGCCTTCTTGAGATCCTGGATGTGCCGGTAGAGCTCGGCGGACGTCTGCTCCTGGGGCGAAAGGTTGCCCTGCGTGTAGTAGGTCTTGGCCTCCTGGTCGACCCGTACCGTCTCGCTCTGGAACGGCACCTCGGCCTGGACGAAGTCCTCGCCGGTGTCGTACCGGTGCTCGACCCCGTTGTTGAGGATCCAGTTCTGGCCCTTCCAGGTGCCGGTCGGAGCGGTCAGGACGACCGGGATCTCGCCGGAGCGGTTGAAGACGATGACGTCGAAGAGCTGGTTGGTCCGCTCGTCGACCTCGCGCACGTAGAAGTACTCGTTTCCTTTGCCGCGGAAGAAGACGTTGTCCTTGTATACGGGCTTGCTCTCGCGCAGCATCATCGTCTGGATGAGCTGCACGACCTGGTGGTTGGCCCACGGCACGACGCGATCGTTGGTCCAGAAGCCCGCCCAGCTGACCAGCACCGACCCCAGGATCAAGGGGCCGGCCAGCCGGCGGAAGCTGACGCCGCAGGCCCGCAGCGCCGTGATCTCGGAGTCGCGGGCCATCCGCCCCGTGACGTAGAGGACGCTGAACATGTAGGCCACCGGGAAGGTGATGACCATGATCGCCGGAAGGTTGTAGAACAGCAGCTTGAGCACGACACTCACGGCCACGTGGCTCTGCACGATGAGCGACGCGAAGATGTACAGCAGGTTGACGATGTTCATCATCACGAAGGCCGCGATTGCCGAGGTGAACGGCAGGGCGAGCTCCCGAAGGAGGTAGCGGTCCGTGGTGGTGAAGAGGCGGCTCACCGGCGATCGACCCGGGACAGCAGCCAGAGGCCGATCGCCCCGAAGATGATGTTCTGCAGCCAGGCGGCCAGGAAGGGGGGCAGGTAGCCGCTCTGGCCCAGCGCCGCGAAGGTCTGCATCGCGGTGTAGTACAGGAAGACCAGGATGACGGAGAGCGCCACCCCGATGTAGGGTCCCAGGCGCGAGAAGAGCATCCCGAGCGGCGCCGCCATGAGGGCTGCCGCGAAGGTCGCCAGCGGAATGCTGTACTTCTGCCACAGCGCGACCTCGAGGGCATGCGCGTTCCCGCCGCTCTTCTTGATCCCCTGGATCTGCTTGTTGACCTGCTGGGCCGTCATCGAGGCCGGATCGAGGTTGCCGCCAAGATAGGGATTTTGCATCGAGAACTGGATATCCAGGGTCTTGAAGTGGATCTCGTGGTCCACGTAGCCCGACTCGCCGTACTTGTGCAGCGTCCCGTGCTGCAAGACCCAGATCCCCGAGCCGGGCACGCTCACCCAGCGGCCGGTCCTGGCCGTGATCACCTGGGGTAGGCCGGGCAGACTCTGATCCAGGATGAAGACGTCGTGCGCCATGCCGGTCTTAGGATCGAAGGCCTTGACGTAGAAGCTGCGGTTGGTCGTGCCCTGGAAGAACACGTTGGGCCGGATGATCGGTCGCAGGGAGTCCTTCATGAGCTGCTCTTTGATGGTCTTGATCTGCAGGTTGGACCACGGGACGACCGTGTTGTTGAAAAAGAAGTTGACGACCGAGATCAGCAACGCCCCGAGCAGGATCGGCATCAAGATGCGCCGGGCGGAGATTCCCGAGGATTTAAGGGCCGTGATCTCGAAGTCGCGGGTCATCCGACCGATGCCCAGGAGGCTGCTGAAGAGATATGCGACCGGGAAGGCCAGCACGACGACCGCAGGGAGGGAGTACAGCAGCAAGAGCAGGACCGGACCTGTCGGAGCGCCGGCCGAGAAGATGAGGTCGGTGAACGTCGAGAGCGACATCGACAAGATCACGATGATCAGGCCGAGCACCGCCAGGAAGAACGGGCGGAACAGCTCGGCCATGACGTAACGGTCGATGGTCCGGAACATGTTGAAGTTCATGCGATCATAGCAGGGCGGTGGGTTCGACGGCCGACACATGTCGCATCGCGGCTTTTGCCAGCGACCGGCCGTCGAGCGACACGGGTAGGGGCTGGCTGCTGGCGCCGGGCAAGGCCAGCGGGGGCGCTCGTGGTAGCATGGCGATTCACGTGGGATCGTGTCAGGGGGACCCTGCTACGCTCCCAGGACAGAGACCCTTGCCGCCATGTCTGCACCGCCGATGGACTCCTTGCCGGCCGTTCCCGCTCGTGCGGCGCGCCCGGCGACGTGGCGCGCGATCCTTCCGGTGGCGATCGGCGGGGTGGCGCTCGGCCTGGCTTTCCCCGGCTACGTGCCGGTGGGCTCGGCCCTGTCTTACCTCCTTCCGTTGCTGGCCTGGGTCGGTCTGACCCCGTGGTTCCTGGCGATCGGGCGTAACCGCGTCTCGGGCGGAATCCGCAGCGCTTTGTGGCAGGATTTCCTCTCGAGCCTCGCGCTGGGTATGGCCTTCGAGCTGACGCTGAACTACTGGCTGCTGGCGATGTACCCGCTGAACTTCCTCGGGCTGTCGGATGGCGTCGGCGCCCTGGTCGTTTTCGTATGCTGGGCGGGCCTGGCATCCGTTTTCGGGATCGGCATCGCCCTGGCGGGCATGCTTTACGGTCAGCTCGTCCGGCGCTATCTCCTGGCAGAGCGGCCACGCTGGCTGCTCCCCGCCATCGGCGCGGCGTTCTGGATGCTGCTCGAGTGGACCCAGACCCAGGGCCAGCTCGCCTACCCCTGGGACGTGCTTGCCGTCTCGCAGACCCCGTACCTGCCCTTGCTCCAGATCTTGCCATATGGCGGTCCGTATCTGCTTTCAGGCCTGGTGGTCTTCGGCGGAGCCGCCCTGGCCGAGGCCCGGATGGGCGAGCGGCGGCCCCTGCTGGTTGCCGGTCTGCTCGCCGCGGCGGTGGTGACCTTCGGCTTCTTCGCTCTCAAGCCCACGCCGGTCGGGACGATCCGAGTGGCTGCGGTACAGGGCAACTTCCTCGAGAACCAGAAGTGGAGCCCGGGGGCCGTCGGGGACACCGTCGAACGGTACCTGAAGCTTTCGGCGCAGGCGCCCGCTGCCCAGCTCGTCGTGTGGCCCGAATCCGCGATCCCGATGTACTGGAACGACTCGGGCTCGCCGCTCGTCCGTGCCGAGGTTTCGCGGATCCGTGCGGCCTTCACCCGGCCCGGCCGCTACCTGCTCTCGGGGGCCCTGTTCTTCCGGCCCCGGCCGCAAGGCGGCTATCCCAACCTCTACAACGCCACCACCGTGGTCGGTCCGGGCTGGGACGGCTGGCAGTGGGAGGCCAAGCGCCACCTCGTGCCGTTCGGAGAGTTCATGCCGTTTCGGGGCATCCTGCCGGACGTGCTGGCCAAGCTCAACGTGCTGACCCACGACCTCACGCCCGGTCGCCACGCCCATCCCTTTGCGCTGCCCTTCGCGACCGTGGGAACCGGGGTCTGCTTCGACTCCATCTTCCCGCGGACGCTGGCCGCAGACGTCCAGCACGGGGCGACCCTGCTGGCCATCGTGACGAACGACGCCTGGTACAAGGATACCGCCGCGCCCCACCAGTCCTTCGCGCAGTCGATCCTGAGGGCAGTCGAGAACCGGCGCTTCCTGGTTCGGGCGGCCAACACCGGCGTCTCGGGCGTCATCGACCCGTACGGGCGGGTGCTGGTGCGCACGCGGACATTCGTCCCGGCGGTCGCCACGGCGAGCGTGGCCGCGTTGACCCGGATCACCCCGTACACGCGGATCGGGGACTGGCCCATTTTGATGGCTGCGATGCTGGTTGCCTTCGCGCTGGCCTGGTCGTTCCTGCCCGACCGGAGCCGGGCGTGACGTGGCCGCGCCTTCGCGGGCCAAGAGCGCCCTTTCCCGCGCCCTCAACCGGCAGGCGGCGATGGTGGTCGCCGTCCTGATCGTGGTCGTGGTCGGCTGCGTCTACATCCTGCGCCGCAAGGAGATGGCGCAGACCCCGATCATCCCGGCCTCGGTGCTCAACCTCTCGCCCACCGTCGAGCTCAAGTTCACGGATGTCGAGATGGTGGGAGACGAGCGCGGCGTGAAGCACTGGACCATCTCGGCGCCCGTCGTTGAAGTCGGCCAGAACGAGCGCACGGTCGCCTTCGAGGATCACCCGCACGGAAAGTTCTTCGATATCAAGGACTGGACGGACAAGCCGGCCTCCGCGAGCCATAACCACATCGTCACGTGGAAGGCCGATACCGCCCAGTACGACTCCGACTTCAAGCAGATGACCATCGCCGGCCACGACAAGTTCGTGACGGACGCCGGGGACCACATGACCACTCAGACCGTCATCTATCACGAACTTCAGCACATCGTGAACATCACGACTCCGCTGCGGGTCAAGAGCCATGATGGCAAGCTCGTGATGAGGGCCGACCAGGCCACGGCTGACACGCAGCTCGAGGTCTTCGAGATGCAAGGCCACGTGCGGATCGACTCGAAGGTCGGCGCAGGAGGGCTAGGCGGCTGATGCGTTTCACCAGAAAGGGGGCGCGGGCGATCCTGACCGGGATCGGAATCGGCGGAGTCGTCGTCGCGGCCCTGGCGCATGCCGTGCTGGGTGCCCAGACGGCTGCCGATTCTCTCAAGGGGCGCTATCAGCCTGCCGTCCTTCATGCTGCGCCGGTCAAGGGGCCAGTGGTCCTTCCGGACGCGCCGGTCGGCCGGCCGGTCGTGCCTGCGCCAGCTGAAGCACGCAACTTGCCGATTCCGAACCGGGTGCCCGGTCCGGTGGTGCTCCACGATGGGCGCCTCGCGCCTCCCCCGGTTCCAGTAAGGCCGGTGCCGGCAGGGCCGGTTTCCGGGTTACCACGCCAGCCGGGTTCGGTGCCGGCGTCTCCCGCCGTGCTGCCCCCGTTGCCCGGAAACGGTCGGGTCGTGCCGCCGCCTCCGCCCTTGCCCTCGGTCGGGCCGGTCGCGCCCCTGATGCCGGCGGCCGGAGCGCCCATGGTCGAGGGACCGCCCCCTGGCACCTCGTCCGTGCGCATCTACTCGGACTTCGTCCGCTACGATCGCCGGTCCAAGCAAGCCCTGGCCAAGGGCCACGTCGTCATATACCAGGGCGACACCACGATCTCGACCAGCGAGGCTCACTACGACGAGGCCAACAAGATCACGACGATCCTGGTCCCCTTCCAGCTCGTGCAGGTCAAGCCCGGCGATCCCAAGACGACCCTCAAGGGCGATGCAATGACGGTCTACCACCAGCAGAAACACGTGGTCGTGGCGGGGGACGTCCAGCTGGTCCGCGCGGGCCAGCCGGATATCAAGCCTGCCAACGCTTCGACCCACGCCAAGCTGGCGGCCGCCTTCAAGCGGGATGACACCGTGGTCAACTCCGATCACATGGACTACTACACCAACACGAAGAACGCCCAGTTTGATGGCAACGTTCATTTCATCCAGAAGGAGAAAAACGCCACCGGCGACCATGCCTTCCTCGACAAGGCCAGGAACACCATGACCATGGATGGAAACGTTGTCCTGACGCAGATCAAGGGCGACTGGCTGGCACGCAATGGCCTGATCGACACGGCCAGGTCCGATCCGGATCGGGATGCTGCCCTCAAGAAGAAGACGGTCATCACCGGGGATCACCTGGTCGTCAACGAGACCACGAACGACGCCGTCATGACCGGCCAGCTCGTCACGGTGAAACAGGAGGGGCGGGAGGCTACCGGCCAGCGCGCGGTCTACCACGACGGGAAGAAGACCATCGTTCTGACGGGCAATGTTCGCATCGCGAAGGAAGATGGCGGCTATCTGACGGCCAACCGTGCGGTGTTCCACACCGACACCGAGAAGTTCGAAGCCTACGGGACCCAGGGCCATCAGGTCGAGACCGACTTCAGCCTGCCCGGCTCCTGAGGCCGTTGCGCCCGGAAGGGCTCGGGCCGATCAGGTTCCGACGGTCCGCGGATAGAGTTCCTCGCTCTTGAGCGCTCGGGTCCGGGGGCCATCTCCAGGCTTCGCGCGCTGGCCCAGGAACAGGCGGTAGAGCACGGGCAGGACCAGGAGCAACAGCAGCATCGAGAAGCTGAAGCCGCCAATGACCGCGATCGCAAGGGGTTGCTGCATCTGCGCGCCCGCTCCCATCCCGAGGGCCAGCGGCAGCAGCGCCAGTACGGCCGCCAGCGTCGTCATGGCGATGGGGCGCATCCGCACCTGCCCTGCCCGAATGAGGGCCTCGTCGAGCGGGAGCCCGCGTAGCTTGAAATCGTCGACGTAATGCAGGAAGAAGATGGCGTTTTCGGCCACGATTCCAACGATCATCACCATTCCCATCAAAGATGAGATGTTGAGCGGGGTGTGGGTCACCTTGAGTGCCAGCAGCACGCCGAAAAGGGATAGCACGTCGACAACGAAGACAGAAATCGGGATCCGGAACGATCCGAATTCGAAAAGCAAGACCAGGAATACCAGCAGCAGGGCTGTCACCAGCACGGCGAGCAGGCCCTGGAAGGATTTCTGCTGCTCCTGGTAAACCCCGCCGTACTCGAGATATACGCCGGAGGGCAGGGTCAGGTGGCTGCCCAGCGCCCTTTTGATGTTGGCGATCCCGCGGCCGAGGCTCACCCCCTCCAGGCGCGCGGTGACTGCCACCATGGGCTTGAAGTTCTCGGCATCGAGTTCGGCGGACCCGGGCACCCGCTCGATTCGCGCCACGTCTTGCAACGCCACGGTCTGGTTGCCTACCGGTAGGCGCAGCTGCGCCAGGCTCCGCACGCCGAGCTGACTGGCCCCGGGGAACTGCACCCGCAGCCCGATCTGCTTCTGGCCCGAGATCATGGTCGTGGCCACGGTCCCGCCGATCGCCGTCCGCAAGGCTCCCTGCACGGCGCCGGCCGACAGCCCGTAGCGGCCAGCCAGCAGGGGATCGACGCGCACTCTCACCGAGGGGCCCGCGATGGTGATTCCGTCGAAGACATCGACCACACCCTTGACCTTGCTGATCTCGGCGGCGACCTGGACCGCCACGCGCTCGATGGTCGGCACGTCGTCGCCAAAGACCTTGATCTCGACCGGCTGGGGAACCGATGTCAGATCTCCGATGAGGTCCTCCATGCGCTGGGCAAAATCGATGTCAAGCTCGGGAAGCTGCTGGTTGATCTTGGTGCGGACATCGCGAATTACCGCATCGATGGGAGGGCGCGGGAAGGGCTTGAGCTTGACCAGAAAGTCTCCCTGGTTGGCTTCGGTGACGCCGCCGCCAAGCTGCAATCCGGTGCGGCGCGAATAGGATTGCACCGCAGGTTCGTGCTGCAAGATCGTCTCGATCTTGCGCAGGAGCCGGTCGGATTCGGCCAGCGAGGTCCCGGGCGGCGTCTGGTAATCGATGACGAAGCCGCCTTCGTCCATGTAGGGCAGGAACCCGCTGCCCAACGAACGGTAAAGCCCGAAGCCACCTATTCCCATCGCCGGAAGGAGAATGGCCAGGATCCAGGGCCGATGAAGGGCCCAGCGCATGAGCCGGCGGTAGGCGTGGTTGAGACCCGAATCCCGGGGCAGGGGGCCCGAGCCATCGCGGCGCGTGGGCTCGGCGGCCGGGTCCACGCCCAGATCCTTGGCTGACAGGTAACGGCCGGCCAGGATCGGGATGACGCCCAGGGCGATCAGCAAGGAGACGAAGAGGGCAATGGCCATCGTGAGCGAAAGCGACCGGAAAAACGCCCCGGTCACGCCCGAGAGGAAGGCCAGCGGCACGAAGACCACGAGGCTGGTCGTGCTCGAGCCCACGAAGGCCCACACGATCTCCTTGAGCGAGCGATCGACCGCCGAGCTTGGATCCGGCGCCCCCAGCTCGAGGTGCCGGGCGATGTTCTCTACCATGACGATCGCATCGTCGATGATCAGCCCGATGCTGGCGGCGATACCGCCCAGGGTCATGATGTTGAAGCTCATGCCCAGGAGATGCATGACCAGTACCGTGATCGAGATCGTGACGGGCACGGTCGCCGTCGCGAGCAGGGTCAACTTGGCCTTGCGCAGGAACAGATAGAGCACGATGACGCCCAGGACCACGCCGATCAGGATGCTGTCGCGCACGCTGGTCGCGGCCGCGGTGATGAGATCGGCCTGGTTGTAGTACTCGTGGATCATCACGCCAGGTGGCAGGTGGCTGCGGAACTGAGCCAGGGCCGCCTTGATGTTGGCGGCGATGTCGACGGTGTTGCCCCCCGGTTGCTGGTAGATGTTGACCAGGACGGCGTCCCGGCCATCGGCCGTCACGCGCACCCACTGCGGCGTGACACTGGGCTCGATGCGGGCCACGTCATGCAAGAACACCACCTGGCCGCCCGCGCTGGCGACCACCGTGTCGCCGATCTGGGACAGAGATCTGTAGCGATCGTCCGTCTCGACCAGATTCAGCTGGTAGTCGGTTTCGATCTTGCCTGCGGCCGCGAGGATGTTGGCGGCCTGCAAGGCGCTCACGACCTGGTCAAGGGTAACGTGACGGGCCGCCAGGCGATCGGCAAGGATGTGTACCCCGATCTCCTCGTTCTCGCCGCCCATGATCTTGATCTGCGAAACCCCGGGGACCCGGGAAAAGATCGGGCGCAGGCTGAAGCGCGCGAGGTCTCGGAGTTCGATCGGCGAGAGCGTCTTGGAGGTCAAGCTGTAGCCGATCACCGACACGATCGAGGGATCCATCCGCCGCACGCGGATCTGGGTACCGGGCGGGAGCTGCGCTCGGACCGAATTGACCGCCCCTTGCGCCAGCAAGAGGGCCTCGAGCATGTTGGTCTTCCACGTGAAATTCAGGTCGACGTCGCACGAGCCGCGGCTCGTGACGGTCCGGACGACGCGCACGCCCGGCAGTCCCGCCACGGCCTCGGATACCGGTCGAGTCACCAGGACATTCGTCGTGGATGCCGGCATGTCGCCCGCGTCGACGTTGATGACCACCCGCGGGAACACGATGGACGGCAGGAGTGAGACCGGGAGGCTCAGGCTGGAAAAGATCCCCGCGACCGTGAGCAAGAGCACCAGGAAGAGCACGGCCTTGCGCTTGCGCAGCAAGAAACCGTAGAGAGCGCTGTGTCCGGCGGTGCCGTTGAGATTGGTCATGCGGACTACCTGGCAGATCCGGACGCCGACGTCACGACGATCGGGTCGCCTTGCGAAAGTTCGTAGGCGCCGGTGGTGACCACCCGGGAACCGGGCGAAAGCGTACCCCGCACGGCTATCCAGCTTCCGAACCGCGCCCCGCGCTGTACCTGCACTTCCTGAGCCTTGCTGCCTGCTGCCAGGTAGACCTTGTCGCCGTCGTCGCGATGGACCAGGGCTCCAGCAGGTACCAGGAGGGTGTCTTCCTGGCCGACCGTTACCTTGGCGGTCAAGAAGCGACCGAAGCCGAGGTTCGGATGGCCGGGCAAGAGGGTTGCATCGGCCTCGCCTAGCTGGGTCTGGGGATTCAAGGTGGCAGAGACACGGGTGAGCCGAGCCTCGAAGGATTGTGTCGCCCCAGGGAGCTGCAGGGTGACCCGCTGTCCGGGGTGAAGCCGCGCGAGGTCTTCCGGCTCGATCTGCAGGCGAGCCTGGAGGTAGCGGGGATCGGCAATGTCGACCAGATCCGCACCCGGGCTGGTTACCTGCCCCATGAAGGCCGAGACCGCGATGACCGCGCCGCTGGTCGGGGCGCGCAGCTGGGTGTTGGCCATCATGCGACTCAGCTGAGCTTTCGCAGCGGCTGCCTGCGTGGTTGCCAGCTCGTAGAGAGTCCGGGCCTGATCGGCGTTGATGCGAGGTTCGACGCCGCCACGAACCAGGGATTCTTCGCGCAAAAAGGTGCGTCTGGCTGCGACAAGCTGGATCTGAGCCTGCTGAGCGGCCGCCCGGACTTGGGGGTCCTGGGCGAGTTCAACCAGAAGCTGACCCTTGGAAACCGCATCACCGACCCGGACGTTCACGGCCAGCACGCTTTGGGCCTCGGTCGACGAAACCCGGCTGACGTGCCGCGGATCGGCGACGACGGTTGCCTGGGTGCGGATCTGCTGCGGTTCGAGCCGGCGGACGACGCTGCCGGCTTGCACCTGCGCTGGCGGCTGGGAGTCGGAGGACTTGACCCGGGTGGCCTGGCAACCGGCCAGTACGAGCCCGAGCACGACGACGACCGAACGAATTTTCATGGCAACTGGACTCCCACGTCCCAGGCGAGGCGATAGCGAGAAAGTTCAAGATCAAGGTGTGCCGAGGCCAGGCTCGCCGCTGCACCGATGGCCGCCTGTTCGGTTCGCAGCACCTCGATCAGCGGCACCGAGCCTTGCCCGAAGCCAAAGCGCGACATCTTCAGCTCTTCTTGGGCCAGTTTGACCTGCTGGGTTGCCAGCCGCTCTTGTGCGCCGGCCGCGGAAGCCGCGACGCGGTCATCGCCGAGCGCCAGATCGACATGGCTCGACAGGGCTTGCCGGTTGGCCTGCTGGATCGCCTCGGCCTGCCGCGCTTCTTCCACACGAGCGGCGCCGGCGCCGCCAGAGTAAATCGGGACCGAGACCGAAATTCCCGCCGCCCAGCCGAGCTGGCCTGGCACCGAGCCCGGCGGACCGTTCGAATCCCAGCCTGCCATGAGGTCCGGTCCGATCGCCGGCCAGTGCCGGGCGGCCTCGGCCGCTTGCAAATCGGCTTTGGCGGCCTGGACATCGGCGTCGGCCGCCTGGATCCCGGGCCGCCGGGAGCTGGCCAAGGCGGCCAGATTCCCCGAAACGGTGGGCGGTGCCGGCGGTGGTGTGAGCGCACCGCATGCCGGGACACCCAGCAAGCTCGAAAGGCGCCGCCGGGTCGTCTCGACCGAGGCCTGGCTCACGATCACGGCGGCTTGCTGCTGAGTCGCCGCGAAACGGGCCCGATCCAGATCGAGCCGGGAACCGGCCCCTTGAGAAAAGCGACGTTGGGCTGCGGTGGCTTCATCTTGCAACGTCTTGAGGCCGGCTCGCTCCACGGCGAGAGCCTCCTGGCTCTCGAGGACCGCGAAATAGGCCTGGACAACCGCCAGGTCGACCGCGCGGCCCGCTTGGGCCAGTCCGAATCTGGCGCTCTTGAGCTGTGCTACGGCCGATCGATAGGCCGCGTTCCGCGCGGGGTCGAGGATCGGAATGTGGACCGCGGCCTGCAAGGTGTATTCGTCCGGGCCGTTGAGAGCCACGAAGCGCCCGTCGTCGTTGTGGACGTAGCCGATCGGCAGGCTGACGGTGGGCCGCCAGGCCGCGCCGTGTTCGGCGACGACGGCCTGAGCCTGGCGGACCCGAGCTCGGGCCGCGGCGTAAGTGGGAGCATTGGCCTGCGCCAAGGAGAGCGCCCGGGCCAGAGTCAGGCTGGCGCTTGCGCAGGGAGTGGAAAGGCCAGCTACCACGGTGGTGGCAAGGGCTGCGAGCAAGGTCGACCTCGGAAAAAAAGAAGGCCAGGATGCTCCTGGTTACAAAGGATCGGGCCGAAGGAGTCAAGCGGGGCCCGGTTGCGCAGCGAAGCGCCCGTGCAGAGGGACCCGATCAAACTGGAACAAGGCATGGACGTCGCCTGGTAGATTAACGGCCAGCGGTCGGAGCTGTCCAACCGCCCCAGCCTACCGCCATCTCGTGGCGTTTTCGTGAAACCGACGCGCTCGCGGGCTCCCGGTTAGAAGGGCTCGGGCCGAAGGAGTCAAGCGGGGCCTGGTTGCGCAGCGAAGCGCCCGCGCAGAGGGACCCGTTCATACTACAAAAGTTTAGGTCTTGCCCTGGATGAGTCCTATGACCAGCGGCCCGAAGATGATGAGAAAGATGACCGGGAAGATGAGGAACGTGATGGGGAAGACCAGCTTGAGCGGGGCCTTCTGAGCGGTTTCCTGCGCCTTTTGCCAGCGCGCCTCGCGCATGACCTCGCTTTGCACCCGCAGGGTCTTGGCGATGGATGCGCCCATCGTCTCCGCCTGCACCATGGCGATCGCGACGCTGTTGAGTTCCTTCAGGCCGATCCGGCGCCCGAGATCGCGCAGGGCCTCGCCGCGCGGCCGGCCGAGCTGGATTTCCTTGAGGGTCCGTTCGAGCTCCTCGCGCAGGGGGTGAGGGCGCATCCGCTCGACCACCTTCTGCAGGCCGCTCTGCAGGGTCATGCCGGCCTCGACGCACGTGGTCAGCAGATCGAGGGTGGTGGGAAGCTGCCTTAGGATGGCCTGCTGGCGGCGAGCCACGCGCTGGGACAGGCGCCCGGGCGGCAGGCGGTAGCCGGCGATGGCCGAGAGAGCGATGCCGATCGGGATGGCGATCCCGGGCAGGTTCAAGGTGGCCCAGTTGACGACGAGGAAGCCCAGCGGCAAGAGGATGGCCGACACCAGCTGGCGCGTCACGAAGCCCGTCGGCGTGGTGTCGTAGTCCCCGGCGGCCCGGAGCTGCTTCTGGATGGCGCCCTCCCGCTCGGCGCTCAGGCGCTCGGCGGCAAAGGGTTTGAGGCGCTCCTCGAGGACCCGCAAGGGGGCGGTCTTGGGGCGCGGCTCACGCCGGCGCAGGCGCGGACCGGAGCTCGCTCGCTCGAGGCGTTTGGCGACCTCGGTCCGCGACCTGGGCTTGGCGAAGGCGAGGATGACCAGCGTGACCGCGGCAAAGATCGCCACGAAGACGACCAGCAGAAGGACCAGGATGTTCACGATCCCAGCTCCGGCACGGCGATTCGGATCATTTACACGTCCAGGGTGACGATGCGGCGGATGAAGAAGCTGCCGGTGGCAATCAACACGGCGCACAGGGCGATGATCGCCCAGCCCAGCGTCGATGAGAACAGGACCCCCATGCGGTCCGGAGCGACGACGTAGAGGACCCCGTAGAGGCCGACGGGCAGGAAGGACAGGATCGCCCCCGAGAGCCGGCCCTGCGCGGTCAGCGTGCGGATCTGCCCCTGGATCCGCCGCCGTTCGCGCATCGTCTGGCCCAGGTTCTCGAGGACCTCGGCCAGGTTGCCGCCCGTCTGCCGCTGGATGATGAGGGCCGTGCAAAAGATGTCGAGGTCGTCGTTCAACATCCTCTCCGACCAGTTGGTCAGCGCCTGATCGAAGGCGACGCCCATGCGGATCTCCTGGAGCACCTCGGTGACCTCGGCAGCCATGGGGTCGGTGAATTCCTGGGTCACCAGCTCCAGGGCTTGCTGCACCGAAAAGCTCGACTTCACCGCGTTGGCAATGACGCCCACCATGTCGGGAAGCTGTTCCTCGAACTCCTGCTGGTACCGGCGCCACTGGAACTCGAGGTAGCGATCGGCGCCCAGCCAGATCGCGCCGCCGAAGACGGCGGCCAGGAAGAGGCGCGGCAGGATGCCGGGGCCGATCGCCAGGCCCAGCACGGCGAAGAGCCCCGCCAGCAGGGCCTGGTTGCGGGTGAAGTGCTCGGACGAGAGCGGGTTGCGGGTGCGCGCAAGCCCCACTTCGGTGTGCTCGAGGTTGCGCTCGAGGAACCGCTCCACCGGGGCCTTGAACCGGGGTGCGAGCGCGAGGGTGACGAGTCCCGCCGCAACGAACGCAAGTACGAAGACGAGCAGCAGGATCAGCCGCTGATCCATGTCGGGTCTATACCCTGCGCCTGCCAGGAACTCATTCCAGACCTCGGCATACCGGCAGATCGCGGGATCGATGCGTGCGCTGTTGGCCATGCGAAGGCCCGGGAATGCTATGCTGCGGGCATGCCGATGCGGCCCCTCGAACGGTCCCTTGCCGGCCGCCCTTCGGACTCCGAGCGACGGCTCTGGCCGGGGGGGGCAGCTTCGCCGGGATACCGGCGGGCGGCGCGCCTGACGCTCCTCGGCAGCCTCGTCTTGCTCTCGGGGTGCCTGTCGGGGAATGCTGCGTACCTGCGGCTGTCGACGGACTACCGGATGCCCCGCGAGTACGCGGATCCCCGAACGTACGCGGCCGTGGTGGCTGACTGGACCCGGGTCGCCGATGTGGGGCTCGACGGCGGGCTCGCGGCCACGCTCGAGGATCCGGCGGTCGGCGCCGAGATCCTGGCCCGGGATGCCGAGGACAGCCGAGCGGCGGGTCCGCCCGGGACGGATGCCGAGGCCACCTGGAGGGCGCTGTATGGAAACGGCGATCGGTTGCCGATCAAGATCATCTGGCGCTTCGACCGCCACCTGTACCGGCAGTCGATCCTCGATCCCGGCTCGGGGTGGAAGTTCACCTTGGTCGATGACCTCGGGTTCAGGTATTCTCCCGTCTACCACGATGCGCTGACCCTCGTGCCCAACCGGAGGCTCTGGATCGGGGAGTTCACCTTGTGGTTCCCGCGCCGAAGCCTGGGCGGCCGGACTCTTTTCACCAGCCACACGCGGGAGTTGACCCTCGAGATCGCCGGCACCCCCGGGCAGGCCCGGATGACCTGGCGCTTCCTCCCGCTGCTGGACAGCGATCAGTTCGGCGTATTCGACCAGATGGACTCGCCCGGGGCGGCCAGTTGCCGGCGTCCGATCCCCACACCGATGCCTGCGGCCGAGCCCACGCCCTCGCCGACCGCCAGCATCACCATCTAGCGGGAGACAGCCTCGATGTCCACATCGGAGCTCGCCCGGGAGGACGGCGACCTCGTGCCCCTGGTCGTCGTGGGGGGGCCGACCGCGGCGGGCAAGTCGCAGCTCGCCCTCGAGCTGGCTCGCCGCCATGGCGGGACCATCATCTCGGCAGACTCGCGCCAGGTTTATCGAGGGTTCGACATCGGCACGGCCAAGCCCACACGCGCAGAGCGGGCCGAGGTCCCCCACGAGATGATCGACATCGCCGAGCCGACCGAGACCTACACCGTGGCACGCTACCGATCCGACGCGCGGGCGGCGATCGCCCGGGCCCACCGGGCGGGTCGCGTGCCGCTGGTCGTGGGTGGGACGGGGTTCTACATCCGGGCGGTGCTCGGCTACACCCCGGTTCCGCCGGTTCCGCCCGATCCCGAGCGTCGCAAGCGCCTCGAGGCGCTCCCGGATCTGCACGAGCGCGTACGAGCGGTGGATCCCGAGGCGGCCAGCCGGCTGCACCCTCACGATCGCTTTCGGCTGGCGCGGGCGCTCGAGGTCTTCGAGGCCTCCGGCCGCCGGCTGTCCGACTTCAAGGCCGAGCCGGCCCCTTACCGCACGGCCTATCTCGTCATCGCTTTGTCGCGGGACCTTCTCAAGCAGCGCATCGACCGGCGGGTGGATGAGATGCTCGACCTGGGCTGGATGGGCGAGATCGAGCGCATCGTCACCGAGTTCGGCCCGGATCTCGGGTTGCTCCAGACCCTCGGGTACGCCGAGCTGATGGCGGTGCGATCCGGGAATCTGACGCTGGATCAGGCCCGTGGGCTGATCGCGCAGAATACCTGGCGTTATGCTCGCCGGCAGCTGGCCTGGTTCCGGCACGAACCTTCGGCCCGGTGGCTCGAGATGGACGGCGATGGTACGCTGGAAGCCTGGATCGAGCTGGCCGAGCGCGAGCTCTCGGACTGGATTGCGACGCGGGGAGCGACCCGATCATCCACCCCTTCCCCCTGAGGAAAAGGTCCGGTTGAAGCGGATTTCCTTTGCCAAGTGGCACGGCCTCGGCAACGACTTCATCCTCGTCGATTTGACGCGTCCCTTGCCAGGGGTTCCGATCCGGACCGAAGCCTGGCGCCAGCTCGCGCCGCGCCTGTGCGACCGCCACCTGGGGATCGGCGCGGACGGGGTCTTGCTCCTCAAGGCCGCGCCCGAGGCGGATTTCGAGATGATCGTCGTCAACGCGGACGGCTCGGTTGCCGAGATGTGCGGGAACGGCCTGCGCTGCGTGGCGAGGTTCTGGGGCGATCGTGCCGGCGCTCGCCATCCGCAGCGGGTTCTCACGGGAGCCGGGATCCGCCTGCCCGAGCTGCTGGCAGACGGCCGCGTGCGCGTCGACATGGGGCCGCCGCGCCTGGCTCCCGGCGACGTCCCGATATCCGGCGTCGCCGGGCCGCACGCGATCGACATCCGGCTCGATCCCCCGGGCCTCGCGGTTGCCTGCGTTTCGATGGGCAACCCGCACGCGGTCACCTTCGTCTCCGACCTCGACCGGTTCGACTTCGATTCTCTGGGGCGGCTCGTGAGCACTCACGAGCGCTTTCCGGAGGGTGCCAACGCCGGCTTTGCCCAGATCCTCGGGCGCCACGAGCTCAAGCTGGCCGTGTGGGAGCGCGGCGTCGGCCCCACCCTGGCCTGTGGCACCGGGGCCTGTGCCGCGGCCGTTGCCGGGATCGTCACGGATCGCGTGGCCAGCCCGTTGATCGTTCACCTGGCGGGAGGCGACCTCGAGGTCGAGTGGATGCCCGGGCGATCGGTGTTCATGACCGGGCCAGCCGAGCCGGTCTTCGAGGGCGAGTTCGACCCCGGTCGCTTCGAGCCGTAGCTCGGCCCGGGAACCTGTACTTTTGCAGTTTGAACGGGTTCCTCGGTACGGTCGCAACGCTGCGCAACCGGCCCCCCCCGGTCATGTCCACCCGTCATCGGTGGATCCGGCCGGGCCTGGCGCCCCCGGTTTTCGAGGGTGCTATGCTGTGCCAATATGATGTTCTGTTCGGAGTGCGGGGCCAGGGTCGAGCTGGAGGTACCCGAGGGGGATAACCGGCCGCGCCACGTCTGCCTGGCCTGCCGGACGATTCATTATGTCAACCCACGCATCGTGGTCGGCGTCGTCTGCACGTGGCAAGGGCAACTTCTGCTGTGCCGGAGGGCGATCGAGCCACGCGTGGGCTTCTGGACGTTTCCGGCCGGGTTCCTCGAAATGGGCGAATCCGCGGAGGAGGGAGCAGCCCGCGAAGCCTTCGAGGAGGCGGGTGCGGACATCGAGATCGAGCGCCTGCTCGCGGTGTACAGCTTGCCCAGGTGGAGCCAGGTGCAGGTCTTCTACAAGGGCCGCATGCGTACCCCGGCTTTTTGTGCCGGCGAGGAGAGCCTGGAGGCCCAGCTTTTCTCCTGGGCCGAGGTGCCCTGGGATGACATCGCGTTCCCGACCATCGATCGGGCGCTGCGCTGCTACCAGCAGGAGGAGGCTGCGATCGGGAAGTAGCGCGCTCCTGCGGTCTGCTCAGCTTTTGGGCTGCACCATGCGGTCCAGCGTCTGGATGACCTTGATGAGCATCCCGGTCACGCTCCGCACGACCACGACGCCCATCTTGCCCGGCCAGCGCGCCAGGTCATCGATGGACTTGCCAATGACATCGACGACCGAAACGGCCTTGTCGACGCCGCTCCCGGCCTTCTTGGCCTGCTTCTTCATGGTGGTGGTCGCAGCTCGGGTATTGCCTCCCAGGGAGCTGTTCTTGAACGTCGCCGACAGCTGGTAGGCCGCCTTGTCGAGTTCTTGCCAGAAACTGCCGGTAGCCGGTCGCTTGGCGGCCTCGACTGCCCTCGGAACCGCCGCCGAGAAGGTCTTGTGGATCTGCTCGAGGACCGAGGGCGCGGCCTGCTTGATGTTGGTCTGCAGGTAGAGGACGTGCGCCCGCGAGGCCGGCTGCTGGGCATACTGGGCCATGATGCCGGCCGTCGCTCCCTCGCCCGTCGGGAAGTAGTACAGGGCGATCCGCTCGAGCTTGCGGATCATCCCGAACATCTGATCGGCCTGCTCGGTCAGCGGCCGGGGGATGAGCTCCCGGAAGACCATCTCGAAGGCCGGATCGCAGGGCCTGAGAATGGCGCCTGCCGGAGAGGAGATTTCGGTCTCCGAGAGCCGGCGGAAGGGAGTCGCCTGGCCGACCGGAGTTTGGGCCATCTCCGGGGCGAAGCCGGCCCGCCACATGATGCCCTGCACGGTGAAGGTGAGGCTGCGAGCCCGGCGAGCCCGGCGGGCGATCATCAGGGCATCGTTGGACTCGGTCTGCGGGCCGGTGGCTCGAAAGGCCGGCGGCGCACCCAGAAAGGTCGTGCCCTTGCCAGTGCGGGCATAGGCGGCCTGGACGGCCGAATCGCCCGGACCGAGCTTCATGTCGTAGATCTCGTCCGGATCGAAGGGCGCGGTACGCCGCTGCGGCACCACTCGCTGGGGGAGCGGATTCTTCGGATCGTGGGGGGTGCCCGGCATAGCCCTCCTATACCCGAGGAGCGACCTGCGCTCCGCGCCGCGCTCGCCCTACCCTGGCCAGCCTGGAACCGAGACGATCGCCAGCCCGTGGTTCCCGGTCGGGCGGTCTACTGCCCGGAAGCCGCGACGAGGTGTCGCCGCACCGAGAAGAGGCTGCCGAGGGCTCCGACCCCCATGCCCACGAGCAGGAGGTACGAGAGGAGTCTCACCATCGCCAGGCCATCGGCGTCGATCGGCACGAAGGGGAAGAGCTCCTGGAGGCGGATGAGCAGGAAGCTCCGCCAGGGTACCAGGAGCCCGCTGGCCAGCAGCGTGCCCATCAGCCCGAAGATCATGCCTTCGAGCAGGAATGGCCAGTGGATGAAGCCGGCCGACGCGCCGACCAGCTGCATGATCTCGATCTCGCGACGGCGCGCCTGGACCGTAAGACGGATGGTGTTGCCCGTGACGGCCAGGGTCGCGACCATCAACGCCCCCACGACCAGGAGGCCGGCCATCTGCACGAAGGCCATGATCTGCTCGAGCTTGGCCAGCAGATCGTGGCCGTAGTTGATCCCCTCCACGCCGGGCAAGGCCTGGATCTTGTCGGCCACCGGCGCGACGTCCGCCGGATCCTGGACCTTGACGCGGATCGTGTCGGGTAGCGGGTTATCCTGGAGCAGGCCACTGAAATCGACCTGGGACTTCATCTCCTGCTGGAGCTGCTGCCAGGCCTGGTCCTTGGTGATGATCTGCGTCGAGGCGACGCCGGGAAGCTCGTCGATCGCGGAGGCGAGCTGCGCCGTGTCGCCGTCTTGGGCTACGAACGCCATGATCTCGACCTTGGCTCCAACGGCCCGGGTGAGGGCATAGAGGTCGTCCGAGAGCTGCCAGATGCCGCCCAGGATGAGCAAGGAAACGGTCATGGTGATGACCACGATGCCGCTCATCCAGCCGGACCGGGTGACGGAAGCGACGGCCTCCTCGGCCACGAATCCGGCCTGGCGCCAGAAGGTCAGGACGCGATTGGGCATGGGTAGCCTCCAGGAAGCGGAGCGGACATCCCCGACGCCCCGGCCGGGAGCGCCGGGCGGCAGCGAGAATGTGAACGCAAGGTCGGTCTGGTCATCGAAACAGAAGCCGGAGGCCGTCTAGCCGACGCCCACAGGATAACCTCCCCGAGGCTGGTCGAGGATGAGCCGCCCGCCGTCGATCGTCACGACCCGGCGGCGCATCGAATCGACGATCATCTTGTTGTGGGTCGCCACCACGATCGTGGTGCCGTGCTGGTTGATGCGGGTGAGCAGACGCATGATGTCCCAGCTGGTCTCAGGGTCCAGGTTGCCCGTGGGCTCGTCGCAGAGCAAGACGGGCGGGGTGTTGACGATCGCCCGCGCCAGGCAGACCCGCTGCTGCTGACCACCCGAGAGCTGGCCGGGCATGAGATCCGCCTGCTCGCGCAGGCCGACGAGATCGAGGGCACTGTGCGTCCGGCGGTCGATCTCCCGGCGACTGGTACCGAGGACCTTGAGCGCGAAGGCCACGTTCTCGCTCACGGTGCGCTGCGGCAACAGCTTGTAATCCTGGAACACGACGCCAATGCGCTGGCGTAATCCAGGAAGCTGGCGGATCGAAAGCTTGCCGATGTCGACTCCGCCCACCAGCACCTGACCCGCCGTGGGGATCTCGGACCGGTACAGGAGCTTGAGCATCGTGCTCTTGCCCGCCCCCGAGGGACCGACCAGGAAGACGAACTCGGAGGGCCCGATCTCGAGGTTGAGGCTGACGAGCGCTCGCACCCCGCTGGGATAGATCTTGGAGACCTGCTTGAGTCGAATCATCGGCCGGGACCTCCTAGGCGCATCGAGCGTAGCTACGCTGATTGCGCGCTGCTCCCGAGAACGGCCCCACCAGGACTACCGTCCAGGCCCAGTGTAGCGCTCTTGGCGCTCCGAGGCCAGCGCCGCCAGGACAAAGGCGGGCAAGGCGCTGGCCATGCGGCGCCAGCGCCATGGTTCCTTGATGAGACGAAACAGCCACTCGAGGTGGGCGGAAACCATCCAGGGGGGAGCGCGGCGGACCCGACCGGAAAGGACGTCGAGGCTGCCGCCGATGCCCATGCACACCGGCACGTCGAGTTCCTGCTGGTGGTCGGAGATCCAGTACTCCTGTCGCGGGACGCCCAGGGCGACCAGCAGGGCCCCGGGTCGAGCCTCGCGGATGCGTTCACAGAGCTCGGCCTCGGCCTCGGGTGAAAAGTAACCATCGGCCGTTCCCACGACGGCAAGGCCAGGATGGCGGTCTGCCAGGGCCCTGGCGGCTTCGTCGGCCACGCCTGGGCCCGCGCCCAGCAAGAACATGCCTCGGCCGGCCCGGATGCACTGCTCGGCGATCTCGTGGATGAAGTCGACTCCGGCGATCTTCTTGACCTTGACCCCACGCCGCCGGGCCGCCCAGACGACCCCGGATCCGTCGGGCAGCACCAGGCCGGCCCTGCGGATGGTGGCCGCGAGCCTGGGATCCAGCCTGGCAGCCATGGCCATCTCGGCGTTGATGGTCACGATCGCCATTGCGTCCCCGCCAGACAGCGCATCGGCGACGGTCCCGGCGGCCTCTTGTCGGCTCACCGCATCGATGGGAAGGTCCAGGATGTTCAGGCGCACGCGGTCCACCTGCATGCTCCCGGCATGCCGCCTGCCGGAGGACTGGCTGCCGTGCAGCGCTGCGCTTTGGGTTGGCTCGGGTGGCCGGAGCCCGGAGTCCCGGCAGCGGACGCGGGGCTCTTGTGGCGAGGACCAGGGGTGCGCGGGCAACTCATACTCGCTGCAGGTCTCCCTTCCGACGGGCCACATCCTCCGCCAGCTCGAAGTTGCGCAGCGCCAGCTCCCGTTCTCGAGGCAACGCTGCACGCATGCGCTCGGCGAGGTCCTCGCGTCTTTCCCACAGCTGCATGAGAACGCCGAACAGGTACGAGGTGTCCTCGAGGTCCTCGACTCCTGGCGCGATCGGCATGTCGAAGCGCTGCCCGAAACTCGCGACCTTGGGATCATAGGACACGCCCATGAAAGGCACCGCGCCGGCCGCTGCCAGGATCAGGGCGTGGAGGCGCATCCCGACGACCAGGTGGCAGCGGGACAGCAGCGTCCGCATCTCGCGGGGCGCCAGCGGCTGGGTCCACAGCCGGGTCGCCGGCAGGTGGTCGCCCGGTCGGAACTGGAGGCAGTCGAAGAGCTCCTGGGTGATCCGCTCGTCGTGCGGGCGCTGGAAGGGGATGACGAGGATCTGGGCGCCGACCGACCGGGCGACCTGCGCGAGCGTGGCCGAGAACGACTTGAATTGCCGCTCGTACCAGGTCGGCCACGGACGGATGGCGACACCGATCGTGGGTATCGACAGGTCGAGGTCGGCGGCGGCGAGCTTGGCGTCCAGCGCTTCGTCCGGCGCGGGCGAGAGGACCAGGGCCGGGTCGGCCGTGACCGCCAGGGAACGGGCGCTGACACCGAGCTGGCGCAAGAGGTCGGCCGAGAAATCATCCCGGACCGCGCAGACGCGGCAATGCCGCACCGCGCTCGCGGCGACGGCTCGCGAAAAAACCGCGCGCAGCGGCCCGACCCCCGCGCCCAGCAACATCGTGGGCACGCCCCGCCACTGGGCGGCCTTGAGAAGCGTGGCGTAGTAGGGGACGCTCTTGAGGCCGGTGGTGTCCTGGAGGAGGCCGCCGCCACCCGAAACGAAGAGCGCGGCGCCCGAGAGCTCCCGCGAGATCGCCACCACGTCCGTACGGCCGATGGCGCGCACGCCGTGGGCCAGGGTGGTCTGGCTCGGATTGGCCGAAAGGACGACCAGCTCGCCGATCCGCCCGAGATGCTCGACCAGGCTGGCGAGGATGGCCTCGTCGCCCGTGTTGGCAAACCCGTAGTAGCCCGAGACGACGATGCGATCAGACAAGTGGGCCACTTTCGGTCGAGGCCCGAGGGTGCGGGGCCGGGTGCTCTTCGAGCGCCAGCTGCTCCTCAAGGGCGCGGGCGATCTGCTCGAGCGAACAGGCGCCGGTCGAGATCAAGATCTCTCCCAGCAACTGGCCGGTCGCGGCCTGGCGCGCCAGCGCCGTCTCCAGCTGCGCCTCCGAGAGCAGGTTCAAGCGTAGCAGGATCTGCCCGAGACGCGCCTCCTGCTGCTGGAAGCCGAGGGCTTCCTCCACCTGCTCCTGGTCGAGCAGGCCCCTGGCGACGATGACCTCGGAGAGCTGCGCTTCGGGCTGCCGCGCGAGCGCGATCATGGCATCGTCCAGGCCTTCTGGCGTGACGAGACGACGGCGCAGCAGGAAGGAACCGAACCGCTTCTCGGCATTTTGCTGAGAGAGCGCCCAGGCCACCTGGCCGTCGTCGCAGGCCCTGGCCTCGATAAGGAGCTCACCGAGCAGGCCCCCGCGCTCTGCCTGCAGGGCGAGCGCCGCTGCGAGGGCGCCCTTGCTGACGGCGCCGATGCGCACGAGGATCTGTCCGAGCCGAGCGTCGGCGAGCTGCTCGTGCAGCGCCTCGCGGACCTGGGCCGCAGTGGCAGACATCTGGGCGACCAGGATCTCGCCGAGGGGACGATCGGGCTCGGCCTCCTGCACCCTTAGCGCATCCTCGAGATCGGCCTGGGTGATGACCTCGCGCCGCAGCAGGATCTGACCGAGCCGACTGTCGTTTGACTCCCGTGGGGCCTCTTCGAACTCGCTCATCGACGGTGCATGTTACACCAGTTGAAGTATGGCCAGAGCGCTCTCTCGCCACTGGAGCATCGAAGTCGGTCCGCACCGGCGCCTCGTCGAGCACGAGCCGAATTGCGCCCGGGCCCCGTTCGAACGGCAAAAGGTATAGAATCCGGCAGGTCATGAAGTCCGACGCCCTCGCCTTCCTCGCCGCCACCGTCTTCGTGGCGGCGGGCGTCTCTTCGCCACCGGCGCTGGCGGACGTCCCCAGCAACGACACCGCGCGGATACAGCAATACGAAGACCAGGCGATCGCCTTCGAGCCCCAGGGTTCCCGGAGCTACACCCTGACCCGTGGCGGTAGGCGGATCGACGATTCGCTCCTGGCCTCGCTTTCGGACGATCCCGATCTGCTTGACGAGGTCCATACGGCGCAGCGGGACCGGCACATCTACGAGCTGACGACGGGCATCGTCGGCGTCCCGCTCGGATTGCTGCTGGCGGTCGATAACTTCTTCGGCCACAGCGCGGGACCGAGGAAGTTCGGCGGCGTCACGCTTCCACCTTCGATCGTCGCTCCTTTTGCGGCATCCGATCCGCTGTCTTTTGCGATCTCCATCGGCGGGGCGATCGTGGCCATCTATGGGGCCTGGCAGCTCGGCGAGTTCATCGGCGAGGCCGCAGGCACCTACCACCCCGCCTACCTCCCGCAGGCCGAGGCCAAGGCCGCCGCCAAGGAGTACAACCAACAGCTCGCCATCGAGCTGGATCTCACGGCGACGGAGACCGCCGAGGCCACGCCCGAGGCCAGCCCCTCGGCCATGCCCAATGCCGTTCCGGAGTCCTTTCCGGCCGGCGAGGACGGCTCGGGTTGCTGGGCCTTGCGCCAGGCCGTTCCTTACGTGCAGGCCAAGCTGGGGCTGGACTTCCAGCCGTACCTGGAGTGGACCCAGGATCTGCACGACTTCCAGACCGGCCTCATCCAGAACGGGGCCTGGCATGTGCTCTTCGCCGGTCCCGACCCCAAGGCCGACATCGACGCCTCCGTGCCGCTCCGCGGCGGCATCTCGTGGACCGGCGTCCGGCCGTACTTCTCACGTTACCGCAATGGTACCGATCTCATGTCGAACGTGAGGGTAGATTCCCCGAGGGCGATGTTCCTGCTCAAGGAGCCCTTCCGGGAGCAGCAGGTCGGCTGGCTGCCGGCGGGCAGCTACGTCGTCCTGTATCCCTACTGGGGCCGGCTCCACGGTCCGATCTGGACGGTGCAGCTGTCGCAGCGGCGCCTGCCGCCCGCAGTCGGCATCGACGCCAAATTCGGCACCCTGGTCGACATGGCCAGGTACCGCGAGCACCCGCCGATCCCCTGATCTTGGAAACGGCGGCCTCGCACGGCCGCCCCTTCCAAGATCAGGGTCTTTGGGTGCCTTCAGGGACCGGCGCAAAGATCGGAGGGAGCCCGACCCTTACCGGGGTATTGCGAGTGAGCCAGCTCTGGAGCTCCGACGGAGCGCTGGGCGAAGCGCTGCGCAGGATCGATTGCAGCTGCTTGGCGGCATTGGTTGGAATCCTGCCCGAGCCGAGCAGGTCGATCGCCCGGTTCAGCTGGGGCCGGCGCCGATCTGATGCCGGAATCGGACTTCCATGAGCTGGACCTGAAGATCGTCCAGCGATTCCCCACCGGAGTCGAACTGGGCGACGTCGGAGCGCAGGTCCCTGGCCAGCTCTAGAGTGCTCCCGGTTTGAATGGATCGAGCCCGATGAGTCAAACGGGGCCCGGTTGCGCAGCGAAGCGACCGCGCAGAGGGCCCCGTTCAAACTGTAAAAGGCCTAGCGGCAGGGGCGTGGACCTGGGCGGCGAGTCGGGGCCCGCAGCTCGATTTCGGTGCTCAGTTTCAGGCTGGAGACCGCGCCGGGAGCCTCACCGATCAGGAGGTCGCGCAGCAGGGGCTGGACCTGAGCTTCTTGCAGCGCTCCGGCCCCCCGATCGACCAGACCGATGACCTGGTTGATCAGGCCCAGGCGCGACTGGATGTCCTGCTTGTACGCCGCGAAGTCCTGTGGATCCAGGCCGCCCGGCCGAGATCGGCCTCAGCGGCCCCGGGCCCTCGCATGCCAAGCGCCGGAAGCGCGGGGGGGGCGCTTCCGGCGGCTTGGCTTGGGGGTGGAACGGATCAGGAATGAGGAATGGATGCGGTCGGTTACCAGCGCCGCCCTCCGCTGTGGCCTTGGGTCCTTCGGGAAAGAGCGGGTCAGGCGCCCCTGACACGATCCAGAGTACGACGTGCGGCTGCTTGAGGGAGCCGGCAGGGCCGTGAGGAAGGACCCAGGTTTCGACGCTGTCGCCTGGCTGCGCTCTGGCTAGAGTGCTCCCGGTTTGAATGGATCGAGCCCGATGAGTCAAACGGGGCCCGGTTGCGCAGCGAAGCGACCGCGCAGAGGGCCCCGTTCAAACTGCAAAGGGCTTAGAGTGCTCCCGGTTTGAATG
>JAJXWQ010000134.1 GCA_021781555.1 bacterium
CTCGAACGCCCTCCGGCTGCGGGCAAGCTGCTACGCCGCCCGGCTTTCGCGGTGGCGAGGTTTTCAGATGGAAGGGTGCCATTTCCGGGACCTCTGGCAGCGCGGACTTTGAACTTCAAGGCCGGGCTCTCCCGCTCATCTCCGGCGCCGTCCGTCCCGGACACCGGCGGCGATGCCCAGACCCACCAGGCCGGCAGCGGCAGCGAGCGCCATGGCGATCGGTCGGTTCAGCGTGGCCCAGGTGTATGCGCTGTAGGAACTGGCGCGGCCGGTGAACTCCCCGCGAGCCGCGTGATCCCCCGGGGCGGGCTCGAACAGGTTGTCTGGCTGGTCCGCCGGCGGCGCGCCGTCGAACATCTGGCTGTCGTAGCCGGTGCGGGCGAGGTAGCGATCGCCCAGCCCGGGGGCAATCTTCTGCCCCGTGATCACGGTGAAGGTCGGCCCGCCCACGAAGACTTCCCGGCGGTCGTGATGGGCGGCCCAGTAGATCGCCTCGGCCGCGACTTCTGGCTCGAAGATCGGCGGCACCGGCTGCGATCGGCGGCTCATCTTGTTGCGCCCCCACGTGAACTGCGGGGTGTTCATGGCCGGGAGGTGGACGACCGTGAGCTTGATGTTGCGTCGGTCGTGGGCGAGTTCGCAGCGCAGCGAGTCCGAGAAGCCGACGATCGCGTGCTTTGCTCCGCAGTAGGCCGACTGCAGCGGGATGCCACGAAACGCCAGCGCGGATCCGACGTTGACGATGGTGCCGCGGTCCCGGGTCAGCATCCGCCGGAGCGCCGACATGGTGCCGTAGACCTGACCCAGGTACGTCACCTCCGTGACGCGCTTGAACTCCTGTGGCGTGATGTCCTTGAACTCGGCGAAGACGGTCGCCATGGCGTCGTTGATCCAGACATCGATGGGGCCCAGTTGCTCTTCGGCCTGCTGTGCCATGGCCTCGAGGGCATCGGGATCGGAAACGTCGCAGGGAAGGACCAGGGCCTCGCCGCCGGCCTGGAGCACCTCCCGCCGCGCTGCCTCCAGCCGATCGCGGCCCCTGGCAATGAGGCCGATGCGGGCCCCGTGTCGGGCGAACTCCCGCACGGCGGCCCTGCCCACCCCGGCAGAGGCCCCCGTGATGACCACCACTTCGTTCCGGCGCATGCTCAAGTCCCCTCGTCCTCTTCACCCTCAGGGCCCCAGGCTCTCGAAGCGCTCGGCGTCCTGGCGCCGGAGCTCCAGGCCCAGCCCTGGCCGGCTTCGATCTGGCGAAATCTTCCCGCCCCGGGCCCTTGGCGTGCCGTCGAAGAGCAGCTGCTCGATCCGGGCGTGATCGTGGAAGAACTCGAGGTGCGCCGTTGCCTGCACCATGCAGCCCAGATGGGCATGGAGGGCCGGTGCGCAGTGGGCGGAAAGCGGCATACCGCGCCCCGAACAGAGCGCGCCAGCCTGCAAGAAGCCCGTGATCCCGCACCGCGTGGCATCGGCTTGCAGGACGTCGACCGCCCGGGCATCGAGGAGCGCCTCGAAGTCCCGCGGGCCGTATCCATACTCGCCCGCGGCGACGTCCATGCCCGGCGGTGTCCGCTTCCGCACGAAGCGCAGACCTGCGAGGTCATCGCTCGACACGGGCTCCTCGAACCAGGAGACTCCCTCGGCAGCGAACACCTGCGCCATCTGGAGGGCCCTCTTGGCCGAGTAGGCCCCGTTGGCGTCGACGAAGAGCGCCACGTCCGGACCGATCGCCTTGCGCGCCTGCTTGACCCTCTCGCGGTCCTGCTCGGGATCGCGGCCGACCTTCATTTTGACCCGGCAAAAGCCCTCGCTCGCCCACTGGGCCAGCTGCTGCTTGAGCCGGTCGATCCTGTAGGAGGTGAACCCGCCACTACCGTACAGCGGGACCGCTTCGCGCACGCGGCCCGTGAGGTCGACGAGCGGGAGGCCGAGCACTTTGGCCTTGAGATCCCAGAGCGCCACGTCGACCGCCGCGATGGCCATGGCCGCCAGGCCCTGGCGGCCGATGTTCCGCACCGCGGCCTCCATCGCCCACCAGCACCTGGCCACATCCATCGCGTCCTGCCCCACGATCGCCTCGGCGAGGGTGCCCTTGATCAAGCAGCATGCGGCGCGGTCCGTGTAGGTGTAGCCGAGGCCGGTCTGGTTGCCGGCCTGGACCTCCGCCACCACGAGCGTCGTCGCGTTCCACGCCAGCGTCCCGTCCGATTCGGGGGTCTCGGTCGGGATGGTGAAGGCACTGGCACGCACTGCCCGGATGGCCGCCACCGCACCGTCGGAGCGCCGACGCAGGGTCGCCGAGGTCGTCGGATCGTCCATCACTCGCCTCGCTCCATCGCTTGCCGATCCACGTTCGAGGGTGAGCACCTGGAGTGCGGGGGTCATTTTTTCACTGCGGGACTCCAGGCCTGTACCATCTCGAGGAAGCTCAACCGGATGTTCGCCGCGGAATTGGGGTCGCCCTTGAGGATCGATGACGCATATCCCCGCGCCTGCTTCATCGTGATGTGCGGCGGCAGCGGGGGGACCTCGGAGTCGGTGTACGCCTCGACGACGACGGGGCGATCGGCACTCAGAGCGGCATCCCAGCCGGGTGCGACGTCCCGCGGATCCATCATCTTGATGCCACGGAGGCCGAGCATCTCGGCATAGCGAGCGTAGGGAAAGTCCGGAACGTCCTGGCTGGCCGCGTACCTGGGATCGCCCGCCATGACTCGCTGCTCCCAGGTGACCAGGCTGAGGTCGCGGTTGTTGAGCACCAGGATGATCAAGCGCGGATCGGCCCAGCGGCGCCAGTACTTGGATATCGTGATGAGCTCGCTGTTGCCGTTCATCTGCATCACCCCGTCGCCGGTCATCGCGATGACCGGCCGGTGCGGGTGTGCGAACTTCGCCGCGATCGCATAAGGTACGGCGTTGCCCATGGTTGCAAGGTTGCCAGACAGCGAGGCCAGCATGCCCTGGCGAATCTTGAGGTGGCGCGCGAACCAGTTGGCCGACGACCCCGAGTCGGTCGTCAGGATGCAGCCGTCAGGCAGGCGGCTCGAGAGCTCCCAGAAGGGAAGCTGCGGGTTGAGCTCGTTGCTCTCGATCTGCGAGCGGGCCTCGACCACCTTCCACCACTCGGCGATGTCTTTCTCGAGCTGCTGGCGCCACGAGCGATCCTCCTTGCGGCGCAGGCGGGGCAGCAGGGCTGACAGGGTCTCCGTGGCGTCTCCGACCAGGCTGACCTCCATCGGGTAGCGCAGCGAGAGCATCTTGGGCTCGAGGTCGATCTGGACCCCGCGTGCCTGCCCCTCCTTGGGCAGGAACTCCGAATACGGAAACCCGCTGCCGACCATGAGCAACGTGTCGCAGTTCATCATCATGTTCCAGCTCGGCCGGGTACCGAGCAGGCCGATCGCTCCGGTCACGAACGGAAGGTCGTCGGGCAGGATGTCCTTGCCGAGCAAGGCCTTGGCGATCCCTGCGCCCAGGGCGTCGGCGATCGCCAGGAGCTCGGTGGCCGCCCCGCGCGCCCCGGCCCCGGCCAGGATGGCCACCTTCCTGCCGGCATTGAGCACCGCAGCTGCGCGGTCGAGGTCCGCTTCGGTGGGAACGATCTTGGGCTCGTGATAGCCGATGCCCGAGTGCGCGGTGCCGTGCACGCGCCCCGGTTCCGCGTTCTCGATCTCCTGGACGTCCTTGGGGAAGATCAGGGTCGCCACTCCCCGCTCGGCCCGGGCCATGCGGATCCCGCGGTCGATGAGGTGGCGAGCTTGCTCGGGCACCATGCAGGTCTGCACGTACACGCTGACGTCCTTGAACAGGTTCTGGAGATCTACCTCTTGCTGGAATTCGCTGCCGATCGCACAGCGATCCTGCTGGCCCACGATCGCCAGCACGGGCTGGTGATCCATCTTGGCGTCGTAGAGGCCGTTCAGCAGGTGGATGGCACCCGGGCCGGAGGTCGCCATGCAGACCCCGATTTCCCCGGTGAACTTGGCGTGGCCGCAGGCCATGAAGGCCGCCATCTCCTCGTGGCGAACCTGCACGAAGTCGAAGCGGTTCTGGGCCCGGTGGAGGGCTCCGATCAGTCCATTGATCCCGTCGCCCGGAAACCCGAAGATCCGCTGGACTCCCCAAGCTTCCAGTCGATCGAGCACGAAGTCGCTCACGAGCTTGGCCATCGCCCCTGCTCCTTTCCCGCCCCGCCCCGAGGTCACAGAGTACCGGCGCAAAGAAGGGGGCGCCTTGCCAAAGGGCCAAAATTATTGTGCATGGGGCCCGCTCCGCGCGCCATTCGCGCTAGACCTTTTGCAGTTTGAACGGGGCCCTCTGCGCGGTCGCTTCGCTGCGCAACCGGGCCCCGTTTGACTCATCGGGCTCGATCCATTCAAACCGGGAGCACTCTAAGGCTCGGTCCCGGCCCGGGCAAGGAAAGCACCGCTGCGGCGTCCGGACGGTGGGCGGGGCGGGGGGGGGACCTTGCGACCGGCGGCCCGGCTGCGATAATCTGGAGAGGGAGAGTAAGTGATATGGCCGCAATCGAAAAAACCGTGTCGTCCGCGCTGGATTCCGGGGCCCTCACCCGGCTCGAGGAAACTTACGGCGCTCACAACTATCACCCGCTTCCGGTCTTCGTCCAGGAGGCCAAGGGCGCGTGGGTGACCGACGTCAACGGCAAGCGATACCTTGACAGCCTGTCGGCCTACTCGGCGCTCAACCAGGGCCACGTTCACCCCAAGATCCTCAAGGCTCTGATCGATCAGGCGCAGAAGCTGACCATCACGTCGCGTGCGTTTTGCAACGACAAGCTGGGTCCCTTCTACGCCAAGCTTGCAACCATGACCGGCCTGCCCCGCGTCCTGCCGATGAACACGGGTGCGGAGGCCGTCGAGACGGCCATCAAGGCGGCTCGCAAGTGGGCCTACAAGGTCAAGGGTATCAAGCCGGACGAGGCCGAGATCGTCGTCTGCGCCAACAACTTCCACGGCCGCACGACCACGATCGTGAGCTTCTCGACCGAGGACCAGTATCGCGACGGCTTCGGGCCGTTCACGCCGGGATTCAAGGTGATTCCCTTCGGCGACGCCAGGGCCCTGCGCGCGGCGATCACCGAGCGGACCTGTGCCTTCCTCGTCGAGCCCATCCAAGGCGAGGCAGGCGTCATCGTCCCGCCGGAGGGGTTCCTCGAGGAGGCGGCTGCCATCTGTCGCGAGCACGACGTGCTCTTGATCTTCGACGAGATCCAGACCGGTCTGGGCCGGACGGGCAAGCTCTTCGCCTTCCAGCACGAGAACGCCAGGCCGGACGTGCTGGTGCTCGGCAAGGCCCTGTCGGGCGGGTTCTATCCGGTATCGGCGATGCTGGCCCGGGAAGACGTGATGTCCGTGTTCCATCCCGGCGATCACGGCAGCACCTTCGGAGGCAATCCGCTCGGCTGCGCCGTCGCGCTGGCGGCTCTCGAGGTCCTCGAGGAAGAGGGCCTGGCCGATCGTGCCGCCGAGCTGGGAGAGATCGCATTCGCCCGGTTGCGTGCCATCAAGAGCCCCCACATCGTCGACATCCGCGGCAAGGGTTTGCTCATCGGCATCGAGCTGGACCGCGCTGCCAGGCCCTACTGCGAGGCTTTGCAGGAGCGCGGCCTGCTCGCCAAGGAGACGCATTCCCACGTCATCCGCTTCGCCCCGCCGCTGGTCATTTCGCTTGAGGACCTCAACTGGGCGCTGGATCAGCTGGTCGAGGTACTCGAAGGGCCCGCGCTCTGAGCGCGACGAGCATGACGACGCCCGACAAGCCTCGTCAGCTCATCGGGCGCCTCGGGATATCCGATCGCCACCCTCTCGGGCGCTCTCCCGGATACCCATGCGATCCAGAGGTCGACAGCGGGTCGTCCATCAACCGACGATGCGACGAACCTCGCAATTCATCGCGATATCCGTGTTGAGGCGGCCTTCCGCTCTTTGAGACCTCCGAATCGCGAGGATCCCCGAAAGGATCCTTCTTTCCCAGGAACCTGGGTTTTTCCGGGCGCCCTCTTGCGAGGAAATCGCCCTTGGAACGCCTCGTAAGATATCTCAACAGCGAAAGACCACAAGCGACGAGCGAGGCAAATCCGGAGCCGACTCGCGGATCCACCCGGCGACCGATCCAGACGCCTTGAAGGGCGGCCCATCGGGCCGCCCTTCGCACGACGCGGAATGGTTCCTGGGTGCGGTCGCTTTGCCGCGGAATCGGGCCGGGGTTGACTCCAACGGCCCGAGCCGGGCTCGGCGAAACCGTGCTAGGCGCAATGCCCATGAATGACGGCCTGTTAACGAGCGGCCCGACCTAGCCACAGAGCTTTAGTTCCTCGGCGAAGTTGACCCGCTGCTGCCGATCCGTTGGTCGTTTCAGCTTCCAGTTGCTCATCTTGAC
>JAJXWQ010000135.1 GCA_021781555.1 bacterium
CAGCCGGGGATCGGGCGTCCCGGGATGGGGCGTCCGGGAATGGGCCAGCCGGGGATCGGGCGTCCCGGGATGGGGCGTCCGGGAATGGGCCAGCCGGGGATCGGGCGTCCCGGGATGGGCCGTCCGGGAATGGGTCAGCCGGGGATCGGGCGTCCCGGGATGGGCCGTCCAGGTGTCCGCCCGTTCCGGGGACCGACGCGGAACTGGGGCGCGGGGCGGTTGAACCGATTCCGGTTCCAGCATCGGTTCTTCCGGAACTTCCGGTTCCACGATTTCTTCCGGCGGCATCCGTTCTTCCACTACTTCGACTTCGACAACTTTTACTTCGTCCCGAACTTCACCTCGTTCTTCGACGCGTTCTACATGCAGAACATGTTCTACTACCCGCTCGTGTACGAAGGCGTGCCGTACTACGTCGAGTACTGCCCGACCGGCTCGGGTGTTCTCGTGCCGTGCCAGGTGCTCCCGTACTCCTCGTTCATCGGATCGTATGGCGGCGGCCCGCTAGCCTATTAGGCGGCCGGCAGCCAGCAGCTGATCGGGCTCACTTCAACTCCGAGAGCGCGTCGGGTCCGTCCGACGCGCTCTGGCCTGACCGGGGATCGCCCAAGGTCCGGTTAAGCCAAAGGTCGCAAGGCGCGCAGAAGTTTTGTCGATCGTGCTAAGATGGGGCATCGGAACGACGAACGAGAGGGGGTGCGCCCCCCAGGAGGATTCCCGAGTTGCCCCTACTTGCCGAGGACAAGAAGGCCATCATTGTTGATCACAAGGTCAACGAGGCCGATACCGGGTCGCCAGAGGTTCAGATCGCGCTGCTGACCAAGCGCATCGAGCAGCTGTCCGGCCACCTCAAGACCCACCAGAAGGACTACGCATCCAGGCGCGGGCTATACCAGATGGTGGGCCGCCGGCGCCGGTTGCTCAATTACCTGCAAAAGACCGAGCTGCAGCGCTATCGCGCCATCATCAGCAAGCTGGGGCTTCGCAAGTGACGCAATGCGGGGGAGTTTGCCCCCGCATCTTTTCTTTTGGTTTGGACCGTCTGACCCTGGGGGTCTGCTAGCACCAGTGCCGTACGGCCGGGTTGGCGCCATGGCGCCCTCGGGCTAAAGGCAGCGCGCGTGCAGGCGGGGTTGCCCCGCAAGAAAGAAGAAGATCTGTGAGTGAAGTGAAAGTTTATCAGCGCAACATCGGCGGTCGGGAGATTTCTCTCACCTTCGGAAAGTATGCCAAGCAGGCCAGCGGTGCCGTTCTGGTGCAATCCGGGGGGACGGCCGTGCTCGTCACGGCCACGATGAGCAAGAACCCCCGCGAGGGGATCGACTTCTTCCCGTTGCTGGTGGATTACGAAGAGAAGCACTACGCCGTGGGGCGGATCCCCGGCAGCTTCATGCGCCGCGAGGGCAGGGCATCCGAGCACGCGATCCTGTCGGGTCGGCTCATCGACCGGAGCATCCGGCCGCTGTTCCCCGAGGGCTTCCGCAACGACGTCCAGGTGGTGGCCTACGTGCTGTCCAGCGACCAGCAGGTCGAGCCAGACATGCTGGGCCTGATCGGCGCGTCCGCGGCTCTGATGGTGTCGGACATTCCGTTCGACGGCCCTTGCTGCGGCGTGCGCGTCGGCCGCCTGGGCGGCCAGTGGCTCATCAACCCGACCTTCCACGAGAGCGAGGAGGGCGACATCGATCTGGTCGTCTCCGGGACTCGCGACGCCATCATGATGGTCGAGGCCGGGATCAAGGTCGTGCCCGAGGCCGAGGTGCTGGAAGCCATCGCCGTCGGATTCGATGCCGTCCGGGAACTCGACGAGTGGCAGGTCGAGATCGCCAAGGAGATCGGCAAGCCCAAGCTCGAGATCAAGCTGTCCGAGACCGATCCGCGGCTTTACCAGTGGATCGAGAAGGCGGGCGCCGACGCTCTTGCCGCGGCCATCCAGAACAGCGACAAGAAGGCTCGCGAGGAGGCCAGCGCCCAGGTACTGGGCGATCTCGGTACCCAGCTCGCCAACCTGCCCGAGGGCCACGAGCTCAAGGAGTACCTCGCCGCCCATCCCAAGGCGATCGGCGATACCCTTTACCACCTCGAGAAGAAGGTCGTCCGTAAGCTGACCACCGAGAAGGGCATCCGCGTCGACGGCCGCAAGACCGACGAGATCCGGGCCATCACGTGCGAGGTCGCGGTCCTGCCAAGGGCGCACGGAAGCTCGGTCTTCACCCGCGGCCAGACCCAGGTGATGAACATCTGCACGCTGGGCTCGACCGGCGATGCCCAGAAGATCGACGGGCTCGATCCCATCACCAGCAAGCGCTACATGCACCACTACAACTTCCCGGGCTTCTCGGTCGGGGAGGTCAAGCCAAGCCGGGGCCCCGGTCGTCGGGAGATCGGCCACGGGGCTCTCGCCGAGCGCGCCCTGACGCCGGTGTTGCCGACGGTCGAGGATTTCCCCTACTCCCTGCGGCTGGTCAGCGAAGTCCTCGAGTCCAACGGATCGACTTCCATGGCATCCACCTGCGCGTCGACGCTCTCGTTGATGGACGCTGGCGTGCCGATCGCGGCTCCCGTGGCCGGAGTGGCCATGGGGCTCATCAAGGAGGGCGATCGCTTCGCGGTCCTGACCGACATCCAGGGCATCGAGGATCACCTCGGTGACATGGACTTCAAGGTCGCCGGCACTCACGAGGGCATCACGGCCCTGCAGATGGATATCAAGATCAAGGGGATCAGCCTCGAGGTCATGCAGCTCGCGCTCGAGCAGGCCCGCAAGGGGCGCATGTTCATCCTCGACAAGATGCTTGACGCCATCGAGCAGCCGCGGACCGATCTGTCGCCCTATGCTCCGCGCATCCTCACGCTCCACATCAACCCCGAGAAGATCGGCGCTCTCATCGGCCCTGGCGGCAAGATGATCAAGCGGATCGTCGAGGAGACGGGCGTCAAGATCGATGTCGAGGACGACGGCTCCGTGTTCGTCACCACATCCGATGCGGATGCCGCGCAGCGCGCGGTTTCGTGGGTCGAGCGGCTGACCAAGGAGGCCGAGGTCGGACAGATCTACACCGGCAAGGTGACGCGGATCCTCAACTTCGGCGCCTTCGTCGAGATCCTGCCCGGCAAGGAGGGCCTGGTGCACATCAGCCAGCTTGCTCCTACTCGCGTGGCCAAGGTCGAGGACGTCGTGAACCTGGGTGACGTGATCACGGTCAAGGTCATGGAGATCGACAACCAGGGCCGCATCAACTTGACCCTCAAGGGCGTGCGTTCCGAGGAGATGCCTCAGGGCGCAGGCCAGCAGCCCGCTGGCGTCAAGTAGGCGTCCCACTCGCGTGCGCGGCAAGCTCCGCGCACGCGGTCTCGTCACTGGAGAGTCAGCAATGGCCAAGGTGGAGCGGAGTCCGGAACTCTACGAGCAGAAGTTTGTCCTCGACAACGGGGTCAGGGTTCTGATCGAGGAGTTGCCCCACGTCCGCTCCGCGGCGATCGGTTTCTGGGTCGATACTGGCACCAAGAACGAGAGTGCCGAGAACAACGGCATCAGCCACTTCATCGAGCACATGATGTTCAAGGGGACGCGCACGCGGTCCCCGCTGGAGATCGCCCAGGCCCTCGAGGATACTGGCGGCAGCCTCAACGCCTTCACCGACAAGGAGATGACCTGCTACTACGCCAGGGTGCTCGACGACCAGGTCGAGCTTGCGCTCGACGTCCTGTCGGACATGCTGCTCGACTCGGTCATGGACGAGACCGAGATCAAGCGCGAGAAGCGCGTGGTTCTCGAAGAGATCAAGATGTACGAAGACACGCCCGACGAGCTCGTCCAGGATCTCTTCAGCCAGGTGTTCTGGGGCGAGCATCCCCTGGGCAGGGCGATTGTCGGCACGCGGCAGTCGGTCCGACGCACGACTCGGGACGACATCCTGGCGTACCTCGACCACTTCTACACCCCCGATCGTCTGGTCGTTTCGGTCGCCGGCAAGGTCCGATCTGCGGACGTGTTGCGGCAGCTCGAGGCCTCGGTCGGAAAGTTGCGGCGCCCGGGCCGACCGGGCTACGATGCGCCGCCTCGGCCGCTCAACGCGACCAAGATCAAGTACAAGGACATCGAGCAGGCCCATCTGGTGATCGGGACCGAGGGGCTGCCGGTAACCCACGCCGATCGCTTCGTGTTGACGGTACTCGACTCGATCCTCGGGGGCGGCATGAGCAGCCGCCTCTTCCAGGAGGTCCGCGAGAAGCGCGGGCTCGCGTACTCCATCGCGTCCTTCGAGAACATGTTCAACAACGCGGGCATCTTCGGCATCTATGCAGCGACCAACCCCAAGAGCCTGGACACCGTGATCGAGGTGTCGCTCGAGGAGGTGGAGAAGCTCAAGAATGGCGACGTCACGTCTGACGAGTTGCGGCGAGCCAAGCAGCAGCTCCGGGGCAGCTTGTTGCTCTCGCTGGAAGTGCCGCGCAATCGAATGAGCCGCATGGCTCGTAACGAGCTCTATTTCGGCCGCCTGATCAGTCCGGGCGAGGTGATCGAGGCCATCGAGCAGGTCACCCTGGAGGACCTTCGGCGTGTCGCCAGCTCGCTGTTCCAGCCACAAGCCTTGACGACGACCGTCGTGGGGCCGGTTCGCCACCTGGCCGGCGTTCGCTAGCCCAGGCGATACTCGGGGCGGGCTCCGAGGCGTACCGGATCAGCTTGGCCTCGGTGCTGGCTCGGAGTCGCAAGGGGGGCGCCGGGAGGTCCAGGCCCCGCGCGCACAGCCGGTGATCTGCGGTTGCGATCCGCCACCCAGAGCGGATCATAGCCGCAGATGGAGCCCGGGGCTCCCGGGGTCCGACGTGGAGTTCGGACCCGCGCTTTGGAGGTTCAGGCATGCTCAAGAAGCCTCTGATCGCCGCCGTTGGCCTGGCAGCACTGGCTGGCTGCTCAACGGCGATCCCCACGACGCACACCCTCGTGACGCCGCCGGCGCGGACCGTCTCGTCGGTCAGTGCACCCCACTTCACGCAGGCCCAGCTCAAGGCCATGCGCGCCGCGATCCCTGCCCGGCTAACGCCCGCCCAGGCCCGGAAGATGCTGGTCCAGGTACCTGGCAGCAAGGTCGAGCAGGCCGGACGTCAGGTCAAGTGGTTCGGCTCCTATGGCTTCTACCCCTACTCCGACTTCGGCTACAACCTCTACTACCCGTACTCCCTCTACGGCGGCTACTACTACCCCTACTCGTCCTATCCGTACTCGCTGTACGGCGGGTCGTACTGGCCTTACAGCTCCTGGTGGTGGTAGTCCCCAGGTTTTGGGGGGCCTCCCGGCAAGGGCCGGGAGGCCCCCCAAACGTTTTCCTGGCTAGGTTTGAACGGGTCCCTTCGTGCGGTGGCTGCGGAACCCTTAGAGTGCTCCCGGTTTGAATGGATGGAGCCCGATGAGTCAAACGGGGCCCGGTTGCGCAGCGAAGCGACCGCGCAGAGGGCCCCGTTCAAACTGCAAAAGGTCTAGAGTGCTCCCGGTTTGAATGGATGGAGCCCGATGAGTCAAACGGGGCCCGGTTGCGCAGCGAAGCGACCGCGCAGAGGGCCCCGTTCAAACTGCAAAAGGCCTAAGGGAAGAACCTGCGGGGCCAGCTGAAATCGAGCGGGACCCGGCTGCAGGGTGCGACCGGGTCCCGCTCGAAAAGAGGGATCAGAAGATCGAGGATGGCAGGCCCCATCCGTAGAAGCTGTAGCTATAGGGCCAGGCAGAGGGGTAGTAGCCGAGCGAACCGTAGGAATACCCGTAAGCTCCCAGGCCGTAGATGTAGGGCGAGTAGCAGCCGAGAGCGCCGCTGTAGGTGAACGGGTAGTCCAGGTACGAGTAGGAGCCGAGACCGAAGGTGCTGAGCGAGTACGGGTACCAGTCGTTGCCCATCAGGTAGTACGGAGCGTACCAGTTCGAACCGAGGTAGCTGAAGGGATAGAGGCCCAGCTGCCCCGTCGGCACGCGGTTGATCTGGCTAACCGGCTGTGTGACGCCCCGGGTCACCTGGGGTGTCACCACGGGCCGGGTCGCATGCACCACGTTCGGCGTGGCCGGACGCTGGATGGTCTCGTTGGGCTGGTTTCCCTGGGGCTCGTTGATCCGGGTGGGCGCCATCCCCTGGTTGGGTACCCGAACCTGGTTCTGATTCGGGATCACCATGATGTTCCGCGCGGCCTGAACACTCAGCCGACTGGGCAGAATCTCACGCATGACTGCGAGTGAGGGCGGCTGTACCTTGGACTGGACGCTCATCACGGAGCGTCCGGTGACGACCTTGCTAGCCATGCTTGTTGCCGGTACGGCGCTGCAACCGACGAGCGAGGCCACGGCTACCAGGGCGAGCAACGGCTTGCCTACCATCGCAATTCCTCCTGACCGA
>JAJXWQ010000044.1 GCA_021781555.1 bacterium
GTCCGAGGCCTTGGCGAGGTCCGCGTCCAGGCTCGGCGTCGCCGCGTCCGCGCTCGCCGTTGCGACCGGCTGGGCGAGGAGCGACGGCACGGACGGCGTGCTGCTCGAACGGCCCGAAGCGGGTTCTTGTGGCGGGGCGACGACGATGTGGACCCGCGCCGGGCGGCCGCTGTCGTGCGATCGGGGAGCCTGGTGCGAGGACTTGCTGGCCCGGGGCGAGCTCGTCGTCCTCTCGGCGGGAGCGGAGCCCGGCACGGGTGCTCCGGTGTCGGCCCAGACCAGCCGCCCGTCCCGGTGGGAGTAGAAGGATCCGGCGACCTTGCGGTGGCCATGGAAGAGCTGCGGGATGACACCCCGGGCCACCATGTGCGCCTGCAATTCCAGGATCTCTCCCGGATGTATGAGGTTGGGATCATGGACTCGATCGCGGTTCCAGCTCCAGAGCTGACGCCATCGCTCGCCCGAGCCCAGGAAGCGGGTCGCGATGGTCCACAGCGAATCTCCCGGCTTCACGACGTACCGAGAGCCCTCGACCAGGGCCTTGGGACCCCTCGGCCGCGCGGTGACCCACCGGATGGCAGGGCCGTGCCGAGACGGCTTGGCCAGGGGCCGAGACCAGCTCCTGGCCCGCCGTGGCCGGGGCACGGCCCTGGCTGGCGGATGATGCGGCTCCCGGAGCGCGTTCTGGTCCTGGCGCTCGCGTGCCCGAGAAGGGGCCACGCCGGCCGCTGGAAGCTCGAAGGCCACCCCCGAGCCGTTCGCCGCGGCCTGGGCCGCGGAGACGGTCCACGACCCGGCGCCGGTCTGGCCAGCGAGGGAAGCTGGCGCCCGCAAGGCGAGTGAGATCGGTGCGGCCACCGCGCTGTTGGCCATGGCGGCTACCATCCCGACGGCAAGCACCGGGGCCGCGGGCGCCGGCTTGCGGTGCGCGGCTTCGGCGGCCAGCAGCGCCGAGGCCGCGTCCCCGTAGACCGAAAAGCCTCCGAGGAACTCCACGGGCATCCCATCCAGCTTGACCAGGGCGTCGAAAGCCGCGGCCAGCTCGGAACCCGCGCTACTCTGGACGAGCAAGGCCAAGGCCTCGAGCTCCGGCAGGCCGGGCGCCGAGGCGAGGCAGCCTTCCGGGCTTGAGGCAAAGCTGGCGACCTGGTCCGGTGTCATGGCTCTCCCGAGTACGGCGGCCGATCCCCGGTCCTGGATGGGAAGGACCGGCCTGTCGATTATGTTCGGCAGGTCGAGAAAGATCTTGAACCCCAGGTCGCTTTGGCCGTCAAGCGGTTCGCGCTGGCTCGGCCAGCCCGAGGCCCAGGAGCCCCATGGCGTTCCGCGACACGACCATCTCGTACTCTTCGTCCGAAAGGGCCTGGCGGACGTGCGACAGGGCGAACTCCTGACGCAACAACGGGAAGTCGGAGCCGAAAAAGACGCGCTCGGCTCCCAGAGCCTGGACGGCCATCTTGATGACGCGGGCTGGCTGCCACGAGGTCTCGACGGCCACGTGCGGGAAGCGAGCCGCGAGCTCGATCACCTTGCGATACTGGTCCCAGCCGATGTGGGCCAGGACGATCGTGACATCGGAATATGCCGCCAGGGCGGGCTCGAGGAGCGCCGCGTCGTCCCATCCCCCGGTATCGAACGGGAAGGTGCCGGTGTGGATCGTCACCGGGAGGCGGTGGCGACGCGCGAGTTCCAGGAGGGCGAACATCCGGTCGTCGTGCGGATGCAGGCCGGTGAGGGTGGGATGGATCTTGAGGCCATGGACCGGAAAAGCCGCCATGATCTCGGCCAGGCGCTGGCCGGGATCGGGATGGAACGGGTCGATGGCGCAGAAGAAGCTGAACCGATCCGGGTACGGCGCCAGGGCCGATGCGATGGGCTCGCTCAGGAAAAAGGGCTCGATGGCGCACACGACCGTATGGGAGATGCCGTTGCGGTCCATGGCCTCGATCAGATCGTCGACCGCGTGACGACTGAAGATCGCCGCCACCTGCTTGAACCCCAGCTCGGATGCGGCGCGGTAGACCCAGCGCGGCCACTGGCTGCGGAGCCTCGTCGCCACGAAGTCGAGGGTGGGGTGGATGATCGGCTCGCCCAGGTACACCATCGCCGAGAGCGCGCGATCCACCCAGCCCGCTGCCATGCCCGGGACATAAGAATGCTCGCCCTTCTCCCCCTGGAGATGGGCATGGAAATCGATGATGGGGAGCGCTATGCCGGCCTGCCTTCGAGATCCACCACGACCTGGGTGTCGCTGCGCGCCGCTGCCGCCATCTTGACGATAGCTCGCAGGGCATTGATGGTCCGGCCTTGCTTGCCGATGACCTTGCCCAGGTCCTCGGGGGCGACCGCGATCGCGATCCGAACTTTGTCGGGTTCGTTGTGGCGAACGATGGTCAGTGCCTTCTGGTTGGCGACGATGGAGCGCATGACGTGCGCCGCAATCTCCTCCAGTGCGAAGAGCGCGGGAGGGGCAAGGTCCGGCTCGGGGATGAAATCCTCGGGCTCGCCAAGATCAACGCGCAGATCCGACGGGAGGTCTGCCGTTATGTCCTCGCCGGACACCTCGGCCGGTGGCTCGATCGTCTCGAGGGCCGGCGGGGCGTCAGACTTGGCCGTCCGGGAGCGCGACCGCGTCGAGCTTGCGGTGGTGCCCGTTTTGCTTCGAGGAGTGCTCGAACGTGGCGTCACGAAGCGGCTCCCAGCTTGTCGAGCACTCCGGCCTTCTTGAGGAGCGACCGGGCGGTGTCGGTGGGCTGGGCGCCGTTGCGGAGCCACTTGAGGGCGGCTTCTTCCTCGACGCGAACCTCGGCGGGTTCCTTCTGCGGATCGTAGAAGCCGATCTCCTCGATGACTCGGCCGTCGCGGCGAGAGCGCTGATCCATCACCACCAGGCGGTAGCAGGGGTGCTTGAGGGCTCCGAGTCGCTTGAGTCGGATCTTGACCATGAGCTTTGTTCCTCTTTCTCTTGAATAACGAAAATAGGATGTCGCGTCTACCGGGGAAGGTGAAACCCGGGCCCGGGCATGCCCGGGAGCTTGGGGAGCTTCTTGCCGAGCTTCTTCTGGAAGCCTGATAGCTGCTTCATCATCGCACGCATCTGCTCGAAATCCTTGAGCAGCTTGTTGATCTCCTGGATCGACGTACCCGAACCCCTCGCAATGCGGGTCTTGCGCGAGCTGTTGAGGCACTCCGGGTGCCGGCGCTCGTAGGGGGTCATCGAGCCGATCATGACCTCGACCTTGCGCAGGGCCTTCTCGCCGGTGGCTATGTCTTCGCGCTTGAGCGCCGACGACAAGCCCGGAATGGGCAGCATTCCGAGGATCTGCTCCATCGATCCGAGCTTCTTCATGGCCTCGAGCTGCATCGCGAAGTCCTCGAGGTTGAACTCCGCCTTGCGCATCTTCTGTTCGAGGGCCTTGGCCTGATCGAGGTCAAAGGCATCCTGGGCCTTCTCGATGAGCGTGAGGACGTCGCCCATGCCGAGGATGCGCGTGGCGATGCGGTCCGGGTAGAAGGGCTCGAGGGCATCTAGCTTCTCACCGACCGCGGCGAACTTGATCGGGCAGCCGGTGACTTCCTTGACCGAGAGGGCGGCGCCGCCTCGCGTGTCGCCGTCGAGCTTGGTCAGGATGACCCCGGTGAGCGAGAGTTCGGCGTTGAAGGCTTCGGCGGTCCGCACGGCGTCCTGGCCCATCATGGCGTCGACGACCAGGAGGGTCTCTTGCGGCTGGAGGAGGTCGCGAAGCGCCCGGATCTCGGCCATCATCTCGGCGTCCACGTGGAGGCGGCCCGCGGTGTCCACGATCAAGGTATCGTGCGATCCGGCCTTGGCCGCGGCCAGCGCGGCCCTGGCGATGGCCACGGGGTCGCGAGAGCTCTCGTCGGCGAAGACCGGGACATCGATCTGCTTGCCGAGGATCTCGAGCTGCTTGATCGCCGCGGGCCGGTAGATGTCGCAGGCGGCCAGCAGCGGGCGGCGGCCCTGCCGCCGGATGTGGAGCGCAAGTTTGGCGGAAGTCGTGGTCTTGCCCGAACCCTGCAGTCCGGCCATCAGGATGATCGTGGGGGGAGACGGAGCCTGCGCGAGAGTCTGGCGCTCCGTTCCCAGCAGCCGCACCAGCTCTTCGTGGACGGCCTTGACCAGCTGCTGCGCCGGGTTGAGGCCCCCCAGCAACTCCTGGCCGACGACCTGGGCCTTGACCCGGGCCGTGAATTCCTTGACGACCGGCAAGGCCACGTCGGCTTCAAGGAGCGCGCGGCGGACCTCTCTGAGGGCTTCGGCGACATTCTCTTCAGTCAGCCGCCCCTGCCCCCTGAGCTTCTTGAAGAGGCCTTGAAGCTTCTCGCTGAGGGATTCGAACATACGAAGGAGATCGATCCTATCGAATGCGCCGGGTACCGTCAAACGTTATTTGCGTGGCCGGGTGAAGTCCTTGCGAGCCATCTCCAGCACACTCAGTACGGTTCCTCCGGTGACCTGGAGGCTGTCGGCCGTACTTTGCAACAGCAGCGCAGCGCCCGGCCCGGCGGTCTTGGCGTCGAGTTCGGCCGCGGTCGGAAGTACCACCGCAGTGGCCGACTTGATGCGCGCAGGAAGAAAGGCGTCGAGGAGGTTGAGCAGGTGGTTGGCGCGCCCGTGGCTGAACTCGGCCAGCGCTCGCGCTGCGGTGAGCGGGTCCGCGAAGGGCATGGCGGGCGGATCCTTCAGCACTCCGAGCAAGGGCCCGTGCCCCGCCTTGAATTCCGCTTCCAGATGTTGCTGGACGAAGGCGTCATAGGCCAGGCGGTAGTTGGTCTGGCGGGTTTTCACATGCGCCATGTCGAACCGGGCCTGCCAGATCCAGGAATACTGGAACGGCTGCGTGTCGAGGGGATCGCCGAGCTCTTCCAGGTAGAACAGGGAGCGGGCGAGCTCGCGGAAGGCCCAGTAGGTGTGGCCGGATTTCATGTCCGACACGGCCAGGTGGTAGAAGTAGGCGGCCCGCGCCGGCGCGTCTCCCACCCGCACCACACCCGCCAGGAAGTAGTCGTAGTTCTGCCGGTAGCTGCGGCTGCCGCCGTCGAGCCCCTGCCAGGGCGAGACCTGGACGCCGGTATCCATCCCCCAGGCCGGCTCGTCGACGTAGCGCTCCAGGATCGCGCGGGCACTCTCGTGCGCTCCGGGGAGGTGATCGATGTACACGGGGACATAGCTCGCATTGACGGGGTCCGGGTCCGTCGTGGCCGGTTCGACGACGATGTTCCCGTAGGCGTCGAGCCAGCGCTGGCGGGCCAAGAGCGGGCGAGTGAGCAGGCCGTGGCGCTCCCAGGCCAGGGCGGGATGGGCGCAGAACGCCATGCCGAGCGTGGCGACCGCGGCCAGCGCTCCGGCTCGAAGTCCTCTGTCGAGCCAGGCTGGAGCGCCGTGCCAGCGCGCATCCCCCGCCGTGCCGGCCGGTGGCGGGACCGCGACGGGCCTTGAACTGCGGCCTTCCTGAGGATCGCTGCTTTGCCGAGAGCTGGCCATATGCGCAGCATAGCAGGGACGGGCGGGTACATGGGGCGTGGGACCTGGGCTGGATCCGACGCAAGGTCCGGGCCCCTTTTTTCGAGGGTTCCGCTCGAGTCGAGGTTGGATGATCGATCGTGAAGACCGGGCCGAAGGCCGCTAGCCAGGCCGCTGCCGATTTCCGGTTCGTCCGGCGGGCCCGGGCCGACCGCGGTGCCCGCAGGCGACCCGGGCTGCCCCGCAGTGGCTCGTTCGGGCTCGGGGGGGCGATCGCTGCCCTGCTCCTGGTCGCGTGCGCCAACCCCATCACCTACTTCTTCAGCGGCGGGGGGGGCGGAGGCAGCTCGGGCGGTACGGGTGGGTCGAACGGCTCGACGCCCACGGCGGAGGGTACCCCGGTCAAGGTGGGAACGGGTTCCGGCTCGATCTCCGGACAGGTCGTGCTGGCAGATACGCAAGATGCCAGCGGAGTCACGGTTGCCCTTGCCGGTGCCGGGGGTGTCAGGGCCAGCGAGACGACGGCGGCGGCCGGTGTATTCCAGTTCATGAGCGTCGCTCCGGGTTCCTACACGCTGACCCTCTCGCGATCCGACTACCAGACCGCCAGCCAGGCAGTCCAGCTTGGCGACTCGGGCCTGGCCCTCGCGCCGATTTCGCTTGCCAGTCCGCTGGTCGCCTTGACCCTTGCCCCTGCCTCTTCCTCGGTGTTCCTGCCCCCTGATGACCTCGGCTCCATCCCGTTGATGCCGTTTACCGTGGCGCTGATAGCCCAGGCCACCAAGCAGGACGGTGCCAGCCTCCCGATCCCGTCGGCGTCCCTCTCGTACGCGGTATCCTCGCCCAGTCAGGCCTCGGTGGACGGCAGCAGCGGCGTGCTCACGGTGCTGGCCGGAGCCTCCCCTGGTTCGTTGACCATCATCGCCACCCTGGCCGATCCGGCGCTGTCTGCCGAGGCCACGGTCAGCGTGGTCGATCCGCAGGCCGAAGCCAACATCCGGATCCTGGCGCTGGATCCGGCGCAGGCGCGGTTCGTTTGCGCTCGGAGCGGCAGCCGCCCGGGAGGTCTGCGGTGAGGCGCCGGTCCGCGCTGATCCTCGGCGCATGGGCCATCCTCGCGATCTTTCTCGTGGCGTGCCATGCACCGGCCCTCCTTGGAGCCGGCGGCGGCGCCAGCGTTCCCGTCGCAAAGCCGGGTTCGATGGGCCAAACCGGTGGCATGGCGACGCTGCGGATCACGGTCCAGTGGCCGCGATCGGTCCAGTCGATCCCACCTTCGGCCGACCGGATCTCGATCTCCGTGCAGGTGCCCGCATACGTACCCACGCCGCCGGCGATTCCCGACCTCGTCAAGCCGGTTGGCGGCGCCCTCGCAACCACCCGCACCGTCTTGGTTCCAGCTGACGTTCCGATCCAGCTGCAGGCGACGGCGACCGCCACGGGATCGGTCGTGGCCCAGAGCCTGCCGCTGACGATCCAGGCCAAGCGCAACGAGATCAACGACGTTCCGCTGGAACTCCTGCCCGCCACGCAGTCGGCCACCGGCATCAGCCTTTTGTCGCCGGCGATCGACGCCATCTCACCCGAGCGCGGCTATCCCGGCATCACGACCGTGACCCTGACGGGTCGGAATTTTGGCTTTGGTCAGGGCTACGGCGGGGTGTTGTTCAACGCGATCGACGCGGGGTCCGCCCTGGAGTGGACGGACGATGGCTCGGGGGCCTCCGGGAGCGCCACGATCTCGGTCGAGGTCCCTCCGCTGGCACAGAATGGCACGATCTCGGTCAGGCTCGGTTCGACACAGCAAGACATGGCGTCGTTCGTCGGATCGTTCAGCGCGAGCGATCCGTGGCCAGGCCATTTCACGATCCTCGGTTCCGTCGGAGGAGCTTTCAATGTGGCGCAGGATGTCATGCCCGCCACGCCCTCGCTTTCTGGTTACGCGACTTCTTCCGCCCAGCCCTACGGTCTCGCGGACACTCTTTTGGCCTCGGATGGGACCCAGTTCTGGGCGCTGTGGGTGGCGAGCGGATCGACCGAGCCCCGGCTCGAGTGCGAATCCCTGACGCCGGATTCGCTGCACTTCACCCAGGCCCTCACGCCGGGGATCCCCTTCACCGTCGATATGGCTCCCCAGATCACGCTGGGGGGGGCGGCGTCTTTCCCGGGCGGCCTGGCGCTGACCTACGCGAAGGGCTCGGGAGCCCAGACAGAGGTCGATGTCGTGACCGTGTCATCGACCGGGACGGCCAGCGATCCGGTCCAGCTCAGCTCGACCGCCATGCCAGCCAACGTGGCGATCGACTCGGGGCTCTATACCACGGCTCAGCCGGCGATCGCCCGCAATTCCGTCGGTGATTTCCTGGCGGTCTGGATCGACGATCGAGATGCCGCGTCGGGATCCTGTGCCGCCAGCCCTCGCGTTTATGGCGCCGCCTTCGACTCGCAAGGCAATTACCTGGGCGGGGGACCGATCCAGTATTCCAACAGCGCGAGCAGCTGCGGCTACGGCGCATCCGCCGTTTCCCGACCGACGGTCGCTTCGAACGGCGCCGACTTCCTGGTCGCCTGGCAGGAGGCCACGGGTGGCTGGCCGTACTCCATCATGACCCAGGAGGTCGGTGCGAACGGGGTTCCGGGGCCGTCAATCCAGAACAACATCCTCAGCCCGAATCCCCAGATCGGCCCGGAGAATCCTCAGCTCAGCTGGAACCCGCAGACCCAGGCCTACGGGCTCATCTATGACGGCCGCATCGGCGGCGCGACCGGTACGCACTCCAGCCTGTATTTCCAGGCCCTGGGAAATTCCGGGTTGCCCCAGGTCAACGGCGTGACCCAGGAGCCGGTCACCGTCGTCGACGACTCGCGCAGCGAGGGGCTGACTACCTGCCCGTCGTACGCGCCCGGCACGCCGTGCGGCCAGGGGCTCCGGCAATCGCCGCAGATCCTCTGGAACGGCCGGGACTACATGGTGGCCTGGGAAATGGATCGCGACGACGGCGAGCTGGACATCCAGGGCGCGCGCCTGGCCCCCGACGGCAATCGAGCTGCGATCGAGCCGCCCTACCTTGGCACGGGGGTGGGGGCCAGCACGGCGTCGATCGCCGAGATCCTCTACACCTTCGACCCCGGAAATCCCCATCTGTCCGAGCCGGGCTCACAGTTCCGGCCGCGCATCGCTTTTGCGGGCGACGCCATGATGGTCGGGTGGCTCGAGGCGGGGGCCAGTCCGGGTGAACTCGACTTCGAGGCCCGCCTCTGGCGCTAGGCCTTTTGCAGTTTGAACGGGGCCCTCTGCGCGGTCGCTTCGCTGCGCAACCGGGCCCCGTTTGACTCATCGGGCTCGATCCATTCAAACCGGGAGCACTCTAGGCCGCTCCTGCCTGGCGGGGACCGGACCGACGCACCGGTCCCGGGCGAGGCTGCGGTCTGCCGCAGCCGGTCGGTCTCATCCGACCACGGAGGTGGTCCGCGCGACGTCCGGTGCGGCCCAGTTGCGGGAGCGCTCGACCGCACGGGCCCAGCTCGCCAGGAGCCGCTGGCGCTCCGCTTCGCCCAGCGTCGGAGTGAAGGTCACCGAGCTGCGATCCGCTGGCAGCGCATCGAGGCCATCCCAGAAGCCCGAGCCCAGTCCCGCCAGCCAGGCGGCACCGCGCGCGGTGCTCTCGACGAGCGTCCCGCGTACCAGGGGCATGCCGAGCACGTCAGCCTGGAACTGCATCAAGAAGTCGTTGGCCGCCGCCCCGCCGTCCGTCTTGAGGCTCGACAGCCCGGCAAGAAGGCCTTGGCCCACGTTGGACTCGCCGGCGAATCCCACCGCCAGGTCGTCCGCCATTCCGCTGGCAAGGTCCGAGGTCTGGTAGGCGATGGCCTCGAGGGCCGCCCTCACGACGTGAGCCTTGCTGCTGCCGCGGGTCAGGCCCACCAGCGTTCCGCGGGCATAGGGATCCCAGTAAGGCGCGCCCAGGCCCACGAAGGCCGGGACCAGGTAGACTCCTCCGTTGTCGGGCACGCTGCGCGCCAGCGCCTCGGATTCCTCGGCACAAGTGATGATGCCGAGCTGGTCTCGCAGCCACTGGATCGCCGCCCCGGCCACGAACACGCTGCCCTCGAGGGCATAGGTCACCTCGTTCCCGAGCCGCCATGCCACCGTCGAGAGCAAGCCATGCCGGGACGATACCGGGCGATCCCCCGTGTTGACCAGGAGGAAGCACCCCGTACCGTACGTGTTCTTGGCCTCGCCGCGGCCGAAACACGCCTGCCCGAAGAGGGCCGCCTGCTGGTCGCCTGCCGCCCCGGCGATGGGGATGCCTGCGGGCAGCGGTCCCTGGGCCACGGTCCGGCCGAATTCCCCGGCATTGTTCTTGATCCGCGGCAGGATGGCGCTCGGGACACCGACGATCCGGCATAGCTCCGCGTCCCACTGCAGGCGGTGGAGGTCGAAGAGCAGCGTCCGGCTGGCGTTCGAGGGATCGGTCACGTGCGCCCGGCCCCCGGTCAGGTTCCAGATGAGCCAGGTGTCGATCGTTCCGAGGGCCAGCTCACCGCGTTCCGCACGCTCGCGTGCCCCGGGAACGTGATCGAGCAGCCAGGCCGCCTTGGTTCCCGAGAAGTAGGCGTCGAGCACCAGTCCGGTCCGCTCCCGGAAGAGCGCCTCGTGGCCCCCTGCGCGCAACCGATCGCAGTCTGGGGCGGTGCGGCGGCACTGCCAGACGATCGCCCTGGCGATCGGAGCCCCGGTGGCGCGATCCCAGATCACGACGGTCTCGCGCTGGTTGGTGATCCCGATGGCCGCCACGTCCGAACCGGTCAGACCGCCGGAGGAAAGGGCGGCCCCGATGACCTCGAGCGTGCCCTGCCAGATCTCGGCTGCGTCGTGCTCGACCCAGCCGGGCTGGGGAAAATGCTGGGCAATCTCCCGGTAGCCACGGCCGCGGACCTGGCCGTCGCGGTCGATGGCCAGCACGGTCGTGCCGGTCGTGCCCTGGTCGATGGCGAGAATGACCCTGTCGCCCATGTCGTCTGCCCCCTGCGTGCGAGTGCCGAGCCTGGTCCGAGAGGAACTCCTGCCAGCATAGCGGAGGCAGCGACAAAAGGCTCCCTGCGTGCCTGGCTCACCGCGTCCAGGCGGTTCTTCCGGGTATGCTGTCGGCGTGGTTCTTTCACCCGGAACATCGCCAGGCCAGCTCGACTCGAGAGCCTGGCGCTCCTCCTCGCGCCGGCCTGGCGGCTGGATGCGCTCGGTGCGCGGCCTGGGCCCGGGCGTTGGCGTCACGCTACTGGCCATGGCTCTCGGGACGCTTCCGGGACTGGCTGCAGCGCCGCGCTTTCCGTCGCCGCTCGTCCTCCTCGGGGGCGGGCCCGCCGGATCGGCGATCGTGGCGCAGGCCCTGTCCCTGGCGGGCGGTGCCGGGGCGCGGGTAGCCATCCTGCCGCTGGCCTCGGACCACCCTGAGCAGGCTTCCGCCGCCTACCGGCGCTACCTCGACGCCTTTGGCGTCCAATCCTTCGGGCTGCTCTCGCCGACAAAGGCCAGCGCGGCGTCGCCGGCCGTTCTGCGCGAGGAGGCCTCCGCCGACTTGCTGTTCTTCCCGGGCGGAGACCAGCGCCGGCTGGTCTCTGCTCTCGCGGGCACGCCGCTGCTGGGAGCGGTTTTCGATGCCTGGCGGCGCGGCGCGGTCGTTGCGGGAACCAGCGCCGGCGCGATGCCCTGGGGCGACACGTACATCGCCAACGGAACCAGCCAGGGTGCGTTCGCCGACGCCTTCGATCGCGATGCGCAGGGCCGGCCCGGACTGGAGCTGGAAGGCGGATTGCGCCTGGTCGACGACCTTTTGGTCGACACGCACTTCGATGAAGACCAGCGCCTGGGCCGCCTTCTGCTGGCCGAGGCCGCAACTCCGTCGGCGACGGCGATCGGCATCGACGGGGGCACGGCGGCCATCTTGACCGGGCAGACCGTCCACGTCCTCGGCGCCGGGGCGGTCACGGTCCTCGAGGCGCCCCGCCTGCTCGGAAACAACGCGCTGAGCGCCGGTCCGTCCGATCTCTTTGCCGCTGGCCCCTTCGAGATGCAGCGTCTGGTCGGCGGGCAGAGCTACCTCCTGGGCAGCGCGATGCCCGAGGCGGTGGCCCAACCCTTACCCGCTCCGACTGCGACGCCGGCCCCCGGTGGATTCTTCGGCTGGTTCGCGTCCCGGCCGGCTGCGGCTCCCACGCCGGCCCCCCCGGTGCCAGTCGGCCCGCGCGAACCGATCACGCTCATCGGGGATCCGGTGCCCCCCCCGGAATCCGATGCGGTGGCCGATTTCGTCCGCGACGCCGGCGGCACGCAGGCACGGATCCTCATCCTGTCCGGGGATGGGGCGGCGCGGGACGCGGAGACCTGGCGTAGCGGCCTGCTGGTGGCCGGGGCTGGAAGCGCGACCATCCAGACCGCGACGGACCTGCACGACCAGAGCCTTTCCGTGGCCCTGGAGCAGGCAACCGGGATCTTCTTCCTTGAGGACGACCTCGGCACGCTGCTGACGAAGCTCAATGCCGGCCAGCGGAACCTCGGCGACATCGCCGCGCTGTATGCCTCGCGTCTACCGGTCGGAGCCGCGGGCCTGGGGACGCGTATCCTGGGGGACGTGGCCTACTTCGGCCAGCCGGGCGGCACGGACCGTGAGGTGATGCCGGGACTGCATTTGCTTGCCGGCACCGTGGCGGACGACGGCTTCTGGCAGCCTGCGGGCCTCGAGCGGTTGATCCAGGCCACCTTGATGGCCGGGCACGCGACGGGATTCGGCCTCGGCCCTGGCAGCGCCTTGCGGGTCACCGGTGGCCAGGCGCTGGCCATGGGGACCCAGCAGATCGTCGTCCTCGAGGGGCACGGGCTTCAAGCGTCCACGCTACCGGCGACAAATTCCGTGGCGCCGGCCTCGGCCACCGGTCTCGAGGTCAGCGTCCTCGCACCACAAGGCGCCTATGATCTGGCCAGCTTCCGGCCGCGGTTCTGAGCGCGGGCGAACTCCTGCATGACGACGTCCGCCGCCCCCGTGGTCTGGGAGTCTCCGATCTACAACCCCGGAGGCTTTGCCGATGAGGCGCGCAACTTCGTCTATCACCTGACCCGGCTCGGACTCGACGTCGCGATCCGACCTGTCGGCCTCAACACCGAGTTCTACCGGGAGATGCTGCTACCGGACCAGCGCGAGGTCCTCGATCGGGCGCTGACGCTGACCCCGGGGAATTCCTTCATCAACGTGCAGCACATGGCGCCGCAAGCCTTCCATGCGGATCCGCAGGCCGGATACGTGATCGGTCGGGCGATGTACGAGACGGATCGGATTCCTCCGAGCTGGCTCGATTACCTCGAAGTGGTGGACGAGGTCTGGGTTCCGGCCCGGTTCAACGTCGAGACATTCCGGGCCGCGGGGCTCGAGATTCCCGTCGTCCGTGTGCCCGAGGGCATCGATACCGAGCACTTCCGGCCTGGCTTGCCGCCCATGGTCCTGCGCGGAGCCCGCGGCAAGGTTTTCTTGTCGGTCTTCTCGTGGCAGCTGCGCAAGGGCTGGGATGTGCTCTTGAGGGCCTGGGCCCAGGCCTTCACGGCTGCGGACGACGTGAGCCTGGTCCTTCGCACCTATCTCATGGATCAGCCCGATCGCCCCGATGGAGCTCGGATCATCGATCTTGCCATCGATCGCTTCATCTCCGATATCCTCGGCATGAGGCGCGAGGACCTGGCGCCGATCGTGGTTCTCGCCGCTACCGTTTCCGAGGCCGATATCCCCGGCCTCTTCGCAGCCGCGCACTGCTACGTCGGGCCTTCTCGCGGCGAGGGTTGGGGACGCCCCCACATGATGGCCATGGCCTGCGGCCTGCCCGTGATCGCCACGCGCTGGAGCGGCAACCTCGACTTCATGGACGATGACAACAGCCTCTTGATCGAGGTCGAGGACCTGGTCCCGGCGCGTTCGCACGATCCGGAGCAGGCTACCCATCTCTGGGCCGAACCCCGGGTGGAACACCTGGCCAGCTTGATGTGGCAGATCAGCCAGGACGAGATCCTGGCTACCCGGCTCGGCCAGAAGGCCCGCTCGGACATGGTCGAGCACTGGGGCTGGCAGAGCGTGGCGCGGATCGCCTTGGGGCGGATCCAGGAGATCCGAGACCGCTTGCCGGTGGGGTGATTTGCAGGGTGCGGGTCGGTGGCCGGGCTGGCCGGAGTGTTCCATGACTGAATGGATCGGGGCCGCTCAAAGCCAAGAAGGTCTGGCTCCAGTCCTCAACGAGCCAGCCGCTCGGACATCGAGCTAAGCGCCCAGTGGTGGCCGTCCGTGCGCAGGCGGATCGCCCCATCCCGGTCGGTACGGTAGACCGGACCCCAGCGTAAGAGCCGACGCATCGTGCCGGGATCGGGCTGCCCGAAGGTGTTGTGTGCCCCGACGCTGATGACGCTGGCCTTGGGCCTGACCGCGGCGAGGAAAGCCGCAGTCGAACCGAAGCGCGAGCCGTGCTGGGGGACCTTGAGGATATCGGCGCGGAGCTCTGGGCCCGCGCTGGCGACCAATCGGGCCTCGGCTTCGACCTGGGCGTCGGCCGCCAGGAGGATGCGGCAGGCTCCGTAGCTGAGCTTGAGGACGATGCCGTTGTTGTCCGGATCGGATCGAGTGTGGCAAAGGGGCGGTTGGAAGGGCGCCAGGACGGCGATCCGGATGCCGTCCCACCACGCGCTCTGGCCCGCGTGGACCACGTCCAGGTCGGATCCAAAGGTGAGCGCATCGAAGAGGAAACGCTGGTAAATCGATCCGGGGTACGGCTGCCCGGCATCCCAGACCTGGTCGGCTCCCAGACGGGTCAGCACCGCTGGCATGCCACCCGCGTGATCTGCATGGGGCAGCGAGAGAACCGCCAGGGACAGGTGCGTGCAGCCCAGGCTCCAGAGGGCCGGCACCACGATGCCTCGCCCCGCATCATAGGCGAACGCGCCGCCCGGGCCAGCGTCCACGAGGGCCCAGGCCCCGTGCGGAGAGCGGATGGCGATCGCGTCGCCCTGTCCCACGTCGAGGAACCAGAGGCGAAGGGCCGGTGCGGGTGGCCAGTAGGCCGCAGATAGGATGGTTCCGCTGCCCGTGGCGAGCAGCGGAAGCCGGAGGAGGTGCCAGCTGATCCAGGATGGTAAGCGTGGCCTCCGCGCAGGTGCGGGCGTGGCTGCGCTGCGTCTGGCGGCGGGTCGAGAAGAAGGGCTCGTGCCGTCCGGCGGAGCTGGCTTGGGGGCTCGGGGACGCTTGTTGGTTGTGTGCGGGCTCCGACCCGGCGATGCGGGTCCCAGGAGGCCAAGCATCGAGAGATAGAGCGCCGCGGTGGCCCAGGCGGGCAGTGTCGGGACGTGTACGGAGGCGCCGGGCCAGGAATGGATCCAGGCCAAGCCGCCTTGCAGGCAGGCGATCAGAGGGCCGATGAGCAAGCGCCCCGGCCAGGCCAGGGGCCTCCAGAGCAGGCCCAAGGTTGCGACGACGAATCCGATGTCGGTCAGCGCGACGATGAGACCCTCGGCGAACCAGTTGGCCGGCAGCGACCACAGGGAGAACTGCCCGAACAGCTGCAGCTGCAAGGGCATGCACCAGATGAAGGCAGCGATCGCCGTCGACAGACCCTCGGCCAGGGCCGAGCTCAGGTTGTGCCTTGCCGCCAGGAAGACGCCGGGAATCTTTGCCGGAGCCGGGGCGCCGGCATTCTCGGTTGCCCGTGCGGGCCGCCCGAAAAAACCGTGGATGGCCGGTGCCGTCTCGAGGAGTCCCCAGGTGGCCAGGACGCTGAACTGGAAGCCCATGTCGTGGATCAGCTGGGGGGCTGCGGCGAGCATCGTGAGCCCGGACAGGAGGAGGGCGCGTCGCGCCGTGGCACGGCGGCCGGACGCCAGTGCCACCAGGGCTACGCCCGCCATCCAGGTCGCCCGCATGATGGATGGCGCGAAACCGCAGGTCGCCGCGAAGAACAGGATCGCGATCGCGGCGACGACGGCCCGCAGGGACGGCGGTAGGCGCAGGCCGCCCGTGATCCAGACGAGCAGTCGTACCAGGAGGGTCGTCTGGAGACCGCTGGCCGCGAGGGCGTGGGCGAGCCCGAGGTCGGTGAAGGCTTGCCGGGTGGTGTCGTCGACCGGAACGGCCCCCGCTCCGAACAGCAAGCTGCCCATCAGGGCACGGGAATCCTGCGGGAGGCCGGCGCCGAGAATCTGCACGCTGCGTTCCTTGATGCGGATGGCCAGGGCCACGGGATGCCACCATGGGACCGTGGATCCGAGCGGCTGGAAGCGCTTGGCTCGACACGTGGCGAAGACCCCGTGGCTGGCGTAGTACGCCGCGAAGTCGGTCTCGCCGGGGTTGCGAACGGGGCCCGGGCGCGAGAGGCTGCCCACGAGTTCGACCTGCTGGCCGAAGTGGGGTCGCGCCTCTTCGGCAGGCGGATCAGCCGACCTGGACGAGGTGGTGCTGGCGAAACGATCCTGGGCGCGGGCCGGCGCAGCGTCGAGCCGAACCGCCAGGAGCCCGCTCACCGATCGCCGCCGCGGAAAGTCCAGTTGCCGGGCGTGGAGGTCGAACTTCCAGACGCCATTGTCGAGGACCGGATCCGTCGCGACGATACCCTCGATCCAGGCCAGCCGCGCAGGCGCCTGGTACGCGATATCGGTCTGCCCCGCATGGGGAGTCTGCAGGCAAGACCATTGGCCAGCCAGGGGCAAGACGACGGCCAGGGCCACGCCGAACGCGCCGGGGCCCGTCGTCCAGAAGGGCGGGGCCGAACGAGCACCCCCGGGTGGCCGGCGGGGCCGCGGCCCGGATCCGCCCCGCGGCCGCCCCCGGGTGATCTGGCAGGAAGCGAAGATTCCCCAAGCGGGCCAGACGCCAGCGCGCCGAGCCCACGGCAGGATCGCCCGGCTTGCCAGCACGAGCGCCAGGAGGGCGGCCAGCGGCAAGCCCCTGCTGGCGAAGGGGATCGCACAGCCCAAGGCGGTACCGGCAGCCAGGCCCTCGAGCCAGCTCACCGGACCAGGACACTGGGAGCGATGCGAGCCAGGCGGCGATCGCCGATACCGCTCACCTCCTCGAGCTCCTGGACCGAATGGAAGCGCCCGTGGCGAGCGCGGTAGGCGAGGATCCGTGCTGCCAGTCCGGGACCGATTCCAGGGAGCTGCTCGAGATCGGAGGCCGATGCGCGGTTAAGGTCGATCTTGCCTCCGTGCCCGGAGCTCTCCACCGCTTGCCTGAGGTGATGCTGGCGGGCCCTGACCTGGTGCCTCGGGCCCTCTCGAACGGCCGTGCGCAGGTTTGACCGGGCCTGCTGCACGCGAGCTGCCGCCTGGTGGGCCGGGACCTCGAGGGATTCGCCGTCTTGAAGCTGGTCGGCCAGCTGGACCTGGTCGAGCGCGGCGTTGGCAGCGGGTCCCCCTGCGGCGGCTATGGCATCCACCACGCGGGCGCCCAGCGGGAGGTGATAGAGGCCCGGATGCTTCACCGAGCCAAGCACGTCGACCGTCACCCGTTGCTCCGCGACGGCGGGTTCGGCCGGAGCGACATCGGCCAGCTGCAGGACGGCTGCGAGGGCAAGACACACGAGGATGGGCACGGATCGTTCCTCTTGGAATGGGGCACCCGGGGAGGGGGACGGGACTCGGTCGATTCTTGGCTAGAACATACTTGCGTGTCTACCGGGGGATGCGTGACGTTCGGAAGTTCGGTGTCAAGTGCGAAGCATCCGACCGTCCGCCCGAAGGGCCGTGGTATGATTGGGCGCCATCCCGGCAGCTGGATTTTTCGTCACGGCGACCGCGGAGTGCCGATCGGCACGCCAGGCGATCGCTGTTTTGGGGATCGCGCTTTTCCCGCTCCAAGAGAGGAGTTTCAGCCCAGATGTCTCAGAGCTTGAGTTTGCGCCGTCAGGTCTTGATCAAGGCGGTCGTCACCGAACAGTTCAAGCAGGCTGCTGCCGCCGAACTCCAGACCGCGTTGCAGCAGATCGACGAGCAGTTCCAGCAGCTCGAGTTCCAGGCGCGTCGGGCTGTTGCGGAGATCGAGAAGAAGGGAACCCCCGAGCAGCAGGCCCAGCTCAAGTCCCAGATCGATTCGGACCGCCAGCGCCTGCTTGCCACGAAGAATGATATGATGCAAAAGCTTCATATCATTGGCCAGCTACAACCGGGCCAGGAGTTCGTCCAGGGCAACGTCGAGAACTTCGTTGAAGTCACGGTGGGAGACAACCTGTACGCCAAGCTCGCCGCCCCCGAGATCATCGTCAAAGACGGCGTCGTCATCGAGATCCGGACGGCCGACGAGAGCCAGAATCCGATCCTGCGCGCCTAGGCCTGCAAGCTCGCTGTCGCCACGAGATTCCCAGATGTCGGCTCGTACGCAATTCGTCACCGTCGGGCGCATCCTCAAGGCCCACGGCGTTCGCGGGGAAGCCAAGGTCGAAGCCCTGACCTTCGATCCCGGGCGCTTCAAGGCTCTTGAGCACGTGACCGCCGTGAGCCCCCGGGGGGAGCGGCGCGAGCTTTCGGTGAGCGGTTCCCGGCCGGTGCAAGGCGGCTGGCTCCTGAAGTTCAACGAGTTCGACGCGCCCGAACCGTTGGCCGCCCTGGCTGGCTGGACGCTCGAGGTTCCGCGCGAGGAGGCGGCCGTGCCGCCGTCGGGTCAGACCCTGTTCGCCGACATGATCGGGCTCACCGCCATCGACGCGGCGAGCGGGGAGGCGATCGGCGCAGTCCTGGCCATCGTCACCGCGGGCAACGACCTTCTCGAGATCGCTACGGCCCGGGGCGACATCCTGGTACCCTGGGTCGAGGAGTTCGTGGGTGCGATCGATATCGAGGGTGGCACGGTCATGATCCACGCGATCCCGGGCCTGCTCGAGCCCTGATTCCATGGTTCAGGCTTCCGGTCCATCCGCCGTGGCGCCGGCCTTGCGGATCGATGTCCTCACGCTGTTCCCGCGGATGTTCGAGGGGCCGCTCGACGAGAGCATTCTCGCGCGGGCCAGGGAGGCCAGACGGGTCCAGATCGATGTCCGCGACATGCGCGAGCAAGCTCGGGATCGCCACCGAACCGTCGATGATCGGCCCTTCGGGGGCGGCCCCGGGATGGTGCTCAAGCCCGAGGTCGTCTTCGCGGCGGTCGAGGCTCTCGAGCGGGAGTCCCGGACGCGGGTCATCCTCACGTGCCCCCAGGGCCGGGTCTTCGATCAGGCCGCTGCCGTGGAGCTGTCCGCGTGCCGCCACCTGATCTTCATCTGCGGCCACTACGAGGGGATCGACGAGCGGGTCCGCGAGCATCTGATCACGGACGACTTCTCGATCGGAGATTACGTCCTGACCGGCGGGGAGCTGGCGGCGATGGTCATGATCGACGCGATCGTCCGGCTGGTTCCGGGAGTCGTGGGTGAGCCCGAGTCCACGCGCCAGGATAGCTTTGGCGAGGGGTTGCTCGATTTTCCCCATTACACCCGTCCGGCAGAGTTTCGCAGCTGGCGAGTGCCCGAGGTTTTGCTCTCGGGCGATCACGGGGCGATCGCGCAATGGAGACGGCGAACCGCGATTCTTCGTACCCTCGAGCGCCGTCCCGACCTTCTCGAGACCGCAGCTCTTTCCCGGCCCGAGCGGGAATGGCTCGGACGAGAGCACGGCTGGAGCCCCCGGTGAGGATCGAGGGGCTGCCCGGGCGGCCTGGCGGGCTCGTGGAAGTCCGGGTTTGGGTCCCATTTGCCGGGCTTCGCCGTCGGGTTATGATGGATTTGCACAGGGTAAATGATCGTATACTGGCCTTGATAGGCTGCTCGCGAGGCTTGGCTCCTTGATCAACCGGGTCCTTACCAACTTCGTCGTCACCGAGGACGGGATCAACCGTATCCGCAGGCTCATGCACGAGCTGGTGTCGGATGTCGACGCCAAGGCTGCCTTGCTGGTAGAGAAATCGGGTCAGATGATCGCCACCGATGGCGATGTTCAGGGCCTGGATACCACGGCGCTGGCGTCCCTGGTCAGCGGCGCTTTCGCGTCCACCCGCGCCGTGGCCCGGCTCATCGGTGAGACCGAGTTCCAGGCCATGTTCCAGCAGGGCGAGAGCGCATCCATTTTCATGTATGCACTCGGGACCAACGACATCCTGGTGGTGGTCTTCGATGACATCAGCAAGACCGGGTTGGTCAAGGTCTCTGCCCAGCAAACGGCGGTCGCCCTGTCCCAGGAGATCGCTCAGATGCAGGGCCCCAAGTAAGATCGCCCGGGCGCGGGCCAGGGGCTCCGCCGGACACGCGCTCCGGATCCGCCCGGAAGTCCTGGATCGGATCCGGCTCGAATTCCCGCTGTACGGCGTCTTGGCGCCGTTCGTCCTGGTTCCGGCCAACTCCCGCTGCGATGGCACGAGGGAGAAAGCCGTGAGGGTGCTATAATCCTTGCAGTTGGGGACGGTAGCACCGCTCCGATGGCGCTGGACGTGGCCTTTGATGAGGGGACGACGATGGCGACGACATACCTCTCCCTCGGCTCCAACGTGGGAGACCGTGTCGAGTACCTGCGGCGCGCTCTTGCCAAGCTCGAGAAGCATCCCCACATGGCCATCAAGGCCGTGTCGTCGTTTTACGAGACGGAACCCTTGGAGTACCCGGACCAGGAATGGTTCGTCAACGCCGTCGCCGAGATCGACACGACCCTCGACCCCATGAGCCTCCTGGATGTGCTCCAGGGGATCGAGAACGAGCTTCAGCGCCAGCGTTCCATCCGGTGGGGGCCGCGGACGATCGACCTCGACATCCTGTACTACGACGACGAGCTCGTCGCCGAATCCCGCCTCATGATCCCCCACATCCGGATGCACGATCGCTCCTTCGTCCTCGTGCCTCTCGCCGAGATCGCTCCGGAGGTCTGCCACCCCGTACTGGGGCTCACATCGAGGCAGCTGCTCGAGCAGCTCAAGCAGGCGACCGCCGTCCGACCGCTGACGATCGCGAGCTGATCGGCGCTGGCCGAGCGCGCCAGAGAGCTCCCGGTTCGAACGGATCTATCCGAGGACGGTGCCGGGCCCCAGCGTGCGCAGTCCCTTGGCGGCCTCGGCCGCGTCCTGCGGGCGCCGTCCCGGGACCTGTACGGTCGCCAGCCAGAGGGTACCTTCGCCGGTCTGCACCAGCCAACCCTCGGGCCCCAGTGCGAGGATCGTGCCGGGGGAAGAACCTGCCTGGCCTGGTCCAAGCCGGCTGGCCAGGATCTTGAGGGGAGCGCCGGCGAGGGTCGTCTGCGCCCCGGGCCACGGCGTCAGGCCGCGGATGCGATCATGGATCGCCGCGGCCGGCTGCCGCCAGTCCAGGATTCCGTCCGACTTGCGCAGCAAGGGCGCCACGGAGACGCCCTCGGATGGCTGGGGACGTGGCACGATCTTGTCGGCCAGCCAGGCGTCGATCGTCTTGACGAGCAGATCGGCCCCGCGCTCGGCCATGCGGTCCGAGAGGGAGGCCGAGGTGTCCCCGGGGGCGATGGCCATCGGCTCGGCCAGGAGCATGGCCCCGGTGTCCATGCCGGCGTCCATGAGCATCGTCGTGACGCCCGTCTGCTGCTCGCCCTTGATGAGCGCCCACTGGATCGGCCCGGCCCCGCGATAGGCGGGAAGAAGGCTGCCATGGACGTTCAGACTGCCCCGGGCAGGGATGTCGAGAACCTCCTGCGGCAGGAGCTGCCCGAAGGCGACGACGCAAAGCAGATCGGGCCGCAGTTCCGCGATGCGCGCGATCGCCTCGGGCTCCCGGCGCAGCCGCCCGGGCTGCATGATGGGCAGGCCGTGGGCCTGGGCCGCCACCTTGACCGGAGGGGCCTGGACTTGCTTGCCGCGACCCGCCGGCCGATCGGGCTGGGTCACTACCAGCAAGATCCGGTGGCCGGCGCGAATCAGGGCTTCTAGCGAGGGCACCGCGAAGGACGGTGTCCCCATGAAGACGATATCGGCCAGGCGATCAGTCCTGGGGCCGCAGCAGTCCGAAAAGACGGACGATGGCGGGCTCGGTCCTGGCCTCGGTCGGACTCTTGTCGTCCGCCTCGAGCTCGGCGACCGGCTGGGCCGGTTCGCCGTCGAGAATCGAGTCCAGGATATGAGCGAGTTCGGCGCCATCCCTGCGAGCCAGATCGGATCGCTCGAGGGTGGGGAGACTTCGGGACGGGGTCAGACCAGACATTTGAATTAACCTCAACGGGACGTCCCTATTGAAGCGCTCCTGTCGTAACGGATCAAGAGGAGTTCCCGTGGAAATAATATGACTGGGCGTGAACCCTAAGAGAAGGCTAAGGCGCACAAGGGTCCAGGGCGGCGGACGGTCAGAGCGCCAGAGCCCCCCCCCCGGATTTCGGGCCGGGTCAGGCCTCGCGCTGGGCGCGGGCGTATTCGACGTACTTGGCCGCCGAGTGCCTGAGGGCCTTTCGCTCTGGATCCGAGAGCTGGCGGACCACCTTTCCGGGCACCCCCATGACCAGGGATCCGGGCGGGATCTCCCGATCCTCGGGGATGAGCGCTCCTGCCGCCACGACGCACTCCTTGCCGATGTGAGCCCGGGACAGGACCGTCGCGTTGATGCCGATGAGGCAGGAGTCCTCGATGGTCGCCGCGTGAACGACCGCCCCGTGGCCGACCGTGACGTCGTCGCCCAGTACGCACGGCTCGCCCTCGTTGACGTGGAGGACGCAGCCATCCTGGATGTTGGTCCGCCTGCCCACCCGGATCGGAGCCGTGTCGGCCCGCAAGACCGCGCAGAACCAGACGCTGGCGTCCTCGGCGAGCGCCACGTCTCCGGTCACGACCGCGCCGGGAGCGATCCAGGCCGTCGTAGCTACCGTGGGCGCGGCGATCACAGCTGCCACGTGTCGGCCGGTAGCTGTGGGTTGAGCACCGGGTTCCCGAGCGAGGCGTCGAAGACGTCCTGCTGCCCGCCGGATGCCTTCGAGAAGGCCTCCCGAAGCAGGGGCAGGTGGGTGGAAGGGTCGAGACCGACATGTTCGTGGGCGCAGTCCGGCAGGCCGGACGGGGACACGTCGAGCAGATCCACCGTGTGGCCGAGGACCGACTGCTGGCCCAGGTAGGTCAACGTGGCCTGGGGCGCCTCGATCTCGTCGACCATCGCCACGAAGTCGGTCTGCAGGAGCGTGTAGCCACGAGCCGAGCAGACCTGGGGGTCCGTCTCGGGGAAGGTCTTGGTGATGGGGAAGAAGGCGACGTGGACCTTGACCGTGACCTGGCCGTTATCGAGGCTCAGCATGTCGGCTCCCTGGGCATGCGGCTTGTCGCTCTGGTCGACGTGGGCACGGATCCAGCGATGGGCGATGTCGGTCTCAAAGCTTGCGACCGTGGTGTCGGACTGACCCTGGAGGTCGACCTCGGTGTAGGTGACCTGGCCCGAAAGCGTCGTCAGCTGGGAGACCGCCTGCTGCATTTCCGCCTTGATCTGGGATGCGGGATCGGCGAGTGCCTGCATGCCGGCGGATTGGCCGTACTGCAACTCGGGCACCTGTCCGCAGGCGGAGAGCAAGACCACCAAGGGTAGGACACGCTTCATCGAGGGCTCCTCTACGATCGATAGATCCGAGATCGGTGCAGCTTTATCCTATCAAATATCCAAGATTTGTTAAAGCTATGGTTAACACCATCTTGGCGCGGGGCGCCCGGCCGGACCCAGACGCGGGAGAACCTGGGTCCGGAGGGCTTGGTCGCCCTCTTACCAGGTCTCGTCGAGGCTGAGGCCCACGCCCGGAATGATCTTCTCCCAGGTCGTCGCCACGCCGAAGAGCGGCTGGTAGGGAACGCCCTCGTTGCCCCACATGATGTCCAGGCGGCCCAGGGTGGAACGCCCGATCTCGAGGCCGAGTCCGGCTCCTACCCCCAGCCGCATATCCTGCGGGAAGGGGACGGGGCCGGCTCCGCAGCCCTGACAGCTGTCGAACTCGGAGCGGCTCTCCCAGACGCGGCCGTAGTCGGCGTAAGCATCGTACATGAGGCCGATCCCGGCGGCCGGGATGAGGTTGGGCCAGGCCAGGTGACGGAACTCGATCGTGCCCACCAGCATCTGGTTGCCGCCGAAGCGATCCCAGAGGTAGCCACGCTGGTAGATGGTTCCTCCCGAGGAGAACCGGAAGTACATCGGGATGTCGCCCGTGCCGTACCCGGCCAGGAGGTTCAAGAGCAGTGTCTTGTCGTGGCCCGATCCGATCGGGAAGAAGTGCGCGAGCTCGCCCCGATAGAGGGCGAAGTCGTTGGGAGCCCCTTGCTTGGTCTTGTTGAACAACCAGTGGGGGCCAAAGTCGGCAGCCAGACGGCCGATCCAGCCCGCTGTCGGGAAGTCGAGGTCGTCCGCGTCGAGCAGGTCGAAGTGGGGGCCGACGGTGAGGATCGGACCATCGATCAGGGCGTGCGGGTCGTAGTAGTTGTCCAGGCCACCGGGAAGGCCCAGGGCCTGGGCGATCCACGCGGCGCCACTGGGCTCGAGGTTGGAGGCCATGTAGTGGCCGATCAGCTTGAGCCGCAGCACATGCAGGAAGTTCAGGCCCCAGCCCAGCCGGGCGTCGAAGAAGGGTGCGAAGCCGCCGTCGGGCGTCGTGTAGGAAGCCACGGGCCGGGGAAGCGTGAACTTGCCCAGCAGCGGATCGGTCGCCGAGACGGTGGCGGTCGTGGTCGTGGGATCGTAGACGTCGCGTCCGAACCAGTTCCAGGCCACGGCCGCAATGGCGTACTGATCGAGCGGTCCCGGGGTGTGGCGCAGTTCTGCCTGCGCGTTGAGCGTGGCCAGGATCGGCAGCGGCACGAAGGAGAAATTCCAGTCGTAGCCGTTCGAAGCGGTGGCGGCCTCGGTCGACGGCGCCATGCCCACGGGCTGGACCGACAGGGTTGCCAGCGGTTGCGGGGCGATGCTGTCCGCCACGCGTGGCCAGGCGGTCGGGGTCTCGGCCGGCTGCCGGAGGCCGGCTGCCGGCCTGGGCCTGCCCGAGGCAGTCGCCGCGTAGGCGCCGGACCGTGGCAAGGCGATCGCCAGGGCGAGGCCAAGAACGGTGCCAGAGGCGAGAATCGAACCCTTGAACATGTGCGGGACCTTCGTTGGTGAGCGATGCGGCCGATCGACCCGGGGAGCCCCCGGAACGAACCGCGCCATTACCTTCGCGAACCGAGCGATCCTCACTGGTACCACGAGGGCGGGTACAAGGGCTAGCAGGGGCCCTCCTCTTCGCCGTGGAATTGTTTTGCGGTCATCAAGAGCATTAAGTAACCGTTAAAACCGACAAGCAAGAGGGGGCACTGGCCCATAACTCCCGGTGGAGAGGATTAGCTTCGGGCTTCCGAAAGGTTAAGGCGGCCGGTATGGCGGACAGAATCAACATCAGCGGTAGCAGCAACGTCGTGCGGAGGGCGCCCACGACTCCGATGGCTCGCGACGGCGCCGCGCCGTCGATCGGGACCGACACGCTGTCGAAGTCGGCGACGACGGCCCCGACGCCGGGTGGTCTGTCCAGCCAGGATCAGCAGGCGCTCGGATCGCTGTCCACGGGGGTCCGGCAGATCGTCCTGTCCTACGGCATCTCGGACGGCCAGCCCGATGCGACCAAGCAGGATCAGATCAAGCAGAATCTCTCCAGCGAGATCCACCAGCTCGTTCCGGGAGGCGTGTATCTCATCGCCGACAAGGGCACCAGCTGGTCGATCCAGGACCTGACCAATCTCTACAACGTGATTTCGTCGATGTCGCCGGGCGACCGGGCGCAGCTGAGCGGCGTGTCCTTCATCCGCTCGCAGGATGCCCAGTCGGTAGCCGGTGCCAGTGCCGCGGTCAAGAGGGAGGCCGGTTCGGATGCTGCCGCTTTCCTGGGCCAGTTCGGCGCCGGGGGCGAGTCCACGGCGGCGGATGTGCAGAGCGAGAGCCCGGTAAGCCGCATCATGCACGGGATCGGCGGGTTTTTCGTCCATGCCATCGAGAAGATCGACGACGTCTTCGGCATTCACCTCATCTCGGACAAGACCGCGGCCGAGTACGATGGCAAGCCCCAGCGTACGGTCATCCTCACCGATACCGGCTCCAATCTGATGATCTCGAGCCACGTCTGGGCCCACGAGATCGGTCACCAGATGGAGCTGTCGGACGGTCGCTGGAATCCCGACAAGATCGCCGAGTTCAGCAGCCTGTCGGGCTGGACCCAGCCCGTTGGCAAGACGGACGAGACCTTCGACGGGATCAATCCCGAGACCGGCGCCCGCATGGAGTTCGCCTCCGGCGTCAAGGCCGCCCGCACGGACAACTTCGTCTCGACCTACGCCAAGACCAATCCGGAGGAGGACTTCGCCGAGTCCTATGCGGCGTACCTCCAGGATCCTGCGACCCTGATGAAGCGCGCCCCGGACAAGTTCCTCTTCATTAACGCCACCAGCAAGAAGTACACCGCCGCGCAGGTCGCCCAGTATGCCAAGGATGCCGGTGTCGGCCTTTCCCAGGTCGCCACGGATCTCGTCGTCAACTCGAGCCTTCACCAGAAGACGCTGGACGACATCGTCTCGGTCAACGGCGTGACGGTCGATCCGCGCTCCGTCGCAGCCGAGGCGGCTTCGGCCCGGTCGGCGCCGTCGCCCCTGATGCAGGCCTGGGGCAGCATCGTCGCGAGCTATGGCCGGGATCCCAAGGGCACGGCGGCGGAGCTCCAGGGCGATCCGCAGCAGCTCGTGGGTTCGGCCGCCTGGGGTAAACTCTCGGATTCCGATCGCCAGATGCTTCAGGATCCCACCTTCGCCCGCTCCATGATCGCCTCGCTGTCGCGGGGGGCGGCCAGCGCCCGATCGGGTGCCGACGCCACTCGCCTGGCCGAGCAGCAGGCCGCGACGAATGCCGCGCTGCATTCGCTGCTCGAGGACGCAGCCTTCCGGCATGCGCTCGTCGCCAATCCCACGCAGGCTCTGGCCGATCCCGCGTTCAAGAACCTGCCGTCCGATGCCGTCGCGGCTCTGACCAATCCCGCCAATGCTACGGCCCTCAAGACCCTGTGCTCGACCATCGACAAGCTTCAGAGCCAGGCTGACGGCGGCAACTGGGATAGCTACACCGCCAACGTCGACAAGGTTTCGAGCCAGCTCACCCCCGAGAATTTCAAGTCGTTCACCGAGGGCCTCAACGATCCCAAGCACCCCGACACCGCGGCCAAGGTGATCGAGAACGCCCTCAAGACCGGCAACGCGATCTTCCCCGGCGACGGCAGCGGCCAGCCGGGCGCATAGGCGGGTCCGGTTCCACCCGAAGTCCCGGACGCCCTGACCATGGGCGGCTGGGGCTCTCGGGCGCCTGGCCCCGGTCAGATCCGCCAGGCCCCGGGGAATATCTAGGGTGGTCCCGGTTTGCATGGAGCGGGCCCGAGGAGTCCAGCGGGGCCCGGTTGCGCAGCGCAGCGACCGCGCAGAGGGACCCGTTCAAAGTGAGAACGATCCAGAGCGGTTTCGCCTGGATAGGGATCGGGTCTGGAGCGTCCAGCGGGCCCGGTCGCGCAGCGCGGTGACCGCACAGAGGGACCCGTTCAAATTGGAAAAGGTATAACGGGATGTTGAAGTCCCAGCTGTCTGCCGAGCGCCTGCTGAAGGGCTTTGCCCTGCTCTGTCTGCTCCTCTGGGTCGTCGAGGCGGTCGCCTTGCTGCGGCTCCCGGGCAAGCCGTTTGCGGGCTTCCGATACGAGGCCACGCTCGACGTCTCGGCGATCAACGACCCGTCCTGGAACGGACCGAACGCCAAGCTCATCGATGCTCCGAGCGCGTGGAAGGGTGCCGATCTTTCCATCCAGCAATACGATCGCATCGTCAGCGTAGACGGCCGGCGGATGCGGCGCCCCGAGGACCTCGATCGCTTCGTCGCTTCGCTGCCCGTGGGGACGCCTGTTCGCTACCGGTTCGCACGCGACGGCAAGACCTTCGACGCCATCATACCGACCGAGCGAATGACCGTGGGATCGTGGTTCCGCAGCTTCATGTCGCTGCTCTTGCCAGCCCTCGTCTTCCTGCTGGTCGGCATGGCGGCATTCTGGGCCAAGCCGGATCATCCGGCGACCGGCCCCCACCTGTTGATGACCTGTGCCGTGGCGCTGTGGGGCGTCACCAACAACGACATCGACTCGGCCCGGCTTTTCCTGCCGCTGTTTCCGGTTGCCCTGCCGTTTCTGCCCAGCGCCATGGTGCACCTGGGACTCACCTTCCCACGGCCGCCGATGACCCGGCGGCGGCGTTTGCTGGCTTCGTGGTTGCCCTACCTGCCGGTGGCTCTGATCGCCATCCCGTGGGCCTTCTACTTCCGGCCGGAGGCCTACTGGGTCGATCCCGCGCGATTCGACACCCACATGGTCATCTACAACGTCGCCCTGGCCTGGGTCATGGTGGGATTCGTCGTCCTGCTGGCCCTCATCGGCTTCAAGGCCTGGCGAGCGAAGGAGCCGAGTTCCCGGCGCCAGGCTCGCATCGCCCTCGCGGGCGCGGCGATCGGCTTCCTGCCCATCTTGCTCTTGTGGGGCATCCCGTACTTCTTCTTCCAGGGTGCGGCCGTGGGCCCGCTCGGGATGGTCGTGGCCTTCAGCTACCTCATCAGCGTCGCGTTTCCGATCTCGATCGTCTACGACGTCATCCGGGCCGAGCTCTTCGACATCCGCGTCGTCATCAAGCGCACGGTCACCTATGCGTTGACCACGGCGGTCCTGGCGGGCGGTTACTTCCTCCTGGCGGCGGCGCTGCGAAGCTGGGAGGGGGGGGTCTTCGGCATCGGGTCTCACCCCGGGCCCTGGGCAGAGCTCCTGGCGACCGGAGCGGTGGCGATCGCCTTCAATCCCCTGGTCACCTTCACACGCCGCCAGATCGATCGGATCTTCGACCGCGAGGCCTACGACGCATCGGAGACGCTGGCTCGCTTCAACCAGCTCACGGACCAGGCCCTGGCCCCCGACGAACTCTACGGTCATTACTTCGACCTCGCCGATGCGACCGTGCGTCCCCAGCACGTGTCGATCTTCGTGCGCGATCCGCACAGCGATCTGTTGCTCTTCGCCGCCGCCCGCGGCATCAATGCTTTCGGTCCCGGCTATGCCATGAGTGCGGACAAGGGCGAGCTCCTCGAACTCCAGCGCGCCGAGCGCTCCGGCTTGCTGGCCCGCAAGGCGCGCACGGCGCAGCTCGTGGGCAGCCGTCGTATTTACGGATTCACGTTTTACGCGCCGCTCGTCAGCGGCGGGCAGGTCATCGGTCGGATCAATTTCGGGCCCAAGCGCTCGGATCTCGACTACTCGGAGCAAGACCAGCGCCTGCTTGTCTCCATGGCGCATCGCCTGGCCGACAAGCTGCGTCTCGTCGAGATGGTGCAGGTGGCCGTGGCCAAGGCCCGCCTCGATCAGGAGCTTTCCACCGCCCGCAACATCCAGGCAGCCTTGCTCCCGGCCCAGGTTCCAGGCATCCGGGGCGTCGACGTGTCGTGCTCGAGCCGGCCGGCGCAGGAATTCGGCGGGGACTACTACGACGTGGCCCGCCTCGACGACGATCGGCTGGCCCTGGCGATCGGCGACGTGGCCGGCAAGGGCTTGCAGGCGGCGCTCGTCATGGCCATGACCAAGGCGGGCTTCTACACGCTCGTCCGCCGTAACCCGGATATCGAGCCACTGCTGACCGCCCTCAACCAGCTGATCTGCGAGACGATCCCCGACCGGACCCATCGCAAGACCACGTTCTGCTACGCCATCGTCGACCGCGAGGCTGCGACGATGACTTACGCCTGCGCGGGCCACCCGGCCCCGGTCGTATTTCGGGCCGCCACGCGAACCGCCGAGGCGCTCGATGCGCCCGGCGCCTTTCCCCTCGGCTCCTCGGCCCGGACCCGCTACACGGCGCAGACCGTCCCCCTGGAGCCCGGGGACGCCATCGTCTTCTTTACGGACGGCATCACCGAGGCTCGAAACCCCGAAGGCCGCGCCTTCTTCGATTATGTGCCCGGCGCGGAGGGGGTGGAGGAGCGCGACGAGCTGAAGGACGTCGTCACACGCTACGGCCTCCAGCCCGCCCGGACCATCCGCGACACGATCCTCTCCCGCCTGTCCTCCTTCTCCGGCACGACCGAGCAGGCCGACGACGCCACCTTGATGGTCGTCAAGATCGTCTAGACCCAATGCCCATGAATGACGGCCTGTTAACGAGCGGCCCGACCTAGCCACAGAGCTTTAGTTCCTCGGCGAAGTTGACCCGCTGCTGCCGATCCGTTGGTCG
>JAJXWQ010000136.1 GCA_021781555.1 bacterium
CTCGAGTACGGCACGGGTAGCAGCCGCGACTGGGCGGCCAAGGGCACGGCCCTGCTCGGCGTCCGGGCCGTCATCGCCCGCAGCTTCGAGCGCATCCATCGGTCCAACCTGGTCGGGATGGGCGTGCTGCCGTGCCAGTTCAAGGACGGCACCACGGCCGAGGCGCTGGGGCTCAAGGGGGACGAGACCTTCGACCTCCTGGGCCTCGAGGGCGACATCGCGCCGCGCCAGGAGGTCACTCTGGCCATCCACCGCCAGGATGGCAAGACCGACACGGTCCCGGTCATCCTGCGGATCGATACCCCGATCGAGGTCGAGTACTACCTCAACGGCGGTATCCTGCCCTACGTGCTGCGCCAGCTGCTCGGCCGGGCCAGCTGACGACCGGCTTCGCGGCCGGGAGCCGTGGGGCACGTCGCCTCACGCTCCCGGCCGCAGTCGTGTAGAATCGGACGTGCGCTGCCCCTCATGCTCGGCGACCGATAGCCGGGTCCTCGAGTCGCGCCTCCTGGATCAGGAGGCGACGCTGAGAAGGCGCCGCGAGTGCTCGACGTGCAAGACCCGCTTTACCACCTACGAGCGCGTGGAGACGGTGCCGATCACCGTGGTCAAGCGCGACGGCAAGCGCCAGCCCTTCGATCCGCACAAGCTCCTGCTCGGCTTGGTGCACGCCACGGTCAAGAGCCCCATCCCGGCCGACGACGTGGCGGCACTGGCTGCCGACATCGAGGCGCAGCTTGCCAAGCGCAACGCGCGGGAGGTCACGTCGGAGGAGATCGGCGAGCTGGTCCTCGATCGGCTCCGGTCGGTGGATGAGGTGGCCTACGTTCGGTTCGCCTCGGTCTATCGCAGCTTCTCGAGCATCGAGGACTTCATGGGCGAGCTCTCCCGCCTGGCTGGCAAAAAGGTCTCGCTCCCGCTATCCTAGGATCGCGCCGCGCCTGGCGCCTGACGCCCTCCTCGAGGCCGTTTTCGGTGTACCGGGCGCCTGGCGACCTCGCCGCCCGGCCCTTGTCGGGTCCCACGGAGCTTGCCGACTCATGGCCAAGACGCTCATCGAGCAGATCCGCAAGCGTGACGGGCGGGTGGTGCCCTTCGATCCGGACAAGATCGAGATCGCGATCGCCCGCGCCGTACGCTCGGTCCAGCAGGCTGACGATCGTCTGGCGCGCGAGCTGACCGCCGACGTCTGCGCGCGGGTCGGGGCCGATGCGCCGCCAGAGCCGGCCGTGCCCTCCGTCGAGCTGGTCCAGGATGCCATCGAGCGCTCCCTGCTCGCGGCCGGCCATCTCCGCATCGCGCGCTCCTACACTCTGTACCGGGCCCGGCGGAACCGCATTCGCGAGGCCAAGAGCGAGCTGCTGGACGCGGTGGACGAGATCCTGCGCGAGGAAGAAGACGGCGAGGGCATCCAGACCGATCGGCGCAGTACGTCCCGCGGCCCGGCCCTCAAGATGCTGCAGGTCGGTGCTGCCGCCAGTCGGGAGTACTACCTCAAGCGCCTGATCCCCGAGGAGTCCGCCGACGCCCACATCCGGGGCGATCTGCACATCCACGATATCGAGCACTACGCCAAGACCTTCAACTCCTTCCAGATTCCGCTGGCTCGCCTCCTCTCGGGCGGCTTCGCCACCGAGCACGGATCGGTGCGCTCGGCCAAGCGCCCTGGCTCGGCCCTGGGCCTGGCCGCGCTGGCCCTGCAGCAGGCCCAGAACGAATGCTTCGGGGGCCAATCGTTCAGTGCCTTCGATCGCGATCTCGCCCGGGTGCTTGGCCCGGAAGTGAGCGAGGCCGAGCTGTTCCAGGCGACCGAGGGCTTCATCTACGACCTCAACACCCTCCACTCCCGTGCGGGCGGCCAGGTGCCGTACTCCTCGGTCGCCCTGGGGCTCGACACCTCACCCACCGGCCGCATGGTCACCGGGGCGGTCCTGCGGGCGTTTGTCCGCGGCCTGGGCCGGGGGGAGCCGGCCATCTATCCAAACTTGACCTTCAAGGTCAAGCGCGGAGTCAACCTCGATCCGGGCGATCCCAACTACGATCTGTTCCAGCTCGCGATAGAGGTCGCCGCCCGGCGGCTCATGCCCAACTTCGCCTTTCTCGATGCCCCGTTCAACGCCCGGCTCGGAGCCGACCTCACCTACCTGTCGGGCTGCGCCCGCATACCCGCGGATCGTCGCGGGGCGCCGCTGGATGCCGGCCGCGGCAATGTCGCGACTGTCTCGATCAACCTGCCCCGCCTCGTCCTCAAGGCCAGGCGCGGCAATCTTTCCTTCGATCATCTCCTCGACACCACCCTGGCGATCGCCGGCCGGCAGCTCCTGCATCGAGCCGACGTTCTGGGGCGCCTGCGCGTGCGCGACTTCCCCTTCTTGATGGGCCAGGGGCTCTACGCCGGCTCGGCCGACCTGGCACCCGACGACGCCATCGATCCCGCGCTCCGGCACGGGACCCTCGCGCTCTCGTTCGTCGGCCTGGCCGAGGCCCTGATCCTCTTGACGGGCAAGCACCACGGCCAGTCCGAGGCCGCGCAGGAGCGAGGACTGTCGATCGTCCAGCAGATGCGAGCCTTCGTCGACCGCCTGTCTGCCGAGAGCAACCGCAACTTCGTCCTGTATGGCGCGCATTCCGACGCTCCGGTCGGCCGCTTCGTCGCCCTCGATCGCCGGGAGTTCGGCGAGGTGCCGCAGGTGACCGACAAGGCCTGGTACGCGTCGTCGTTCGGCCTTCCGGTCGACTTCGCGATCGACGCCGCCCGGCTCTTCGCCCTCGAGGCCCCCTACCAGGAGCTCTGCGAGGGGGGGCACCTGACGATCGTGGAGTTCGCCAGTCCACCCGATCCCCCTGCGGTCGAGCGTCTGCTACGCGCGATGCTCGCCTCCGGGATCGGCCACGGGGCCCTGTCTTTCCCGCTCGACCACTGCCCAGCCTGCAGCACCAGCGGCACCTTTGCCGGCGCCTGTCCCGAGTGCGGCGCTCCGTCGGCACAGGTCGTGCGGATGCGGCGTCAGGCCGCCTATCTGGGCCCGGATGCCACGTGCTCGGCGGCCAAGCTTGCCGAGATCGCCGCCCGGGTGCCCACGGGTCCGGTGGCGTGAGCCAGACCGACCCAGGGGTGTGTCGGGAAACCGCGCCATGCGGTCCCGGCTTCCAGGGAGAGCCATGACCCGGAAGGTCGGCGGCGATAGCTCCCCTCTGGGGTGGCTCTTCAAGGCGCTGGCAGGAGATCCACCGGCCCAGCTTGCCCGTCCAAAGAAGGAGAAGCGGCTTCGCCTCGATCGCGACTCTCGCCGGGGCATGAGCGGGCGCCAGGTCCTGGCCAGCTACGCAAGCAGGGGACCGATGACCCTCGAAGAGCTCCTGGCCCGCCTGACTCCCGAGCAACGCGAAGCCGTCCTGGCCCTCTCCGAGGCCCGCCAAGGCGAGCTCCTTGCCGTCTACGAAGCCATGGACCGCCGGCTCGAGGCTCCCGCCGGCCACAAGGCTGCGATCCTCGACAAGCTGGCTCGAATGACGACGAGTGGGCGGTTGGTTCGCGATCGCCACGGCGGCGACGGGGTCTTGCCCGTTCTCGCAGAGCGACTCGACATGCCGCTCGCCGGCCCGATGCGGAGCCGGATGGATGGCAACCTCTTCCTGTCCCACGTCATCGATATCGTCGCCGAGCCCAGGCCGCAGCTGGGGACCTCCGCCGGCAGGGCTGCAGGAGCGCGCTCCGGCCTGGTCGAGGCCGAACGTGAGGTCGGGGCGCTCGCCAACTCCCTGGCGATCGGTTGGCCGGCCGACTGGGCTCGGCTGGCCACCGCCCTGGCCTTCGCAGGGCACTGGCAGGGCGTGGCTGCCGTCGCGCAGATCGGCGGTTCCCCGTCCGATTCCCTCCTCCGGGCCAGCCTGCTGGCCTTCGCTCACGCGCTACCAGCGGACCCTCGAGACCCGCCCGAAGCCAGAGCCGAAGCTGCGGCGGCCGATGCCCTCTCCCTCGCCCAGCACGATGCCCTGGCCCGGATCCTCGATGTCGATCGGGGCGCCGAGATCGAGGTCGAGGGCCGCGATCCGAACTGGGCCCTGGAGTGGCTCGAGGCGCAGATCCTGGCGGGCCATCCCGCTCGCGTCGGCCTCTTCCTGGATGGGAGAGCCCTGACGGTTCGCCTCCGCCAGCTCGGCCCGCATCGGATCCAGCTCGACTCCGGCAACCTGCCGCGAGCAACCTTCCTGACGGCGCTACGACGAGCCCTCGTCGACGGCGAGTTCCTCGCCCAGGTGACCTTGACCTAGAATGCTCCCGGCTGGAAAGAATCGGGTCTTGGGAGTCAAACGGGGCCCGGTTGCGCAGCGAAGCGACCGCGCAGAGGGACCCCCAAGCAGGAGTCAAACGGGGCCCGGTTGCGCAGCGAAGCGACCGCGCAGAGGGACCCCCAAGCAGAAGTCAAACGGGGCCCGGTTGCGCAGCGAAGCGACCGCGCAGAGGGACCCGTTCGAGCTCAAATAGATAGCTCTGGCGGCTTGCCGGTCACTGCGATCCCGCCACCGGATAGCCCGCCTTCTGCCAGGCCCCGAGGCCGCCCCTGAGCACGATCACGTGGCGGAAGCCCTTGGTCTTGAGGATGAACGCCTCACGGGCGCTCAGATAGTCGTCCGGTCAGGTGCAGTACAGCGCGATGAGCTCATCCTTCGGCAGGAGGCGATACTGGCGGCCGAACTGGAGCAGCGGGAAGTCGAGGGCGCCGGGGATGTGGGAGGCTGCGTAAGAGTATGCGTCCCGCGCGTCGACCACGACCAACCCCTGGTGCCGCAGCATCAAGGCGTGGAGCTGCTGCGCCGAGACCCGCGGCATCCGCGCCTCCTGGGCCGGATCGTCGGGCAACCGAGCCGAGCTCGACCCGCCGAAGGGGGAGGCCGGCGCCAGGAACGGATCCTCGGCCGGGGTCGTCGCTCGGGCCAACCGGAAACCCTGGAAGTGAAGGGCCGCGGCCACGGCCAGCGCGGACAGAAGCACTGCGGTCCTCCTCTGCAAGCGGGCACCAAGGTGCCGGTCAGGGCCGCCCCGATCCACGAGGGCACCGGAGCGGCCCTACGGGCCAAGCATAGGTCATCGCCCGGGTCAGGGGGTTGGGCGACTCCGACGAGGTTGACTAGCCAGCGGTGCGCCCGGCCAAGGCGCCGCCCTGCAAAAGGTCGAGTATGCGATCGACGACCTGGTCGGCCGAGAGGTCGTCGGTCACCAGCCTTATGGCATCCGCGGCCGCCGCCATGGGCGCCACATCCCGCGTGGCATCCAGATGATCGCGCTGGCGGATCTCGGCCTCGAGAGCCTCCAGGTCCACCGCGTGCCCGGCAAGGGCGAGATCGGACGCGCGCCTGCGGGCTCGCTCGTGCGGCGAGGCTTCGAGGTAGACCTTGAGATCGGCATGAGGGAAGACGACGGTCCCCATGTCACGGCCCTCGGCCACGACGGAGCCTCCCTCGCCAAGCTTGCGCTGCACGCGAACCATCTCGGCCCGAACCTCGGGCACCCGGGCAACATAGGACACGTTGCGGCTGACCTCTGGATTCCGGATCCGCTCGGTGACATCCTCGCCGTCGACGGTCACGCGCATCGCGTCGGGATCGGGAACCAGGCGGATCTCGGTGCGGGCAGCCAGCTCGCCGATGGCCCGCGGATCGTCCATCGAGATCCCGCGGTCCAGCGCCTTGACGGTCAAGGCCCGGTACATCGCCCCGGTATCGAGGTACAGGCAAGACAAGCGCCGCGCCAGCGCCCTGGAGACCGTACTCTTGCCCGCTCCGGCCGGGCCATCCAGCGTGATGACCACGGCCATCACCGCCCGGCCGCCGAGGGGCCGAAAGACCCGGCCGCATGGCCCGACAGCTCGAGCAGGCCGAGGTCAGGGGAGTCCGCTACGAGCGCGACGTTGTCGATCAACCGGGCCGGACCGACCCTGGCGGCGATCGCCGCCACCCCTTCACCCGCAAGGTTGCCGACCGGCTGTAGCGTCCTGCCGTCGAGCACCTCGAGATACTCCAGTCCGGCAGGCCCCCCGGCGATTTCCTGCCAGCGCGCCAGGCCGATGCCTACCAGCGCACGAGGATCCCGCTCGCCCTCCTGATACCGGCCGAGAACCGCCGCCAGGGCCCGGCTAAGGCCAAGAGCGGCGGCGCGTTCGGTCGCGCCCAGGTAGGCGTTGCGGCTGGACAGCGCCAGGCCGTCGGCGTCGCGCACGGTCGGCACCGGCTCGATGCGCACCGGCAGGTTCAGGTCGCTGACCATCCGCTTCACCAGGGCGAGCTGCTGGGCGTCCTTGCGTCCGAACAGCGC
>JAJXWQ010000137.1 GCA_021781555.1 bacterium
GGCGAGGATCGCTTCACGGTCCCGGCCTGGGTCCGTGAGAGCGGAGTCATGAGCGCGATCGCCGTCCCGTTGATGATGGGGATGCGCCTGGTGGGGGTTCTGTCGGCGATGACTTACGAAACGACGAGCTTCGCCAACGAGGACACGGCCATCTTGTCGGCGATCGCCAACGCAGCCGCGGCCGCCTACGAGAACGCCTGGCTACAGAAGCGCTTCGATGCCTCGATGACAACCGACCCGATCACCAGCCTGCTCAACCATCGCGCTTTTCATGAACGCCTGGCCGACGAGGTCGCCAGGGCCGAGAAGCACGCCAACGGCCTGGCCATCGTCCTCTTCGACGTGGATCACTTCGCCAGCTACAACGAACGGCACGGTTTCCTGGCCGGAGACGATCTCCTGCGTCAGGTCGGATCGATCGCGCGCTCGGCCCTGCTCGACGGCGAGCTCGCCGGCCGTTTCGGCGGCGAGGAGTTTGCGGTGTTGATCCCGGCGCAGGATCCGGGGCTGGCCCAGGCGCGCGCATACAAGCTGGCGGAGACCCTCCGGCAGGCCGTCGAATCCGCGACCTTCCCGGCCAGGACCCACATGACGGCTCGCGCCACCATCTCGGTAGGGGTGGCGTGCTTCCCGGGCATGGACCACGACACCGAGCATCTCGTCCGCTCGGCTCAGCAGGCCCTCGACAAGGCCAAGAATGCTGGTCGAAACTGCGTCTTCGGCCACCGCGCCACGGCCTGATCTCGGCGTCCCCGTCCGCTCCCTGGCACCACGCGCCGCTGGCCTGTCGGCGCCCCGGATGCAGTTCAAGAGCGGGAGAGGCTTGGCCCCTCCCGCCCGGGTAGGTTCATACCTTGTGCCGTTTGAACGGGTCGCCTGGCGCAGTCGCCGCGCCGGGGAACCGGGCCCCGCTCGACTCCTCGGGGGCCCGCTCCCGTCCAGGCCTCCCGGCTCCGAGCGGAAATCTCGCCACCGAGGGATCCCCGCGGCGCAGCAGCTTGCCCGCAGCCGGAGAGAGTTCGAGGGAACCGGCGGGTTCCCTCGAGTCACAGCCCGCGCGCAGCGCGGGAGAATCCCCCTAGAGTGCTCCCGGTTTGAATGGATCGAGCCCGATGAGTCAAACGGGGCCCGGTTGCGCAGCGAAGCGACCGCGCAGAGGGCCCCGTTCAAACTGCAAAAGGCCTAGGCGCTGGGACTCGCGCTTGGCGAGGCGCTCGGAGCCGGGCTCGGCTGGACTGCGTAGGTCGGAACCGTGTGGATCGCGGTCGGGTTGATCATCCAGACTCCGTTCGCCTGGCGCACGGACTGCGAGGTGGCGAAATCGAAGTGCAGGGTGGTCGCGTAGCCCGGCTTGAGCACGAAAGGCTTGATGATCTTGAGCTCGCTGCTCGGGACATCGAGCGAGGCGGTCGCGGACGATCCGTCCGGATTCGTGTACTTGACCTCGGCCGACTGGACGGCCAGGCGGATCTGCGTGTAGGTGCCGTCCTTGAGAGAATTCATCGTCCCGAACGCGGTATCCGTGGCCAGCTTTTCGAGGTCGATCTGCTGGCTGGTCGAGGCGTTGAAGGTCAGCCAACCCGGATCGGTGTCGGGGCTATCCGTGGCCGGCGGCGTCAGCGAGCCCGTGGCCGTGTTCTCGCCATCGTAATGGACCTGCACCTGGGAGAAGGTGACGTAGACATCGTCGAGGGTCGGTGAGGTGGGAGCTCCGCTCGTCGGGGTGGTGCTCGGACTGGCGGTCAAGGCCTGCGTCGCATAGGTGGAACCGTTGCTCAGCGTCATCGAGAGGGGGCTGACGGAACTCAGGCTGTTCGAGTTGTTCGACGTCAGATTCACCGACCCGTTGAGCGATGAATTCGAGCCCAGGCCACCCAACAGCCCGTTGAGGCCCGTGCAGGCGGTCAGCGCCCCGGCCGCAAGCACCGACGCCGCAGCCCATAACATCTTGGTCTTCATCTCGTACTCCTCTTGCGCCGGGTCCTGTGACTCTCTCTTCCCCGCTGCTCGAGTCTACAGGGTCAACTGCTTCCTTGCATCCGCCATTTTGCGTACGGCGCAGCAAGACACCCGTTCCCGGAGCGATATCCCGGCTTGCGATCGTCTCGTACAATGGACACGATGAACTCCGACCTGCTCCTCAAGCTTCGCAAGACCGATCTGCACCTGCATCTCGACGGCTCCGTCCGCCCGGCCACCTTGCTCGAACTGGCGCGCCAGCAAGGCTCCGGGACCACGCAGCTCGAGGCCATCTTCCGCGCCCCGCCCGACGGGGATCTCAAGGCCTATCTCGAGCGCTTCGACATCGTCTTGCCCCTCTTGCAGACCCGCACCGCCCTGCAGAGGGCGAGCCGGGAGATCCTCGAGGACTGCGCCGCCAATGCGGCGATGTACGCCGAGATCCGGTTCTGCCCGCTGTTGCACACCAGGGACGGCCTGCCGGCCGAGGAGGTCGTCGAGGCCGCGCTCGAGGGGCTGGCCGAGGGCCGCCAGGCCACCGGGACCCAGGCGCGGCTCATCCTCTGCGTCTTGCACGGGATGGACGCCGGCCAGGCCGATCGCATCGCGGACCTTGCGATCGCCTACCATCGCCACGGCGTGGTGGCAGTCGACCTGGCCGGCGACGAAGGGCGCGGATTCGATCTCGCACCCTTCCGGCGCGCCTTCGGCCGCGCCAAGGCCGAGGGACTGCACGTCACGGTCCATGCGGGAGAGGCGGGCCCGGGCGAGAACGTTGCCGAGGCGATCGAGACCCTTGGCGCAGAGCGCATCGGCCACGGCACCCGGATCTTCGGGGATCCCAAGGCCGTCGAGCTGGCGCGTGAGCACCACGTGGGCATCGAGGTCTGTCTCAAGAGCAACGTGCAAACGGGTGCCGTCGCCCAGCTGACCGACCACCCGTTGCGCCGCATGCTGGCCTTTGGCCTGGCCGCCACCCTGTGCACGGACAACCTCACCGTCTCCCGCACCGGCCTCGGGGAGGAATGGCTGCTGGCAGCCCGCGATCTCGCGCTCACCGATGCCGAGCTCGGGCAGATCCTGGCGAACGGTTTCGCGCAGATGTTCATGGACGACGCCCTCGAACCGCTGGGGAGCGGTTAGAGCGGTAACGTTCCCCGGCGCGGTCGCCGCGCTGCGCAGGCGGGCGCCGTTGGACTCCTCGGGCGCGATCCCTTCAAACCGGGAGCACCCTAGCCTTGGCCCAGGAAGGTCCTTCCGCGGGTCGTCAGCCGAAAGGGAGCGTTGATCCCACAGCAGCCCTCGAACGCGCTCGGGTCGCCCGGCGAAGTGTGGCCAGGACAGGCGCTTTGCGCACACGATCCGCAGCCACCGTCGCCGCCCTGGCGCGGGCAGGCCGAAGGGGGCGTGTCGGTCAACCACTGGGCGTCTTGAAGCTCGATGCACAGGCAGGCGGCCATCTCGGCGGACAGCCCGAAGGCCTGCTGGATCTCGGTCACGCGCGCCTGGCCGCGTTCCGCGACGAAGGTGAGGACTTGCTGGTACATGCGTCGATCGTGTACCCGGTTGCGGCTTCTTTCTTGGCGAAGACCGCGCCACTGGCGTGTCCGAGGGGTCGAAGGGAAACCCGACTGCAGCGCTAGCGGTAAACTGGCGAGGTATGGCCGATCTCGATCCCCGCACGCTCCTGCGCCAGATTCCGGCCGTGGGAACCATGCTGGACGATCCCGCGAGTTCGGAGCTGCTCGCCGATTACCCCCGCTCGCGGGTGATCGCGGCCTTGCAAGAGGTTCTGGAGGACCTGCGCCGGCACATCCGGGCCGGCGACCCGGTGGTGCCGGAAGCCGAGCGGATCCGCCAGGATGCTCGGGCGCGCCTGATGCGTGATTCCTGGCCGCACCTGGTGCGTGTGGTCAACGCGACGGGGGTCGTCCTGAACACCAACCTGGGACGGGCTCCCTTGCCGGAGCAGGCCTTGCTCCGTGCGCTGGAGATCGGTACCTCGTACTCGAATCTCGAGCTCGATCTCGCGACCGGCCGCCGCGGGCAACGCAAGAGCCACCTCGAGCCCTTGCTGGCCCGGCTGTGCGGCGCCGAGGCGGCGATCGCCGTCAATAACAATGCTGCGGCCGTGCTGCTCGTGGTGGACACCCTGGCCCGGGGCCAGGAGGTGGTGGTGAGCCGTGGCGAGCTGGTCGAGATCGGCGGATCGTTCCGGATACCCGACGTCATCACTGCCTCGGGGGCCCGGCTCGAGGAGGTCGGGACCACGAACAAGACCCGGCCCGACGATTTCGAGCGTGCGATCGGCGATCGGACCGGCCTGCTGCTCAAGTGCCATCGGTCCAACTTCAAGCTGGTCGGGTTCACCGCGGAGGTTGGCGCCGCCGACCTGGCCGCCATCGCGCACCGGCACGGCCTTCCCGCGGTCCTGGATCTGGGCTCGGGCACCCTCGTCGACCTGGCGCTCCATGGCCTGCCCCACGAGCCGACGGTGCCCGAGGCCATCCGCTCCGGCGTCGATCTGGTCACGTTCTCCGGCGACAAGCTGCTGGGCGGTCCCCAAGCCGGCATCATCGTGGGCAAGCGGGCCCTCATCGACCGGCTCGAGGCCAACCCGATCCTGCGGGCCCTGCGCCTCGACAAGACGGTGATCGCCATGCTGGAGGCCACGCTGCGCCTGTACCTGGATCCCGAAGGCGTTTTTTCGAGCGTTCCGGCCCTGGCCATGCTGGCGGCAACGCCCGCATCCCTCGGTCCCCGGGCCCAGGCGCTGGCCGGGCGCCTCCGGGCGCTGGGCCTGGATGCCGTCGCCGCCGGGGCCACGTCTGCCCCCGGTGGGGGCTCCTTGCCCGGCGTCGAGCTCGATACCTGGGTCGTGCGCATCGGTGCCGGCGTCAGCGTGCAGCTGCTGGCAGATCGTCTCAGAACGGCAGCCACGCCCATCGTGGGGCGTCTTTCCGAGGGCGCCCTTTTGCTGGATGTCCGCACGCTCCTCGACGGGGACGACGACCGGATCGTCGCTGCCTTTCGCGAGGTACTGGAAGACGAGGCCCTCCGGCCCGCGCGAGGGACGCCTTGATGGCAACCGGGGATCTGCCGCTCGTCATCGGCACCGCAGGCCATGTCGACCATGGCAAGACCACGCTCATCAAGGCGCTCACGGGCGTGGATACCGATCGCCTGGCCGAAGAGAAACGCCGGGGCCTGACGATCGATCTCGGCTTCGCTCCCTTCATCTTGCCCTCCGGCCGGACGGCGAGCGTCGTCGATGTCCCCGGCCACGAGCGCTTCCTCAAGAACATGCTCGCCGGCGTCGGGGGCATGGACCTCGTGCTGCTCGTGGTCGCCGCCGACGACGGCGTGATGCCGCAGACCCGGGAGCACCTCGACATCCTGCGCCTCTTGCACGTCCAGCACGGCCTGGTGGTCGTCACCAAGCGGGATCTCGTCGAGGCAGAGCTCCTGGAGCTGGCGATCGCCGACATCCAGGAAACGCTGGCGGGGACCTTCCTGGAAGACGCCCCCCTGGTGCCGGTTTCGGCCACGACCGGGGAGGGGCTCGAGGAGCTCCTGTCGGCGCTCGATCGGCTGGCGGCCGTGACCGCCACGAGGGATGCGCTGGCTCCGGCCCGGCTTCCGATCGACCGGGTCTTCGTCAAGCAAGGCTTCGGCACGGTGGTCACCGGGACGCTGTTTACCGGGAGCCTGGGCGAAGGGGATCCGATCGAACTTCAGCCTAGCGGACTCAAGGGCCGGGCGCGCGGGTTGCAGGTGCACGGCGGCAAGCGCGCGCGCGTCCAGGCGGGCCAGCGCGTGGCGATCAACGTGGCCGGGCTTTCGCATGCCGAGTTCGAGCGCGGCGAATGGCTCGTCGCGCCGGGGCTCTTCGGCCCGGCGACCGTGGTCGACGTCTGGCTCGAGCTCCTGGCAAGCTCGCCGGCCGTCGAGCATCGCGACCGGGTCCGCGTGCACCACGGAACGGCGGAGGTCATCGGCCGTCTGGCCTTGCTGGACGCCGACAAGCTCCCGGGCGGCTCCGCTGGTTTTGCGCAGCTGCTCCTCGAGACACCCCTGGTGGCCGATTTCGGTGACCGCTTCGTCATACGGCGCTACTCTCCGGCCCAGACCCTCGGTGGGGGGCGGATCCTGCATCCACGATCGAGGCGCTGGAAACGCCGCCACGCGGGCTTCCTGGCCAGACTTGCGGCATACCGTGAAGGGCGTCTTGTCGACGCCGCCGAGGGCGTCCTCGAAGAGGCGGGCCTCGAGCCCATGACCGCCGGGCAACTCGAATCCCACGTTCCCTTTGCGGCCAGGACTCAGGTCGTGGCCGAGCTCGAGGAAC
>JAJXWQ010000138.1 GCA_021781555.1 bacterium
ATGGATCGAGCCCGATGAGTCAAACGGGGCCCGGTTGCGCAGCGAAGCGACCGCGCAGAGGGCCCCGTTCAAACTGCAAAAGGTCTAGAGTGCTCCCGGCTTGAATGGATCGAGCCCGATGAGTCAAACGGGGCCCGGTTGCGCAGCGCAGCGACCGCGCAGAGGGCCCCGTTCAAACTGCAAAAGGTCTAGCGGCGGGACTGCAGGCGCTCGAGCATCGGTGCGAGCTTGTCGCGATCGATGCGGAAGTACTCGGCGAAGCGCTCGCCGACCCGCAGCTCGAAGGAGTTGCCGCTGGGGATCTTCTCGATCAGGCGGCGCTCGGCGAGCTCCTTGATGTGGTCGTAGGCGCCCGAGCCCCGCGCCTCGACGACCTCGCGCTGCATGATCGGAGCCCGGGCCGCGATGTAGGACAGCGTGCGCAGCACCGACTGGGGCAGATCTGTCGGCAGGAGGCGATCGACCACCCGCTGGAACAGCGGCTTGACCTGCAAGATGAAGCCCTCGCCATCCATCCCGATCTCGAGCGCGCCGTGGGGGCGATCGGTGTACTCGACGACCAGGGCCTCGATGGCCTGCCTCGTGGCCCGCTGGGATGCCCCGAGCAGATCCGCGAGCTCGGCCAGGGCGATGGGCTGGGCCGTGGCAAAGAGCGCGGCTTCGACCAGGGGGCGCAGGTCGTCGGGAGTCTGGGGCTTGGATCGGCTCAAAGTGGGGCTCAGGCGGCTGCGGTGGCGTCGTCCGAGGCCTGCGGGGCCGCCGCGGTGGAGCGCTCCAGGGTGAAATCCCCGTAGGGGGCCGCTTGCTGGAGTTCGAGCACGCCCCAGTGAGCCAGGAACATGACCGCCAGGAACAGGCCCCGGTCGTCGACCCGGACCGCGGCCAGCCGGGCGAAGGAGATCACCGACTCGGTCTGGAAGCGCATCGACAGGTGCTCGGCCAGGCGCCTGGCGTCCCCTTCGATGTCCTCCTCGTGGGCCAGGCCGACCGTGCGGGCCTGGATCTCGGCGTTGCGAGCCCGCCGCACGGCGTTGAACTTGGGCGCCGCCGCCGCGGTTTCCCGCTCCATCCGCCGCAGCTCCGAGACCAGCTCGGCCAGGGTGACGTGGCGCCGCCGCGGCTGGCGGGCGTTGGCGCGGCGGATCAAGGCCAGGTCGAGCACCTGCCCGGCGATGCGGCCCTCGCCGTCGTCGTCGTCCTCGGGCGGCTCGTCGAACGAGAACCAGTCATCGTCGTCGCTGGCTACGGGCGGCGGGGCCAGGATCTCGTCGACCTCGGCGGCCATGGCCTCGGCCTTGAGCCGCAAGAGAATGGTCGCGCAGTGCAGGGTCCGGCCGCACAGGCGCAGGTCCTGCGAGTCGGTGACGTCGAGATCCGCCAGGCAGCGGTCCATGGCGTCGACCACGTCGACGTCCCAAGGATCGATCTCGCCCTTGCGGGCAAGCTGCTCGAGCAGCTCGATCGAGAGTTCGGCGCCGCTCACGCCCGGGTCCTCCGCACGGCTCGAAGAGCCTTACCCAAGGCTCCCTGCCATGACACATACCCCAGGTCATGGCGGCATGGCCGTGTTGCCAGGCACATCTTCATGCCGGCACGACCTCGGGCTCGGCCTCGCCGCGGGAATTTCCCCACCGCACGCTGGTGATGCGCGTGGTGCCGTCCGGGCGGGCGTAGACGCCGATAGCCTGGTCCGAGTGGCCGATCATCGGCTTGCGGTGGCTGATGACGACCATCTGCGCGTTGTCGGCCTGGCGCTTGATCATCCGCGCCAGACGCTCGTCGTTGACGCCGTCGAGGGCATGGTCGACCTCGTCGAGGGCGTAGAACGGCGCCGGCTGGGTGCGCTGGATGGCAAAGAGGAACGCCAGGGCGGTCAGCGACTTCTCGCCGCCGCTCATCGCCTCGAGCCGAAAGACGCGGCTGCCGGGCGGCTGGGCCCGGATGATGAGACCGCCGTCGAAGGGATCGGCCGGATTCTCGAGCGACAGCTCGCCGCTGCCGGCGGCCAGCTCCTGGAAGATCTCGCCGAAGGTCGCCTGCACCTGCTCGAAGACCCCCATGAACACGGCCTTCTTCTGGCTGCCGATCTCGTCCATGCGCGTTTCGATCTGCTCGCGCTCGCTCTTGAGCGACTCGCGCTTCTCGCGAAGCTCGCCAGCGCGGCCCTCCTCGCGGTCGTACTGCTCGATGGCGAGCTGGTTGACCGGCCCGAGGGCCTCGATGCGGCCCTGGGCCTGCTTGCGGGCGGCCTCGACCTGGTGGGTGCTCAGCTGGGGCCTGTCGGACGGAAGTTCGATCCCTTCCTCCCATAAGCGGTTTTCCATGTCCTGGAGGTTGCGGGCCTGTTCGGCCAATCTTTCACGGGTGTGGTGAAGACCAGCTTCAAAACCTTCGACATCCCGCTGGCGATTATTGAGCTCGACCTGCGCCCGGCTGGTGGACTGCACCGCCTCGTCGCGCTCGGCACCGAGCTTGCCGAGCTGGGCGCGGGCCTGGCGGCGCTCCGCCTCGGCGGCAACCAGCTCCTGGCCCAGAACGACCTGGTGCTTGGCGGCGGCCTCGGCCTCGGCCAGGGCTCCGTCCCGCTCGGCGAAGTGCCGGGCGCGCTCGTCCGAGGCCACCTGGCGATCGGCCTGCGCATCGATGCGGCGCCGCTCGAGGTCGTCGAGGGTGTCCTGGGCGCTGGCCGCCGCGTTGACGGCGTCGTTGGCCTTCCAGCGCACCTGCTGGACCGCCTCGGAAAGCTCGGCCACGTGCTGGTCGCCGATGCTGTCGGCCAGCTCGGCCAGGGCCATCTCGGCCTCGGCCAGCTCCAGCTCGTGGGGGATGCCGGCCTCGGTCAGGGATTCGAACTTCTGGGCCAGCTCGACCAGCTCGGCCTGGTCGCGCCGGATGGCCTCGTCATCCTGCACCAGGCGCTCGCGGGCCTCGGTGGCCGTGCGGACGGCCGACAGACGATCGCGGTCGGCGGCGGCGGCGTCTTCCTCGGCCTTCTCGCGGCGCTCCCGGGCCGAGATCACCGCGGCCTTCATCTCGGACAGGGCGGCCTGCTGGCGGGCGACCCGCTGGGCGGCGTTCTCGAAGGCGGCCTTCTTCTCGTCGAAGTCCTTTTGCAGGTTGGCCAGGAACTGCGCGGACTCCTGCTTGACCCGGCCGCCCGTCATCGAGCCGCTCTTGTCCATGATCTCGCCGTCGAGCGTGACCATCCGGTACTGGCCGATGCAGGGGCGGGCGGCGTCGAGGGACTCGAAGATCAGCGTGTCGCCGAAGACCCACGAGAACGCCGGGGCGTAGCGGGCGTCGAAGGCGATCTTCTCGATGGCGTAGCCCAGGCAGCCCGCGGCCTTGACCGGCGGCAGGCGGCGGGCGGGCTGGAGCTTGTTGAGCGGAAGGCAGGTGATGCGACCGTGGCCCTGACGCTTGACCAGATTGAGCGCCTTGGCCGCCGCGCCGTCGTCCTCGGTGACGATGGCCTTGAGCCGGCCACCGGCAGCCTCTTGCAGGGCGCGGGCAAACTTCTGGTCGGCCTCGCCGAGCTGCAAGAGCGTGCCGACGACGCCCGGAATCTCGGCGTGCAGCACCAGGTCGAGGTCGCCGCGGAAGGCCGAGGACTGCGCCTCGATGCGGCTCTGGGCAAGCTGGAAGGCCTCGCGGGCCACCTTGTTCTGCGCCTCGGCCTCGGCCAGCGATTGCTCGAGCCGCAGCAGGTGCCCGGCGGCGCGCTCCTGATCCGACTGGGCCAGCTGCGCCTGGCCGCGGGCGTTCTCGGCACCCTGGGTCAGCCGTTCCACCTCGGCGTCGGCGGCCCTGGCCTCGTCGGCATGGCGGGCGCGGGCAGCCTCGCCGGCCGCCAGGCGAGTCTCGACGGTGACGCGCTGGGAGCGGACCTGGAACTTCTCGATGTCGAGCTGATTGAGGGTCTTTTGCGCGGCGTCCAGCCGGGCGCGCAGCGCGTCCTCTTGCGCCTTGATCTCCTGGCGGCCTGCGGTCAGCTCCCCGAGCTCCTGCTGGAGGCGATCGTGCTCCTGGCGGAGCTCCACCGCCTGGGCCTCGAGGGATTGCTTCTCGGCCGCCTTGGCCAGGGCGTCCTTGGCCAGATCGGACAGGCGGGCGTCGTGGCGGGCCATGCGCTCGGCGTCGTGATCGGCCGCGGTCTGGAGCTCGGCGGCGCGGCGGCGGGCGGCTTCTTCTTCGAGCCGGGCCTTCTCTTGATCCGTCTCGAGCTTGCGGCAGCGCTCCTCGAGGGCCTCGAGCCGCTCGCCGCCCTGATTCTTGATCGCCTGCGCCAGCTCGGCCTCGTGCGCCCGGGCGGCGTCGAGGGCGTGGCGCGCCAGCGCCAGGGCGTCCGTCAGCTCGCCTTGCTTGGCGGTGCTGGCCGCCAGCACGGCCTCCAGGCCCGTGATGGCGTCTTTTTGATCCCACCAGGCCGCATGGCGGGCGATGGCCTCGTAGCCCTTGAGCTCCTGCTCCAGGGCGCGGTAGGCCAGGGCCTGGTCGCGCTCTGCGCGCAGCGCGTCGAGCCGCTGGTCGATCTCGCCCAGCAGCAATCCCGTGCGATCTTCTTGCTCGACGACCGTGGCCAGCTCCCGGGTGGCCTGCTCGATGCGGTGGTCGAAGTCGGCCACGCCCGCCACCTCGTCGATGATCTTGCGGCGCTCGGTCGCGCTCATCCGGATGATCGACGTGACATCGCCCTGCATCACCACGTTGTAGCCGTTGGGGCTGATGCGGTGGCGCGCCAGGGCGTCGTGGACGTCTTCCTTGGTGGCGACCTTGCCGTTGAGGTAGTAGGTGCTGACGGGTGAGGGCGGCCCGCCCGCCGTCGGCGTCGACTCGCGCACCCGGCGGGCGATCTCGAGGATCTCATCCGCTTCGTCGGCGCCGTCGCCGGCCCCGCCCCGCGTGCGGCTGCCGGTGCCGAACCGCACCGTCACCCGGGCCTCGCGCCGGGGCGAGGAATTGTTGATCAGGTCGTTGACCCGCTCGGCCCGCAGCGCCCGGTTATTGCCCAGGCCCAGGGCGAACAGGAGCGCGTCCAGGATGTTGCTCTTGCCCGAACCGTTGGGCCCCGAGATGGCCGTGAACCCCGGCAGGAAGGCGATCTTCTCTTGCCGGAAGGTCTTGAAGTTGTCGATCTCGACTTCGAGTATGCGGAGCGGGCCCACGGCCCCACCCTAACATAACCGATCGATCGCTGTAGTGATGGGGACCACTTTCCGCGGGCCAGCGCTCTCGAAGTTTTGTCCGGATCCTCGCCGAGGAGCTCGAGGTCGGGGCGGCTCGGCCCGCCCGCGCCAACACCTCGAAGGGCCCCTCGCGCTGGGCGCGAGAGACCCTTACGTGAACTGCCGAGACGTGCCGGTGCCGCCGCGATCGCATAAGCTGCCCGGGCAATTCGCCCTGTGGGCCTGGTTGCGGACCTCCGACCTCGGACTTCCTTAACCGCCAAGCATCTTCTACCCCCGCCGTGTTAGCCTATGGTAAAACCTCCGCTTGCCTGGGGAAGTTCTTTGTTAAATTTCGTTTAGCCGGCCGAAGATCCGAAGCAGCCGGTTCTCCTTGTCCTTTTTGCACTGGCGCCAGGCCGGAGCGGGGGAACTTTTTCAACAGCGTTTCCGTATTGCCTCTTGAGCGGTCTCCACACAAGCCCGTCTTGATGTAGGATGTTCGCTACAGTCCTTCCACATCGATGCCCCGCCGCCCTGGAGCTTGACTAGGCGTAATTGCCTACCGGCCAAGCATTGAGCCAGACGGTGTACCCGGGTAAGAGTAGGTGGACGCTCTCGGCGTCAAGCCGACTTCGGAGAAAGGAACACAGGATGAAGAAGCTCCTCTTCGCTCTCATGGCTGCCGCCGTCGCCGCGGTGGCTTTCACCGGCTGCCAGAGCAGCCCCACCAGCTCGAGCGGCACCACCAACAGCAGCTCCGGGTCCGCGGTCTAGCTGATCTCCCGGGCGCGTCAGGCTCGTCCTGGCGCGCCCGACCTGGGATCCCGCGGCTGCGCCCCGGCGCATCGCGGATCGGCCCGAGGACCAGCGCCTCGTAGTCCGGTTCGCCCGGCGGGACCAGGCGTCAGTCGTTTTTTCATGCCTGCCGGAGGCTCATCCGGCTCCAAGGGGAGTCCCTGAGGGAAGGTTTCTCCTTCGCCTTGCGGGGCTTGGCGGCGTT
>JAJXWQ010000045.1 GCA_021781555.1 bacterium
AGCCGCTGTAGTCCTCGGTCATCTCGTGCTGGCTCAAGATCAGGCCGCTCTTGGTTCCGGTCGGGGTCGAGATCACCGGCTGGTAGATCACCTGGTTGGTCTCGATCTGGCTGAAGTCGAGATCGGCCTGGACCTGCACGACGGCTCCGTTCGGTCCGAGGATCTGGTCGAGCATGTCCTGGAGGTTCTCCCGCAGCGACTTCTCGTAGGCGTGCTCGACGTCGAGCTGGCTGTCGCTCAAGGCGAGGCTGCTATCCCCGAGATCGAGCTCTTGCGAGTAGTTACGACCGAGGGTGTCGGCCACCATCACGTTCCTGGGCTTGAGGCCCGGAACGGATCCCGCGACGAGGTTGACGATGGTCTGGGCCTGCTCCTTGCCGAACTGCGCACCCGGTCTGAGCTGAAGCATGACCGTGGCGGTCGTCGGATTGCTCTGCGTGGATTCCGAGAACAGATCGGGCGGCGGCACGGCGAGGGCTACCCGGGCGTTCTGGACGCCGATCATGCTCCGGATGGTGCGGGCCAGCTCGCCTTCCAGGGCGCGCTGCATGTTGAGGCGCTGCACGGCATCGGTTTGCCCGAACTGCTGGCTCTTGTCGAAGAGATCCGAGTAGCCTTCCTGGGCCGAGCCGCCAGGCAGGCCCTTGGCCGCCAGCGCCAGGCGCATCTCTGCCACCTTGGGCCCCGGGACCATGATCCGGCGGCCGTCCGGCGAGACCTGGTAGGGGACGTGGTCCTGCTGGAGCTCCTGGATGATCGCCCCGGCATCGGTATCGTCGAGGTTGGTGAACAGAGGCTGGAAGTCCGGCGTCTGGGCCCAGACCAGCAGTGCCACCAGGGCGATCACGGCGCCAGCCGTGACGGCCACGAAGACGAGGCGCTGAGTCGTCGACAGGCCGCCCCAGATGCGGCTCAGCTCCGAGCGCAACTGGCGCAAGAATTCGTTCACGACCCCTTACCCGCCTTTGCCATCAGTCCAGCACTCGCTATACCGGCATCTGCATGACCTGCTGGTAGGCCTCCAGGAGCTTGTTGCGGATCTGGGTCGTCAGGGACATGCCGATGTCCGCTTCCTCCGTCGCGACCATGACGTCGTGAAGATTGACGTTCTCACCCGCAGCGAAGGCTTTGCCGAGATTGTCGGCGTGCTGGACCGAGGTGTTGACCTCCCCCAGCCAATCGCCCAGCGGCTTGAAGATCTGCCCCGCTCCGTTGATGGGCCCGGGGGCCGCGGGTCCCAGCAGCGGTCCGATGCCCGAGACGGTGCTCGGCTGGGTCAGGCTGGTAGCCGGGGGGACGATCGCCGGAAACTCCGGATCCGACGACTGCATGGCGGTGCCCATGTGATCGAGGACCGCGTTGAAGCCGCCCCCCGTCAGGTCATCGGTAGCCTGGAACCCCTGCGGCTCGGTGCCGATGGGCAGTGCATGGGGCAGGGCGCCTACGCCGGGAAGGAATGTCATGGGCCTAGATCTCGATCGCCTTGTTGGCCATACCCTTGATGGCCTGGATCATGGTGACGTTGGCCTCGTAGCTCCGCGAGGCCGAGATCATGTCGGTCATTTCGAGAACCGGGTTGACGTTGGGCATGAGCACGTAACCCTGCTTGTCCGCGTCGGGGTTGCCCGGATCGTAGATGCGCTGGAACGGCGACATGTCTTGCTGGAGCCCGACGACCCGGACTCCGGGGACAGGCCCCTGGCGCGCCTGGAAGACAACGGTCTCGCGCCGGAACGGCCCTCCCTGTGGAGTATGGGTGGTGCTCGCATTGGCGAGGTTGCTGGCGATCACGTCCATGCGGAAGCGCTGCGCGGTCAGACCGCTGGCGGCGATCTGCATGCCTTCGAACGCGCCCATCTATACCTCCCGGATCGAATGCGGACTGGCCAAGGGCTAGGTCCCGTTGATCGCCGACTTCATGCGGGTGAAGTCGCGCTTCTCGAGGTCGGCGACGGCGTTGTAGCTGATCTCGGTCTGTGCCAGCAGCGTCATCTCGTAGTCGATATCCACGTTGTTGCCGTCGTTACGCATCGAGGTGCCGCCGGCCGTCCATTCCACGGGCTTGAGGTCGCCCACCGAGCTCGGACCCAGCGTGAACTGGCGCGGCTGATCGACCACGAGGTCGAGGGAGCCCCCGGACTCCGAGCGCTGCAAGAGCTTCTGGAGCCGGCTCTCGAAGTCGACGCGCTTGGCCTTGTAATTGGGGGTATCGACGTTCGCGAGGTTCTCGGCGATGGCGTCGTTGCGTGCAGTCAGGCCATCAAGGGCCGAGTTCAGAAACTCGGGTCCCTGGAACAGGCCTTCGAGCACTCGAACCTCCTCGATTGAATCTGGCCAAGTCCGGCGCGCTCCGTCGCTGTCCCTGCTTGAATATACCCTTTGCCAGGCTGTGCGGATCGCTGCGAGGGGCCAAGCTTCACCTGAACGCAATGAGAATCAGCAACAAACGCCAGCCTGCCCGATCCTACGGGGTGTACATAATGCACTCTGTGACGTGCGGCACGCTCGCTTTCGATCCATCGGCTCGGAGGCGAGCGATCTTGAGCCCGACCGACGCGTCAGGCGAGCCGGATCCGATCGCCTTGTTTGCGCCGGGCCAGGTAGTCACGCACTTCGGCGGCGGTCCGTGTGTTCAGCAGGTCCGCGGCCTCGAGGCCGCCCTTGCGGGCGATCGCCACCCCCAGCGGCACGTTCGCCAGCTCGGTGGTGTTGTGCGCGTCGGGGTTGATGCTGAAGCGGACTCCGGCCGCCTTGGCCCGCTGCAGCCATCTCCAGTCGAGCTCCAGGCGCGAGGGGGTGGAGTTGATCTCGATCAGCACGCCGTACCTGGCGGCGGTCTCGAAGACCCGCTCGAAGTCGAGCTCGTAGGCTTCCCGTTCCAGCAGCAGGCGGCCCGAAATGTGGCCCAGCATCGTGACGTGAGGGTCGGCCAGGGCCCTGCAGATCCGATCCGTCATCTCCTCGCCGGACTCGTTGAATCGGCTGTGGATCGAGGCGACGACAAAATCGCAGGTTTCGAGCGTCGTGGCGCCCATGTCGACCGTCCCGTCCCGCAGGATGTCGGCCTCGATCCCCTTGAAAACGACGAAGTCCTCGAGATCGGCCGCGATGGCATCGATGGCGGCGTGCTGCTCCGCGAGGCGGACTGCATCGAGGCCGCCCGCATACGAAGCCGCCTGGCTGTGGTCCGAGATGCCCAGGTAAGCCAGGCCCACAGCCCGGGCCGCGGCGATCATCTGCTCGAGGGTCGCGTGCCCGTCGCTGGCCACCGTGTGGGCGTGGAAGGTCCCCCGGATCTGGTCGGTGCGGACGAGATCCGGCAACTCGCCGCGGCGTGCGGCCTCGACTTCCCAGGTACCCTCCCTGAGCTCCGGGGGAATCCAGGCCATCTCGAGCTCGGCGTAGATCTCCTCCTCGGACCGGCAGGCGAGATGAAACCCGTCCGTCCGGCGGAAGAGGCCGCGTTCGTCCAGCCTGAGCCCCGCGTCCGCGGCCAGGCGCACCAGCGCGGCGAAGTGCTCGGGCGCGCCCGTGTCGTGCAAGAGGGCGTGGGCGAATTGCTCGGCGGGTACGACCCTGAGCTGGGCCTCCAGATTCCGGGCCAGTCGAATGCGAGCCGTTCCGACCCGAGTCGGCAGCACCTCGACGGCTCCCGGGTAGGCGGCGAAAGCGCCGCTCACGGCGTCGGCGTCGTCCGAGCTCACGACCAGGGCGATCTCGGTGACGAGCTCGCAGGCTCGCCGGATCGCCCCCGCGAGCTCGCAGCGCCTGGCGGCGGGCTGGGCCCGCAGGTGCGCGAGCAGCAGGCGGGCCTCGCCGATGGCGTCGGCATACCGGGACTGGCCCAGGGCCGCGTTGAAGAACGCCAGGCTACGTGCGACCTTGTCCGCGGTCTTGGCCCCGAATCCCTTGAGACCCGCGATGCGCCCCTGCCGGACGGCCGCCTCGAGGTCGGCCAGCGAGGCGATGCCGAGTCCCTCGTGGAGAGCCTTGATTCGCTTGGGTCCCAGGCCGGGTACCGCCAGGAGCTCGAGCAACGCTTCGGGGAAGCTCCGCCTGAGTTCCTGGTAGAGGGGGGTCGTGCCGGTTTCGACCAGCGCCGTCAGCTCGGCCAGCAAGCCCTTGCCGATACCCCTGACCGACAGGATCTCGCCGGACTCCACGCTCCCGCGCAGGTCGCCCCCGAGTCTGGCGATCGCTTCGGCGCCCTCTCGGTAGGCCCGGATCCGGAACGCATTCTCGCCCTTGAGCTCGAGGAGATCCCCGATCTCGGAAAGAAGCCTTGCGGCACTTGCAGTGTCCATGCACTTTAGACCTTTTGCAGTTTGAACGGGGCCCTCTGCGCGGTCGCTTCGCTGCGCAACCGGGCCCCGTTTGACTCATCGGGCTCGATCCATTCAAACCGGGAGCACTCTAGTATGCCGCAAAGGGCAAAGCACGCTAGCCTCTCGGGCCCGATCGTTTCGGTGCTCGCCGGGGCGGTGCAACCCCCGCCAAGCGGGTAAGTAGTTCTCGGGATTGCCGTTCGATGGGCCTTTTCAGAGCCACATCCACCTTTGTGGGCTGGTTGTACTTCCAGCTCCGCCTGGCGCTGTCGCCCGAGGCGGTACGCTTCCAGTGGCGTGAGCTGGCACGTCGGCGCCTCAAGCTCCCCCCGCGCCGGGTGGGAGCGAGCGTCCTTTTGGTGGTGGGCCAGGGCGCGTCAGCCGTCCACCTGACCCTCGAGCCAACCAGGATGCCAAGACTCGGCCTGCAGATGCGCTTCGATATCGTGGGCCGAAATGGCTTCGCGCAGACCCTGTACCCTTTCTGGCGCGACCGGGTGATCTTCGAGGACTTCCTCGACGAGTGCGCGGTGGTGGCGCTGGCTTCCCTCGATTTTCCCGGGGATTCCCAGGTCCAGCTCGCGGATCCGGGGCCCTTCGGGATCCGGACCGCTCGCATGGATCCCGATGCCGTGGAGCGCCTCGAGGCCGCTCGCTCGGCTCATCGCCTGCAGGTCCGGCTGCTGCAAAAGGTCGCGGCGCCATCCCCGCCTCCGGCGAGGCCTCGAAACACGGCGATCCTGCCCCGCGTCGCCGCCCGCTGGCAGTCTTCGGAGTTCGAGAGCCTGGAGAGCCTCTTCGATCTCGTCTTGACCACCGGCCGACGCGTGGCGGTCCGTATCCGGTCCGATGGCCCCGATCTCTGGGTGACCTTCTGGAGGCGGCCGGATGGCGGACTCTTCGTGCAGTGGGGCCCGGGGGAAGCCCTGGAGCGAGAGAGCCCGACGGGCCTCTACGAAAGGCTTTCGGCCCAGGACCTCGATCTCAAGGACGTACGTAGCCAGATGACCGTCCGGCGCTGAGGCCTGGGCAGGTCCCCCCGCGGCTGGCGCTCGGCGCCGGTACGGATCAGCTGGGCGTCACCGAGCAGGTCGCGAGGCTCGCGGTGACCTGGTAATGGTGCGCCTGGCCGCCGCTCAGCATGGTGGCGCGCTCGATGGCCTCGACCATGCCGACGCCGGGCGCATACCAGTAATCCAGCGTATCTCCGCCGCCGGCCGCGTAGGTGAGGTGGTGCTGCACGTGCCAGGCCTCGAATCGGCCTGCCGGGACGTCGACGCTCTCGAAGCCCGCCACCTCGATGCGCTCGGTTGCACCCACGAGCTGCCTGCCGGGCCACGCTGCTCCGACCATCAAAGGGAAGCGCAGGATGGTGATCGAATCCGTGGCGGGCGGTCCCGAGTCGACGTAGCGGGACAGGACCACCGACTCCGCCGTCTTGCGAGCCAGGGTGGCGGGCGCCTCCCAGCTTCCATAGGACCGGCGAATCACCACGCCGCTCGAGACCTGCTGCGCGACCCAGAATTTCTGGTCCGGAGCGACCTGTGGCGCCTGGCCGTCATTTTGATCGAGAGAGTGGTAGACCCACGTGCGGCCGAGGTCCAGGGGGTAGGGATCGGCCATCGCAGAGGGCAGGTCGAGAGTCTCGAGAACCGACGGGGTGAAGCTCGGGCCGGCCCATGAACTCCCGCAGCCGGCCAGGAGGCTCGGCGCCACGATCGCAAGGGAGGCGATCGCTAGCGAGCTGGCGGTGATGTGGGCGATCGAGCGCTTCATAACCAGATCTTAATCTTCAGTGGTTCATCATGGCAAGGTCGCGGTCGGGAATGTGACACCATGACCAGGAGGCCGGATGCCGGAACTCAGGAAAAGCTTCAAGAAGGCCAGGCCGGCGGAGGCCTCGCCCTACTCCTTCTGGGGTCGGATCTTCGGCCGCAAGCGACCACCCAGGAAGGCCAAGGTCGCTCGCACGCTCGGCGCCCGCGCCGAGGGCAGGACCGATTCCGTGGCACCGTCCTCGGGATCCCGCAGGGCGCCCACCGCGGGCCCGGCCGGCGATGCGACGTCGCGGAGCGCCACGGAGCCGCTGCCGCTGGGCATCCCGCTGGATATGCCGCGCAACCCCAAGAGCTTCCTGGCCAAGAAATTCAACTCGGAGGTGGTCAGGCGCGCGCTGCTGGCTGCGATCGATCAGGCTCACGGACAACCGCCCGGCGATCTCGACCTGACGGGCCAGGCGTTCTGGCGTGAGGGGCTCGACGTCAAGCGCTCGCTCGTCATGGCGTTCGACGGCTCGAAACTGCTGCCCGATGCGCAGGTCCGGGCGATCCAGTGGATGGCCAACCTCGAGCGGCTCGACCCACGCAAGGCGACCTACTACGAGGACCTGTTCGTCTGGCGCTGCAAGATCGGCTGGGTGAAGGACAAGGAGTTCGTGGTGCCGCCCGCCGCGATCCAGGCCGGCCTGGCGCTGCGGAAGCTTTACCAGGTAGTCCGGCAAAAGACCGACAGCCTGGCGGCGATGACCGAGGCCGAGCGCGCCGGAGCCACGTCCGAGATCGACGCCTATCGGAGCTTGATGCGGGCGATCGAAGGGACCGACGTCCTGGCCGCCGAACCGGGCGAGCTGCCCCGGTTGGCCGCACTCTTCGCCAGCATCGACCCCTACCGCTACGAACTGACGCGGCGGCATCCCCGCTTCGCATCCAACGTCGGATCGATCTTGACCGAGCTCGCCGCCTGGCCGCGTCACCCGGAACTGGCGGAGTCCGGCGGCAGCCCTCCCGGCTCCGAACGGTGAGCTCGGCTTGCGCCGCCGGGCCGGCGCGCGCCGTTTCCATGGAGCAGTCCAGGGGTATGGGCATCAACATGCCTGCACGAGCTCCCGAGCCCCTTGAACGGACGCCTGACTTCTCCGCGCTGCTGGAGGGTCTGGAGCGGGAGCTCCAGCTCAGTATCGAAGGGGAGTACTGGATTTCCTTGGTCGGTCTGCGCATCTTCGAGACCAGCGCCAAAGACGGTTCCACGCCCCCACCGGAGGTCGTGAGGCGGCTCCACGATCGCCTGCCCGAGCTCATTCAGGAGACCATCCGGACCGAGGCCACGGACACCCGCCCGCGGGATGTCTACATGCCTCTGGGCGACGTGTTCTTCGTCGTCTTCCCGAGGACCCCCGAGGCGAAGGTTCTCCCGCCGCTCCGGCGCATCCTCGACGCCTGGCGCGAGGCCCTGGCGAAGGCAGCCGGGCTCGAGGGTCTGGAGCTCCGGCACACGCTTCACATCGGCATCGTGAGCTGGGGCCCGGCGGTGCGCTCCACCAACGCGAGGGAATTGCTTGGTTTCGGGGCCTTCATGGTTGACGAGGCGGGACGGCAGGCCGAGGATACCTCGCTGCACCAGGCTCTCGGCGTGACGGACGACGGCACCGAGAGAATCCATGTCGCCCGGTTCAGGTGGCTGTAGCGCCCGGCTCTGCCGGGGGCAGGGGGAGAGCCCTCAGGCCGCCGGAGCCCGATGACCGGCGCCGAGGTGGCGCCAGACCCACCAGACGATACCCGCCAGGAGCACCAGGCCTACAGCGACGTCGAAGCGGTGCATGAACGCCCCGAGGGCCGCCGCGTTGTGTCCCATCTGGACGCCGGCCCACAGGAGCGCGTAACTCCACAGCCACGAACCGACCAGGGTGTAGATCGTGAACCGACCGAAGGGCATCTTGCCGATGCCTGCCGGCAGGGAGACGAAGCTCCGGATCACCGGCAGGATCCGACCGCCGAACACCGCAGCATCGCCGAAGCGGGCAAAGAACCGCTCGGACTGCTCGAGGTCGCGCTGCGAGACGAAGAAGTACTTGCCGTAGCGGGCCAGGAAAGGCCGGCCGCCGACGATGCCCACGGCATAGGCGACCCAGCTGCCGATCAGATTCCCGACCGCGCCGGCAGCGGCCGCCAGGTGGAAGTTGAAGGTTCCGTGGGCCACCAGGACTCCCGCCGCAGGCATCACGATCTCGCTCGGGATCGGGATGCATGCGCTCTGTATGGCCATCGCGATCACCACGCCGCCGTAGCCGAGGGTGGCAAGGAGGCCGGTCACCCAGAGGGCTACGGCCGAGAGAAAATGGCTGACCATTTGGACACTATAGCGCCCGCCCGCAGCGGACGTCGACGCCAAATCCGCCGGACAGGGGTCCTGGCGGTCGGGCCCGATCCATTCAAACCGGGAGCACTCTAGTGGTGCATGACCTGGGCGAAGGTGTCGAGAACGCGCAGAGCCGCGGGGCCGAGGGTGACGACGAACATCGCCGGGAAGATGAAGAAGACCAGCGGGAACAGCAACTTGATCGGGGCCTGCAAGGCCTCGGCCTGAGCGCGCTGGCGACGCCGGGTGCGGACGTGCTGGGACTGCGCCCGGAGCACCGTCGAGACGCCGACGCCGAGCTGATCGCTCTGGATCAGGGCCGCGACGACGGTCTGCAGGTCGACCACCCCGGTGCGATTGGCGAGTTGCCGCAGGGCATCGTTCCGGGCGACCCCGAGGCGGACATCCGAGAGGTACATCCCGAGCTCGTACTGCAGGGGTGAGAAGCGGCGTTGCGGGCGCTCCGCGACGCGCAAGACCGAGGCATCAAACCCGAGTCCTGCTTCGACGCTGGCCGTCACCAGATCCAGTACGTCCGGAAGCTCGCTCGAGATCTGTTCGCGCCGCAGGCGGCCCCGCCGCACGAGGTAGAACCTGGGCAACAGGACACCGACAGAGGCGAGCGCAATCGCCGCGAGCAGCCCACCCAAGGGGTGGGCGAGCGCCTCGAGCCAGCCGACCGTGACAGCTCCGAGCCAGCACAGGGCCTGGAATGCCAGCAGTGTCCTTCGCGCGGCCGGACCGTAGCAGCCGGCCGCGGCCAGGCGCGACTCGAAGAGTTCCCGCGCCCGCCTGGGAGCCAGCCGTGCCGCCCAGCTGGCCATGGCGTCGAGGACGGGCAAGATGGCCCGCCTGGCAAAGGGGGTCGAGAGCTCGGCCTGCCTCGGGAGCACGTCACCCGCTCGCACCAGCAGGGCCGTACGGTGCGCGATCAGGCGATCTTGCTTGCTGCCCAGCGCGACGTAGCTGGCGGCGATGGCTACGGTGGCGGCGGCCAAGGCCGCGACGAGCTCCGGCGCCTCCATCACGCCGGATGCACCGTCAGTCGCGCCAGCACGGCCGCGAAGTCCTCGGCCGTCCCGGGTTGCCTCCGGCCGTCCTGCGGGAGCGTCCCGTGACCCGACGAGAAGCCCTGCTTGGCAGCGGGCTCGACGCGGCGCGTGAGGGGTTGAGCGAGAAAGACGTACATCGGGGCGGCCTCCTGTCCTGCCAGCGCATGAGCTGCGCACCTGCGCTGGCAGGACCTCGTGGGCGAGCTATGGAAGATGCCTATAGCATCCGCCTGATGCGCTGCATCGAGCTCTCGGGCAGTTTGCGTCGACGCAAATTCGAGGCGGGAGGGTTGCTTGTCCAGGCTGCACAAGCTTGTGCGGTCCCTCGAGCGCTACGGTCGAGGGCATGAAAGTCGTCACGATCTCGCCCCGGACCATGCTCTGGGTCGCCGCCGGCGTGATCGCCTTCTGGCTGGTCGGCCGGATCGGCGACCTCCTCGTCGTGATCTTCCTTTCCATCATCGTGTCGGCGGCCGTCCGGCCTGCCGTGATCTGGGGCGAGGCTCACCTCCCCTGGCTGCCGAGGCAGCTCACGCCCCTCATCGTGTTCATCTCTCTCCTCGGCCTGCTGGCCCTGGCCGCGCTGCTCCTCGCTCCGGTGGTCGCCCTGCAGGCCAGTGCATTCGCGGCTTCGATGCCGATGATCGGTGCGCGGTTCGAGCAGTGGTGGCAGGCGCTGACGAGCGGGCTCGCGCGCTTCGGGGTCCACCTGCAGGTCGCCGAGATCCGGCAGTACTTCACCCGTAGTAGCGTGGCCTGGCTCGGATCGACGGCCGCCATCGCCTCGGCCGTGGCCGGCGGGATCTCCACGGCGGTCTTCGTGTTCATCGGCGCGTTCTTCATCGTGCTCGACGAGCCACGCCTGGCGCGTGGAATCATCCGGCTGGCGCCCCTGGCCTGGCGACCGTGGGTAGAAGCCCAGTTCGAGCCGATAGCTGCCCGGCTCGGCGGCTACGTGCGAGGTCTGGCCTTCAACACGCTCTCGCTGGCGACGATGCTCTCGATAGCCTATTCGCTGGCCGGCGTCCCCTTCGGGCTCGTGCTGGGAATCGTTTCCGGACTGCTGGCGGTGATCCCGTTTGCCGAACTTGCGGGCTTCGCCGTGAGCATGATCGTGGCCTTCGCCGCCGAGCCGACCTTCTGGTCGGTCGCCCGGGTGGGCATCAGCTTCGGCATCGCCGAGGTCCTGCAGCAAAACCTGATCGGTCCGTTCGTGATGTCCCGTGCCATCGCCCTGCCGCCGGTGGTCTTGATCTTTTCGCTGCTGGTCGGAGCCCGCCTCCTGGGCATCGAAGGCATGGTCGTCGCGGTCCCCTTGGCCGCCGCGGCCACCGTCTTGATCGAGAACCTATGGTTCCCCCTCATCGAAGGGGCGACCGCACCCGGCGGCATTGCGCCCCCTGGCACGCCCGAGGGCGGTACGCGCTTCGAGTGATGGCATCGAGCCCGATGAGTCAAACGGGGCCCGGTTGCGCAGCGAAGCGACCGCGCAGAGGGCCCCGTTCAAACTGCAAAAGGTCTAGAGTGCTCCCGGTTTGAATGGATCGAGCCCGATGAGTCAAACGGAGCCAGGTTGCGCACCTTCCTGCGCCCGGCGGCCGCAGGCGGCTTCAGAACAGGTGGACTCGGATCCCGTCCTTGCGCAGCAGCTTGTGGACGGTGGGCTCGTTGAGCAGCCCGGAAGCCTTGTCGACCGCGGGGCCAAGCCGGTCGGTGAGGACCGAAAGCTTGTCGGCCAGGCGATCCAGGCGATCGAGGGTGGCTGGCAGCCGATCGAGGACCAGCTGGGTCTGGGCGACGAGGTGGGGACTCGACGTCGCGAGGGCGTCATCGAGCGTGGTGGCGAGGCGATCGGTATGCGCGAACATGCGATCGGCGCGGCCCATGAGCTCGGGCGCTCCGGCCATGGCGCCATCGGCGTCGGTCAGGGTACGGTGGACGGTCGGCATCTCGGCATCGAGCGCTCCCACCAGGTGACCGGCAACCGGCGCCGTCCGGTTGAGCTCCTCGAGGAGGCCGTCGATCTTGGGCTCCTCGGCCTCGAGGAGGCTATCCAGGCGCACCATGGCGGCCAACGCGTGGGCGATGTCGCCCTTGCGGGCCGCCTGGCCGATGGCATGGGCCACGGCCCCCACATCCGCGGGATCGACCTCGGAAAGGAAGGGCACCAGCCCGCTCATCAAGGCATCGGGCTCGGTCGAGGGGAGCGTGCGGGCGATGACGTCCCCCGACTTCAGCGGCGCAGCCCCAGGCGGCCCCGGCAGGAGCTGAATGACGCGCTCGCCAAGCAGGGTCTTGGAGCGGATGGCGGCGGTCATGTTCTCACGCAGGTCCGCATCCGGACTCACGGCCAGCGTGACGACCGCCATCCCATCTTGCACCGAGAGACCCGTCACGCGCCCGACGACGACTCCCGCGACCAGGACAGGAGCGCCGGAAGACAGGCCCGTGGCATCCGTGAACCTGGCCGTCACCTCGAGCTCCCGCCCCCAGTGGATGCCTCCGAGCAGCGCGATGAGGCCCACAAGAATCGCAGCTGCGAGCACCAGGAACAGGCCCAGGGCAGCGTCGGACCAGGTGCGCGGACTCGCGCCAGGGGCCCTGGAGCCGAAAATCCGGGCGAGGAACCGGGTCAGAGCGTTCACGCGTGATTCTAGCAGGCCGCGCGTGGCTCGGGCCATCCCGCCATGGTACCGACCCTCACGAGCCGAGGGTTCCCAGGGCTGCGGTACGCGTTGCGCGTTCGAAGAACCGCCTGACGATCTGGATCGGCGACCGGATGACCTCGGCCGCGGGTCCGAAGGCGACCATCTCGTGACCGCTGAGGACCCCCAAGCGATCGGCCACGGCCAGCACGTTGGTCACGTCGTGGCTGATGATCAGCAGGGTACGGTGGGGCTTCATCGCGAAGATCAGCTCGTCGATCGCATCTGCCATCAAGGGGTCGAGACCGCTGGTCGGCTCGTCGAGGATGAGGATGTCGGGATCGAGGGCAATGGCCCGGGCAATGCCGACGCGCTTGCGCATGCCCCCCGAGAGTTCCTCGGGCAGACGGTTTTCCGTCCCCGGAAGGCCGACCTGCTCGAGCTTGGCCGCCACCGCCGTCCAGATCTGCTTCTCGGAGAGCCGCGTATGGCGCCGCAAGGGAAAGGCCACGTTCTCGCCCACCGACATCGAGTTGAAGAGCGCCCCGTCCTGGAAGCACATGCCGATGCGGCGACGAACGGCCCGCAGATCGGCGTCCGGCAGCAACCCGATATCGGTTCCGTCGATGAGCACCCGGCCGGAGTCCGGGCGATGCAGGCCGACGACGAGCCGGGCGAGCACGGATTTGCCCGCGCCCGAAGGGCCCATCACCACGGTGGTCAACCCGCGTTCGACGTGGAAAGTGACATCGGTCAGCACGGGATGGCCGCCGAAGCTCTTGCTTACTCGGTCGAGCCAGATCATCGCGCCCTCAAACCCCGGCAGTCTCGCTCCATGCATCTCACCGGTAGAAGATCCAGGATAGCGCGCTGTTCATCAAGACGTCGGCGATCGCCAGCCGCACCATGGCCCGGGTGATCGCCGTCGAGACGCCGCGCGGCCCGGGCGACGCGAAGAAGCCCTCGTACGAAGCGATCCCCCCGGACATGAGCGAAAAAACGACGCCCTTCAGGATGCCCACACCGACATCTCCGGCGTTCACGAAGCGGAGGAGATCGCTCGTGAAAGCCGCCGGCGAGATCCCGAGCGTGATGGCCGTCGCGTAGCTCGACAGCAAGCCGGTCGCGTCGGCGATCACGATGAGCGGGACGGCCGCCAAGACGAAAGCCACGGCACGGGGCCAGAGGAGGAACGCATAGGGGTCGACGGCCATCGCCTCGAGGGCGTCGATCTGGTCCGAGCCTCGCATGGTGGCCAGCGTGGCGGTGAGTGAAGTCCCGGGCTTTGCCCCGATCATCGCACCGGTGAGGAGCGGAGCCAGCTCGCGCAGGATCACCAGGCCGGCAAAAGAGCCGATCATGGCCTGGGTCCCCAGCGGCAGGAAGGCGTGGTAGGCCATCAGTGTGGCCGTCGCGCCGATGAAGGCCGCCACGGCCAGCACGGGTCCGAGGGTCGGGAGCGCCACTCGCCTGAAATGGGCTGGCACCAGGCACCACTGCGGCTCATGGGCCCTGAACAGGCGACCGACGAACCGAGCCGATCGCCCCAGGCTGGCCAGTTGGTCGAGGGCTCCCCGGCCGATTCCAGCCAGCAGGGAGCTGGCAACTGGCGAATCGGGCCGGGTCACAACCGCACCCCCAGCAACAAGGCCGTCAGGATCGCGTTGACTCCGGCGATCGCCAGGATGGCCTGCACGACGGTGCGATTGGCAGCATTTCCGACGCCTTCGGCGCCTTCACGAACCGCAAGGCCGTTCTGGCAAGCCAGCAGACCGACCAGCATCCCGAAGACCACGGCCTTGAGCGTGGCCTCGGTCAAGGACGCGGGCGTGATGTCGCGCGCCAGCGACGAGAAGATGTTGCCAGGAGCCAGGCCGTAGGCGAATACAGCGAAACCGAAAGCCCCGGCGATGGCAGCCGCGGCCCCGATCAACGTCATCAAGGGCGTGAGGACCATGAGCGCGAGGATCCGCGGAGCTACCAGGTAAGCCACCGGGTCGAGGCCGAGGACCTCGAGTTCGTCCACCTCCTCCCCCACGCGCATGGCGCCGAGTTCTCCTGCGAAACCCGTCCCTACCTGGGCGGCCAGCATGAGGGCCGTCATGGCGGGGGCGAAGTCGCGCACGATGGTCTCGGGCAACATCACCAGGAGCAGGTGCTCGGCCCCGAAATGTTTGAGTACGTCGATACCCTGGATCGCGGCTATCGACCCGATGGCAGCCATGATGGCAACGATCGGGCCCAGGGCCTCGGGGCCCACGGCTCGGGCCGCTCGGGCCGCCTCACGCAGGGAGAAACTGGGCGTCGGCAGCGCGACCGCTGCCCGGACTGCGAGCCGGGCCAGCCGGCCCACCTGTGCCAGGACTCCTTGCAAGTATCCCCGGTTCATGGAGTTGAAATCGAAGACGCGACCATGCCGCTTCCAGGCGAACCTACTCGAAGCAACCGACGCGCGCCTGCCCACAGAATAAGACCCGAGCGAAAAGCTCGGGTCTATTAGAGCAAAGGTGTGCGTCGGGAAGCTTGTTAACGCCTAGTAGCCGGTCGTGCTGCCGTAGCCGGTCGTGCCGCCGTAGCCCGTCGTGCTGCCGTAGCCGGTCGTGCTGCCGTAGCCGGTCGTGCTGCCGTAGCCGGTGCTGCCGCCGTAGCCGGTGCTGCCGCCGTAGCCGGTGCTGCCGCCGTAGCCGGTGCTGCCGCCGTAGCCGGTGCTGCCGCCGTAGCCGGTGTTGCCGCCGTAGCCGGTGCTGCCGCCGTTGGTGGGGTAACCATTGGAGCTGTTCGGCATCGTCGCGTAGACGGTGGCATCGTCGGAAGTCTGTGTCGCCTTGGCCTCCACCTGCTTGGTCTCGCCAGGCTGAAGGTCGACGGTCTGGTTCTGGGTCTCGACGGACTGACCGCTGTCGGTGAACGTGATCGTGAGCGTGGCCGAGACCTCGACGCTGTTGGGGTTGGTGACCGAGATCTCAGCGTCGACCTTTTCGTGGCAGAGGCCGAGGCAGTACCAGGAACCACCGTAGGAGCTCTTGCTGGCCACGGTGGCCGTCACCTGCTGGAGCACCGGCTCGGGGGTCGGCGTCGGAGTGATGGGCGTGGGATCCACCGGATAGGTGGACGGATAGGTGGACGGCGTGTTGACACCGGTGTTGGTGCCCTCACAGTTGGTTCCGAGGCTCGTACCGTAGTTGACGCCACCCACTCCGACGCTCTGGCTGGCACACCCCGCAGGGTTGCCGCCGCCGCAGCCGGCAATGGCGAGCGATCCGCCTAGAACGAAAACCGCGACCCAGGTTCGCGTACGCATCGATTTCCCTCCGACTTTCCTCAACACCGTTTGCTCTACCGATATTTCGCCGCCAGCGCCGGAGAACTTGCGCTGGTGCGGTTAAGGAGCCCTGAAGGAGAAAAGAACCTTCCATTAAGTTTCGAGGCCACCGCTCGCGCCACCCGCCCCGGGAATCCAGCTACCGACCGATCCGGCCTTCCCGGCCACCCGTCACACCCGCCGCGACAACCGCTCGTGCGATCGCCGGCGCTGGCTTGGCGCCCTGCCTCCCCCGGGTCAAAGGTCGCAGCTGCCAGGGGCCCCGGTCAAACTCCCCGAGCCCGATCCGTCCCAACCGGGAGCGCACGGACGCGGCAGGCGGCCTGCCGCGCTCGGATACCTACGATCGGCGGATCAGTAGCCCGAGCCGTAGGCGGAGCCGTAGGACGATGCCGTCGACCCGTAACCGGTTGTCGAGCCGTAGCTGGGGGTCGACCCGTAGCCGGTTGTCGAGCCGTAGCTGGGGGTCGTGCCATAGCCGGTGGAGCCATAGCCGGGCGATCCATAGCTCGATCCGTAGCCGGTCGAACCATAGCCCGTCGCGCTGGCATTGGAGTTGCCGACCTGGACCGTCTTGGTGACCTGGGGCGTGGCATCGTCAGAGGTCTGCGTGGCCTGGGCCTCGAAGGTCTTGCTACCGTCCGCAGGCAGATCGACCGTCTGCTGGGTCGTCTCGCCCGTCGCCTGGCCGCTCGAGGTATAGGACACCGTGACCTCGGCGAGCACCTCGAAGGCGTTGGGATTGGTCACCGAAATCTGCGCGTCGACCTTCTCGTGGCAGAGATCGAGGCAATACCAGGAGCCACCGGTCTCGCTCTTGCTGCTCACCACGGCCGCCGCATTCTGGACCGGCACGGGCGTAGGAACCACGGGTACCGGCGTAGGAACGACCGGGGTCGGGCTCACGGGCGAGACCGGAGCTGTCGAGGGGTCCGTGCTGGGAGTGGCGACCGCTCCGACGCGGGTTCCGCAGCCAGATGCGAGGCTCACGGCGAGGGCCACGCCAACGAAGGCGATTCCCATTGCGCCTCTGGACAGTCCGCTCACCTCTGGCATCCTCCCGCTTTCACATGCTGTTAAGGCTTTTTGGCCCGAACCGGGCCAGATCTTGCGGCTGGGCGTTTAAGAGGCGATGAAGGGAGATTGAAAGATTAGAGAAGCTTGAAAGACCCGACCCACTCGCAGCGAGTCTTCGAAGCCGGCCAGTCAGAGATTTCGCTGCATGCGCCGGTGGAGAATGCCGGCGTCGACGAAGACTTCACCGACCGCTGTGTAGGCCAGTTGCTCGTAGAACGGGATGACCTGTACCTGGGCATCCAGGACGATCCGGGTGATGCCTTCCCGGCGAGCGTAGTCCTCGACCAGGCGCATGAGCGCCTTGCCGACGCCCACCCCGCGAGCCTCGGCAAGTACGGACACCCGGCCGATCCTGGCCGTGAAGCGATCCTCCAGGATGAGGCGTGCCGTTCCGACGGGCTCGCCATCGAGGTAGGCGATCGCATGCCAGCAGATGGCATCGAACTCGTCGATCTCGATGTCCGGATCGATCCCCTGCTCCCGGATGAAGACGGCTTCCCTGACCTCGAGAGCCTCTCGAAGCTGCGGCTCGGTACCGGAAAACAGATCGAGCACGAGCTGGCTCGTCGGACGGGGAGCCGTCATCGCGCGAATCCAGAGAGCGCCGGGATGCTCTGGGCCCACTCGGAGATCACGGTCAAGCTGTTGGTCATGATGAGCGCGCCCACCCCGATGAGGAGCACCCCGCTGACGATCTCCACCACCTTCATGTGCCGCTTGACCCGATCGAAGAGGGTCATCAGGCGGTTGAAGGCCAACGCGGTCACGAGGAACGGAATGGCGAGGCCGGCCGAGTAGGCGACCAGCAGGATCATACCTGCGCCGAGCGTCTGCTGGGTTGCGGCCAGCGACAGGATGGCAGCCAGCACCGGGCCGATGCACGGGGTCCACCCGAAGGCAAAGGCCAGGCCCACCACGAACGATCCCGCGACTCCTGCGGGCTTGCGAGTGACCTGAGCGCGCTTCTCCTGGTAAAGGAAGGGGATGCGCAGTAGCCCCAGGGTGTGCAGTCCGAAGAGGATGACGATCGCCCCCGCGACCTCCGCCAGCAGGTGCTGCTTGGCCAAGAGGAAGGAGCCCAGGGCCGTGGCCGAGGCTCCGAGGGCAATGAAGACGAGCGAGAAGCCCAGCACGAAGGCCAGGGTGTTGAGGAGAACCTGCTGCTGGATGCCCCCCGAGGCCCGCGCCGTCGCCGTGGCGACCTCACCGGAGCTGCCGCCCGAAGCGGCAAGCTGCGCGCTGGCAACGGCCTTGCCGCTCTTGAGCTCGTCGACCGAGACGCCGGCCACGAAGCTGAGATAGCCGGGAACCAGAGGCAAGACGCAGGGCGAAAGGAACGAGACCAGGCCAGCGCCCAGGGCGACGGCCACGGACATGTGGTTCATCTTCTATACCTTCTTCAGCTTGGCCGGGACCCTCGGTCCGATCCGCGCCAGGCGAAACCAGCCCATTCTAGCCAACCACCCGCGTTCCTGCTGCGGGCGGGTGAGCACCGCGATCCGCCATGCGGCCCGCCCGGGATGGCGTGGAGATCCGCGCTACATCGTCTCCAGGCCTCCGGTGGCCCGCTCGACCTCGCCCGAACCATTGCATTTGGGACAGGCGATCTCCAGATCCCCGTCACAGCGATCGCAAACCGTCTCGCCGTAACCGGCAGGATGGTCCATGCGACCGCTTCCCTGGCACTTCGTGCAGGAGATCTGTCCCGATCCCTTGCATCTGGAACACGAAACTGGCACTGCGGCTCCCCTGGCTGACGACGAGGCCCGGCGCCACCAGCTGCTGGAGGCTCTACCTCCCGGCCTGGCCGAGGCGCGGCCCGGGTCTCGCTCGAAACGTTCCCTTTGATTTTAGAGCGCTTTCGCCTGGAAAGGGATCGAGACGGACCGCTCCGCCTGCAACTACCGCCCGAAGGGCCGCGGCAGCTCCACTCCCGCCGCAGCCTCGGCCCGGAACATCGCGTCGGCCTCGAGCGGAGCGGCGACCTCCGGATTGCGCTCCAGCCCGGTCGGATCGTCGGCCACCATCTGCATGCGGTCGAGCTCCGCACGGACGGCGTCGTCCGGGATGTCGCCAACGTCGCAGCAGCCCATCGCCATCGCAACGGCGAGCCCCGCTCCCAGCGTGGCGTTGTACTGGACCAGGCGGCACAGCGAGTGCGCCATGGGCGTGTAGCCCGCTGCCCGGGAAGCGATCGCCACGTTCCGCCACGCGACAAGAAGTCCGGCATCCAGGGCGACCCGCGCGACCAGGGGCCGGCCCGTGGGCGTCACCCGGAGGCCGCGAAAATCCGGATAGTACGCGAAGGTTCCGGCCCGTCGGATCGCGGCGTTGGCCGCGATCAGGGGCAAAGAAAGGCGCAGGCGGGTGCCCAGGAGGTGGCGCGTCTGCCGGACGTAGACTCCGCGATAGGAAGCGCCACCGCGACCCGCTCCGGGATCGCCCTGGTCTCCGCCCGGATCGCCCGAAACCCCGGCCAACGCGGCCTCGGCATCCTTCCAGCCGAGGTCCTCGCGCATCCAGCGGCCGAAGATCGCGACCTCGAAGGCGAGGCGATCGTCGGCACCACGGCGGGACCAGTCCAGCAGCTCCGCCGCGTCGGTCGAGAAGTAGATGAGGCCGTTCCAGCTGGTATCGGCCGGCCCGAGAACCGCGACATTGAAACCGTCCGCCTCGAAGGGCAGCGCCGGAGCCAGCCCTTGCGCTTCCCGCCAGCGCATGAAGGCGAGGGCCAGGTGCGGCGGACCTACCAGAACGTAGTCCGGACCGCGATCGAGGTCCAGAAAGCGGCGGGCCCCGAAGAGCCGTACCCGCCGGGCCTCGAGATCCGGGTCGGCCATCGCCCGGGTGCAGGCCTCGACGATCTGCGCGGGCGTGACCCCCGTCACCCTGGGCACCGGGCTGATGCCGAGCACCTGCGGCAGACCGTGCTCAGAAAAACCGAAGGTGAAGCGCTCCCCGAGCAACTCGAGGAGGTCGCCGTCCGGAGTGGCGTCGAGGAAGAAGCGCGCCGCCACACTTTGACCAGCCACCTTGAGGGCGCGGAGGCGATCGCCCTCGGGCCGAGGCTCCGCCCAGGTTCCCCGCAAGACAGGGACATGGGCCTCGGCCAGCATCCGGGCCAGCGTCGACGCGCCCCGCTCCGGATCGAGCGCCACGAGCTGGACACCGGCCCGGGCGAGGAAGGCGCCGAAGATGCCGTCGCCCGAGCCCGGCCCGGGCGGTGCGAGGTGGCGCGAATCCCGATCGACATAGGCGAGGCCGCCCTCCGTCAGGAGCCCGCCCAGGATGCGCCCGGGTGGAGCCACCAGGCCGACCCTGGCCCCCGCCCGAGCCGCCGCCACGGCGGCCAGCACGCCTTCGGTCTCGTGACCGACCACCAGGATGTCGAAATCGTGCCCTGTCGATGTCACCGCTGGCCGCCGTCCTCGCCCGCGGCTAACGCAGAGTCGGCAGCGGCGCGTTCAGCACGTGGACCGCCTCGCCGCGAGCCGCCATCACGGCCTCCTTGAGCGCCTCCGGTAGGGTCGGATGGGCGTGGATGGTAAGAGCCACGTCGTCGTACAGGGCGCCCATCTCGATGGCAAGCGCGGCCTCGGCGATCAGGTCCGAGGCGTTGGAACCTACGATCGTCACGCCCAGGATCTCGCCCGTGTCCCGGTCGAGGATCGCCTTGCAGAACCCATCGGTCTCCTGGGTGGTCAGGGCCCGCCCGAGGGCGGCAAACGGAAACTTGCCCACGGCGACGTTTTCGCGTGCTGCCCGCGCCTGCTCCTCGGACATGCCGGCGGTGGCAACCTCGGGATCGGTGAAGACGACGGCCGGAATGACTCGGGCATCGAAGGCAGCGGCCTTGCCGGCGATGACCTCGGCAGCGACCTCCCCCTCGCGAGAGGCCTTGTGAGCCAGCATCGGGTTGCCGACGACATCGCCGATGGCGTAGATGCCGGGAACGGCCGTCTGCATCTTGTCGTTCACCGGCAAGAAGCCCCGGTCGTCGAGCTTGAGTCCGGCCGCATCGAGGTCCAGCCCGCTCGTGAACGGCTTGCGGCCGACCGTGACCAGAATCTTGTCGCACTGCACCGTCCGGGCCGTGCCCTCGACATCCACTCCGACGATGAGCCCGTCGGGCCCTTCCGAGAAGCCCTTGGCCTTGGCCTTGGTCACGACCTCGACGCCCAGCCTCTTGAGCTTGCGTTCGAGCAGCTTGGCCACCTCGGAATCGAACCCGGGCAGGACCTGGTCCATCGCCTCGACGATCGTGACCTTGCTCCCGAGCTTGGCCAGGGCCGTGCCCAGCTCGAGACCGATGTATCCGCCGCCGATCACGACAAGCCTTGCAGGCACGGCCTGCAGCGCCAGGGCATCGGAAGAATCGAGCACGCGCTGGCCGTCACGGGGAAACGGCCCGATCTCGGTCGGAACCGACCCGGTCGCGATGATGATGTTGTCGGCCTGGATCAAGACGGGGCCTTGCTCGGTCATGACCTCGACCGCATGGGCCGACCGGAATCTCGCCCGCCCGGTCAGGACCTCGCCCCCGTTGGACTTGACCAACGTTGCGACGCCACCGGTGAGTTTCTTTACGATCTCGTCCTTCCAGCCGATCAGGCGCGGCATGTCGACCTCGACCCCGCTCACCTTGATGCCGAAGGCATCCGCATGGCGCGCCTTGTCGGCCAGCTTTGCGGCCGCGATGACGGCCTTCGACGGGATGCAGCCCACGTTCAGGCAGGTCCCGCCCAGGGCCCCCTTCTCGACCAGGATGGGCTTGATCTTCAGCTGGCCGAGGCGGATCGCCGCGACGTATCCTCCGACACCGCCGCCGAGGATCAGGGCCTGGGTGCTGCGCGTCTCCATGGGGGGCTCCTTCTGGATTGACTGGACCGTTCGCGGTTTCTTGCCTGGTTGGCCGGCAAAGAACCCGCTCCGGCAAAGACTCGATCAGCCGGCCGGATGGCTGGCCATGGCAAGCTTACATCTCCAGGAGCAGCAGGTCGGGACTTTCGAGGTAGCGAATCAGGGCGTTGACGAACCTTGCGGCATCCGCGCCGTCGACGACGCGGTGATCGAAGGAGAGGGCCAGGTACATCATCTCGCGAACGACGATCTCGCCCTCGCGAACGACCGGCCGCTGCTGGGTTCTGCCCGTCCCGAGGATCGCAACCTCCGGCTGATTGATGATGGGCGTGCCCCACAGGCCGCCCACGCTCCCGTAGTTGGTGATGGAAAAGGTGCTGCCCGTCAGGTCGTCCATGGTGGCCTTGCCCTGGCGGGTAAGCTGGGCCAGGCGGTCGATCTCGCTGGCGATCTGCCAGATCGTCTTGGCCTCGGCGTTCTTCACGACCGGCACCAGGAGCCCCTGCTCGGTGGCGGTCGCCACGCCCAGGTTGAAGTAGCGCTTGATGACCAGCTCGTTGCTGCCGGCGTCGAAATGCGCGTTGAAGCGCTCAAACTCGCGCAGCGTCGCCACCAGGGCCTTCATGATGAACGGGAGGTAAGAGAGCCGGAGGCCGCGCGCTTCGGCCAGGGGCTTGGCCTTGCGACGCAGTGCCGCCAGGGCCGTCATGTCGACCTCGTCGACGTGCGTGACGTGCGGGGTGGTAAAGGCGCTCTGCACCATCCGCTCGGCGATGCGACGCCGCAGGCCCCGCAACGGGATGCGCTCTTCGAGTCCGCCGGGCGCCGGAACGGCCGCGCCCGGTGCCGCAAGAGCCGCCCGGACGACGCCACCCGAGTACTGCTCGACGTCCGCTCGCGTGACGCGGCCGCCGGGGCCCGAACCCGGCACCTGGGTGAGGTCGACCCCAAGTTCTCGAGCCAGAGCCCGGGTTGCCGGGGTCGCCAGGACCTCGCGAGCCGACCGGGGCGGAGCTACCGCGGGCGGAGCTACCGCGGGCGGAGCCGCGACCGCAGAGGCGGCCGCCGCAGCATGCAGGGCCGGCACCCCGTCGGCGCCGGGGCGGGGCGCCGGAGCCGGCTCTCGACCCGCCGGGGCAGGGGAAGGAGCCGGAGGCGCAGCCGCGGCATGGTGGTTGACCGGGCGGCTCTCGCCGGCGGCGAGTTCCAGCGTGAGCAGCCGCGTCCCGACCGGAACGACGTCGCCCTCCTTGGCATCGATCGAGACGACCTTGGCCCGCCGGGGGGACGGGATCTCGACCGTGGCCTTGTCGGTCATGACCTGCACCAGCGGATCGTCTGCCGCGACCTCCTGGCCGGCCGCGACCAACCACTTGACGACCTCGCCCTCCATCACGCCCTCACCGAGGTCGGGCAGGGTGAACTCGTAGATGCGATCGTCAGCCATGGAAAACTCCTATCCTCAGAACGACAAGACCCGATCGATGGCCTCCCGGACGCGCCTGGCGTCCGGGAGGTACTCGGCCTCGAGCGCATAGGGGAACGGGGTGTCGAAGCCGGTCACGCGGAGGACCGGAGCCTCGAGGTGCAAGATCGCGTGCTCGCCGATGAGCGCGGCGATCTCGGCAGCGAAAGATCCCGTGCGGGGGGCCTCGCTCACGACGATCGCCCGGCCGGTCTTCTCGACCGAGGCCAGGATCGCCTCGAGGTCCAGCGGCACCAAGGTGCGCAGGTCGAGGACCTCGGCCGAGATGCCAGCCGCGGCCGCCTGCTCGGCAGCTTCCATGGCGACGACGGTCATGGCGCCGTAGGTGACGAGCGTCACCTGCTGACCCTCCCGCAGCACCTTGGCCTTGCCGATCGGCACCGTGTAGTCCTGGTCGGGCACGTCGCCCTTGGCAGCCCGGTAAAGGCGCTTTGGCTCCATGAACACGACCGGGTCCTCGCCCCGGATCGCGGAGAGCAAGAGGCCCTTGGCATCGTAGGGGTTGGACGGCACGACCACCTGCAGTCCCGCCGTATGGCAGAAGTAGGCCTCGTTGCTCTGGGAGTGGTAGTGCCCCCCCTTGATGCCTCCCCCGAAGGGCGTCCGGACCACCACCGGACACGGGTACTGCCCTCCCGAACGGTAGCGGTACTTGGCCATTTCGTTCACGATCTGGTCGAAGGCCGGATAGATGAAATCGGCGAACTGGATCTCCGGAACCGGGCGCAGCCCGTAGAGGGCCATACCGATGGCCGTGCCGACGATCCCGGCCTCCGACAGCGGCGTGTCGATGACCCGCTTGTCGCCGAATTGTTCTTGCAGACCGAGCGTCGCCCGGAAGACGCCCCCGAACTTCCCGACATCCTCGCCCAGCACCACGACGCGGTCGTCGGCGTGCATGGCGGTCCGCAGGGCGTCGTTGATCGCCTGCACGAGGTTGAGCGTGGGCATGTTCAGGGCTCTCCGGACGGGGACACCGGCGTTGACCAGACGTCGGAAAATAGCGTGGACACGTCGGGCCCCGGCGCCTGGCTGGCCTGTTCGATGGCGGCCTCGATCTCGCGATCCAGCGCCTGCACGTCGATCGCTGCGGAACTCCGGTCCCGCAGGTAACGCTCGAAGCGCTCGACCGGGTCCTGGTTGGCGCCGCGAGACATCACCGCCTCGACCAGCGTTGCGCCCTGACCGCCGCGGGCCTGGGCGACGGCGCTGGCGAGGGCCTCCACCATCGCCAGCACGTCCGCCGCGTCGACGCGGATTCCCCTCAACCCGTAGCCGCCGGCATGGGGAGCGACGGGCTCGGACGCGAGGTTGGTGCAGACGAAAACCGCCGGAACACCGAACACGCCGGCAAAATTGAGGGCCGCGTGAAACTCTCCCGAGGCCGCGGCCCCGCCGGCAAACGAAGCCAGGGCCACCGTGGTCTCAGAGCGCAGCTTGGCGGCCCAGGCCACGCCGGTCGCATGAACCAGATGCGCGGCTCCGATGGCGCTGGCAGAGGCGATGTTGAACTCGCGGTGGATCTGGTAGGCGGGCAGGACCCGGCCCTTGCTCGGCGCCTGGCGGCTGCCAAAGGCCTGGTGCGCGATGCGCTCCAGCGGAACGCCGCGCCCGACGAGCGCAGCCAGATCGCGAAACCCGCCGAACAGCCAGTCCTGAGGCGACAGGGCATGGGCGATCGCGGCTCCGACCGCTTCGTGGCCGTGCGCGGGGAGATGGAAGGGAAGCGTCCCCTGGCGCTGCAGGAGGGCGAGCTTCTCATCAAGCCTCCGTGCCACGACCATGGTCCGGTGCAGTGCCGCCAGGCCCTCGGCAGGGATGTCCGGCGCGGCCGTGACGACGTGCCCGTCGCCATCGAGGACCGAGCGCGGGGCTTCCGGCTCGGATGGTTCGCGGGTTTCGATAGCCAACTCGGCGCCCCCCGTCCTCAGGCCGACCGCACCCGGGCCGAATGAATCTCTCCTGCCGTGAAGAGCTCGGCAGCCCGGTAAGAGCTGCGAACCAGCGGCCCGGAGGCCACGTACAGGAAGCCCATGGACTGCGCTAGCTCCTGGTAGGCGGCGAACTGTTCCGGCTTGACGTACTCCACGACCGGCAGGTGACGCGGACTCGGCTGCAGGTACTGGCCGAAGGTCACGATATCGCACTCGGCCGCACGGAGATCGCGCAGGCAGTCCTCGACCTCTGCCGGCGTCTCGCCAAGGCCCACCATCAGCGAGCTCTTGGTGAAGGGCACCGGGCCCTCGTGCCGGCTCCGGCCAAGCTCCTTGAACGCCCGCAGGACCCCGAGGCTCTGGGGATACGTGGCCCGGCGGTCCCGCACGTTCACGGACAAGCGCGGAACCGTCTCGACGTTGTGGCCCAGGACATCCGCGCCACTGGCGACGATGGTGGCCACGGCCCGAAGATCGCCGCAAAAATCGGGGACCAGAACCTCGACCAGCAGTTCGGGCAGCCGCTGCTTGAGCAGCCGGACCGTGCGGGCGAAGTGCTCGGCGCCGCCGTCAGGGAGGTCGTCCCGATCGACCGAGGTCAGGACCACGTAGTCGAGCCCCAGCTCGGCGATCACGGCGGCGAGCTTGTCGGGTTCGCCGGGATCGAGCGGCCGGGGTCGCCCGGTCGTGACGTTGCAGAACCGGCAACCCCGCGTGCAGATCTCACCCATCAGCATGAAGGTCGCGGTCCCGCCACCCCAGCACTCGGCGATGTTGGGGCAGCGCGCCTCCTCGCAAACCGTGGCGAGACCGAGCTGCCGGACCCGCGCCTTGATCAACCCGTAGCGCTCGCCCCCGGGCGGGCGCACCCTGAGCCACTCAGGCTTGAGGTCTCGCTGCATGGTCGGATACCCAATTCCCTTCGTCGATCAGCGTACCATGTACGGATGTACGAGCATGCGAACTGGCCTGGCGGGAGCCAGGAGGTGCGATGCAGATCGCCATGGCCGGTTCCGTGAACGACAGCCGCAAAACCCGCGGATCCTCGGAAAGCGGCCTCGGTCCCGAGGATCCGACGATGAGGATCTCGGTCTCGGGAGATTCGACATACAGCCTGCCTCGCGAAAACGGCGCGATGAAGCGATCGCCTTCCCACAACGCCTTGGCAGGAACCCCCTCCTCGACAATCCAGCCATCCCAGCGGCGATCCGCCAGGAGGTCGCCGGCCAGCTGCCGCAGCCGGGGCTCCGACACCGGGGCCGTCGCCAGGCACTTGATCGCCTCCCACATCGCGTAGTCGTCCAGGGCGAGGAACCGCCCGAGATCTTCGGCCAGAGGCTGAGCCAGCCAGGCCAGATTCACGCGCTCGAGCTCGCCAGGGTCGGAGCGGCGCACGAGGACCATCAGCCCCTGCAACATGGCATCGTAGATGCGCGCAGTCTTGTGCTCGTAGACGTTCTTGTACATGTGGAATCGCGCCAGCAGGTACTGCGACATGGCGTCCGAGGCCTTCTCTTCGATCGCAAGTCGCCGCCGGCCATGCCAGGTGGTGGTCGTCAGATGCCGCAGCAGCCAGTCGAGATCGAAGCCCGCGTAGTGGACGCCGGTCATGTAGGCGTCCCGGAGCAGGTAGTCGAGGCGATCCACGTCGAACTGGCTGCTGACGAGGTCGTGCAAGAAGAAGCGTTCCGCAGGCAGCTGATCGCCCTTCCGGATGCGCACGATCTCGCGATCGATCTGCGCTCCCGGAAGATGCTCCTGCCAGAGGGCCACGAGCTCCGGGTCCTCGGCGATCAGCCGGTCCGTCACGGCCTCGTGGTCAAAGTCCCAGATGCGTTCGGCGGTGTGCGAGAAGATGCCGTGGCCCAGATCGTGAAGCAGGGCGGCCAGGCCGACCGCGGCGCGCTGCGACTCGGTGAGATCCCCGATGAGGCCCTTGTGGTCGAGCTCCGCCAGGGCCCGGCGGCAGAGCTGATAGGCGCCGAGGCTGTGAGAAAGCCGCGAGTGCTCGGCCCCCGGGAAGATGAGCTTGGACAGTCCGAGCTGGTGCAGCCTCCGCAGGCGCTGGAACGCCTGCGTCTGCAGCACGCCGAGGGCCGCCTGGCCAAGGAGGTCCTCGGGGAAATCGATGTACGAATGGATGACGTCGCGCAGGACGAAAGGCGGGCGCAGCATGCCGAGGATCTTAGCAGCCTTCGGCCGCCCGGGCCGAGCCAGCGTCCTGCCCCCAGGCCGGGCGCCCGCTTTCGCGCCAGGCAAGGCCCAGGCCCCGGACGCGGCCCTGGCGCCGCTAGCGCCGGTAGGCGATGGCGCGCCTGACGAGCTGATCGAGCCGGGTCCGGACCGGCACGCCGAGGTTCTCGAACTCCACCGCAAAACCCGCCGGATCCGCCCCGATGAGGCGGGCAACGACCTTGATGGGGCCGTCTTCGAGGAAGAGCGTCATGGGCAGGAGCTCCCCGGCGCGCATGGGAGGCTGATGCAAGGACAGCGCCCTCAGCCCACCCTCCGAGATGTCGGTGGCGGTGGCGCGAGCGACCAGCGGAGCGCCCGGCTGCGAATACTCGACCCGGATCCGGCACGGGGTGCGGGCGAAGCGACGGCGATCTTGGGCTTTCATGGCATCCTCATCCTCACTGACGAGGGTCGGTGCGCTGAATTGCCGCAGCAACCGCCCTCGGCTGATGTGAGGACCTATCGTACCGCAAGCCCGATCGCTTGTCGTCTTAATCTGGGATTAATCCGGAGATAACAGATTTAACTCGAAGGTGATAACGCTTCGGAGCCGATGTGCGGCCCGAGCAGCAGCTTGCCCGCAGCCGGAAAGAGTTCGAGAGGACCGGCGGGTCCTCTCGAGTCACTGCCGGCGAAGCCGGAGGCCAAAACCTTCCCGCGAGTGCCGCCAGCAGCCTTGTGGACGGCTCCTCGCCTGCACAGGCTCCCCCACCTCGATACCGCAGCAACGCAGCAGCTTGCCCGCAGCCGGGGAGAGTTCGAGAGGACCGGCGGGTCCTCTCGAGTCACTGCCGGCGAAGCCGGAGGCCAAAACCTTCCCGCTAGGACTCCCGGAGCATCTCCTGGATCCGGAACAAGAGCCGCAGCATCTCGATGTAGAGCCACACCAGCGTGACCATCAAGCTGAAGCCCGCATACCACTCCATGTACTTGGGTGCCCGGGACGCCACGCCGTTCTCGATGACGGCGAAATCCAGCACGAGGTTGAAGGCGGCTATGCCCACGATGACCAGGCTGATGCCGATCCCGATCGGACCGCCGACCATCATCAGCGAGTAGTGCAGGAAGAAGCTGGCCACCCAGCTGACCAGGTAAAAGATCAGCACGCCGCCGGTCGCCGCCATGACGCCCCGCTGGAAAGCCGGCGTCGCCCGCACGAGGCCCGAGCGGTATGCGACCAGCATCACGGCCATGGTGGCGAGGGTCGCGCCGACGGCCTCGATGGCGATGCCCGGATACTGGGCGTTGAAGAAGGCCGAAATGCCACCGAGCACCAGGCCCTCGAGGGCCGCGTAGACCGGGGCGAGCACGGGAGACCACTGCCTCTTGAAGGTCGTGGCGATCGCGGCGATCAGGCCGCCGATGCCACCGAGAGCGATGAGGCCCTCGACCTGCGAGTTGCCCGACAGCGCCTCGTTCCAGGTGATGGCGCCCGTGGCGAACAGGATGACGAAGAGCAAGAGGGTCTTGTTGACAGCCCCCTCGAGCGTCATGGACTCGGCGCCGGCCCACGGAAGCCCGCGGAAGGCACTGGCCTGAAGCACCGGGTTGCCGGTTCTCATTTGGGCGTACTCCTTATGGGGGGATCGAACGAACTGCATGGATCGAGACGGGTCTTCGTCCCACCGAGTTTCTCTTCCTTGGGCCCATTTGGCTAGGAGTCTGTCGGAAATAGAACCCGACCCGGTAACTCCGTCCGCCCCGGTGGCCGGCATTCCCGGGGGGATCGACATGGGAGCCGGCCTCTGGATATGCTGAGGCATGCCGAAGCGCTTCCGCCC
>JAJXWQ010000046.1 GCA_021781555.1 bacterium
CGATCTTCCCTGGACCTGCTCGACATCCTTTTGCTGGGTCACCCCAGGCGCAGGGGCTTCCACGAGGCAGCCTCGGAAGTCCTGCGACCGGTAGCGCAGCGGCTAGGCTGGGACGATAAAGCCGGCGAACTCGACGTTCAGAGCCTTTTGCGCGGACGCGTCATCGCGACCCTCGGGCGGTTTGGCGATCCGGCCATCAACGTCGAGGCCCGAGCCCGGTTCGATCGCTTCCTGTCCGATTCCGCGAGCTTGTCGGGCAATCTCCGGCCGGTCGTCTTCGGCCTCGTCGGCCGCACGGCAGGCAAGACCGAGTACGAGACCCTGCTGGGGCTGGCCCGCAAGAGCGATCGGGTCGAGGATCGCACGCTGCTCTATACCGCCCTCGCCAGAGCCCAGAGCGCGGAGCTGGCCAACCGGACGCTGGCCATGACCCTGGCCGACGAGGTCGAACCGACGCTGGCCGTCCGCCTCGTCGTGCACGTCGGAGCGGCCGAGCATCGAGATCTGGCTGCCGAGTTCGCCAGGGCCCATCTCGACCAGCTTCAGGGCATGTGCGACACCCTGCTCGGCACGCGTTTCCTCCCGAGCATTTACGAATCCTACTCGGAGGAAGCCCGGGCCGCCGAACTCGAGGCCATCGCCGAAGCCTCCCTGCCCAGCTCGGCCCTACCCGAGGTTCAAAAAGCGGCAGACCTCATCCGCCTCAACGCCGAGCTCAAGGCCGATCTCATGCCCGACATCGAGCGGTGGATCTCGCGCCTGGTGCCCACGGCATGATTCGCGGCGGCCGCCGCGGATCTCCTTCCCCACGGGGCCGTTTCTCGGGCCGATAGGCTCGGGATGCGCCAACGCATCTTCCCTTCGGACGGAAGCACCCCGGGGCTGGCCCCGCTATACTGGAGTCCGTGCGTGTCCTGCTGGCCGAAGACGAGACCCTCCTGGCCGAGACCCTCAAGGAGGGCCTCGAGGATCAGCACTGGGTGGTGGATGTCGCCGCGGATGGCGAGACGGCGCTGGCCTTCGCTCTGACCTATCCCTACGATGCGATCCTGCTGGACTGGGGCCTGCCCAAGCTGGACGGCGCCGCGGTATGCCGCCAGCTTCGCAGCGAAGGCGTCCATACGGGCATCATCATGCTGACCTGCCGGGATGGCCTGGACGATCGGGTGCGGGGCCTCGACGGCGGGGCGGATGATTACCTCGTCAAGCCCGTCCATCTGCGGGAGCTCCTGGCCCGCCTGCGGGCCCAGTCGCGTCGCGAAGCTCCGAGGCCGGCGGCCCGACTCGCGGTTGCCGATGTCGAGCTGGATCCGGCGACCGGAGTCGTCACGCGGAACGGGCACGAGATCCAGCTGGCGCGCAAGGAGTTCTTGATCCTCGAGATCCTCATGCGGGCCCCCGGGCGCCTGTTCTCCAAGGCCGAACTCCTGGATCGAGCATGGCCGGCCGATAGCGCCGCCGGGGACGAGACGGTGCGCACCCACATCAAGCAGCTCCGCAAGAAGCTCGACTCCGAGGGACCGGCCCTGATCCGGACCGTCCATGGCCTGGGCTACAAGATAGCTCCCTGACCGAAGAGCCCCTCAAAGCGGGGCCAATGGCAAGTAGCGGCCGCCGCCGTGCTACAATCGCAACTTCACCGCTCCTCCCGTTCACCGCGAGGCGGCGGTCTGGTTTCCCGGGTGCCTTGCACGGGGGAGCGCGCCGGGTCATTCGACGCGCTCGGCGGCGGCGGTCATGGCTCGTTCCCTCGATCCAAGAAAATTTCTCATACCTCCCAGCTGGGCGGCCGGCCGCAGCAGCGAAGCGCTGACGCAGGTTCTCGATTCGGCTGACGGGCGCCACGTTCTCGTGACGATTCCTCCGCGTGGCAGCGGCGGCCTCGATGCCCTGGAAACCCGCGAGGTCGTGGCCCGCTGGGCGCGGCGAAGCAACGCAGCCTGGCTGACCCTCGACGCCGAAGACGCCGATCTTGGCTCCTTCACCGAGCACCTGGTGCGGGTTTTCGAGCTGAACCTCAAGGCCTTCGAGACCGAGGCGCATGCCCTCGATGGCCGCGCCTTCACCCCCGTAGCGGCCCGGGCGGCCCTGCTGAGACTGGCGGCCGATCTTCGCGAGCAAGTCCTCGAGCCCCTGGTCGTCGTCCTCGATCGCTACGATCTCGCCTCGACCCCGCACCTCGACGATCTGGCGCGATGTCTCATGGCAGGCCTTCCCGACGCCGTCCGGCTGCTTGTCATCCTCGAACAGGACCATCCCCTGACCACGCAGGCCGCCGGGGATCGGGTCGCGATCGCGGGCCCCGCTGCCAGGGTATTTGCCGGGGAGCCCCCGGCGCCTGCTGCGGGCCCCCCGGCGGGTCGTACCCGGCAGTTCCTGACCCTCGCCGCGACGGTTTCACACTTCGACGAGCGCTTCTGCCAGGAGGCGCTCGACAGCCCGCTCATGCCGGATCGCCGCGATCAGTTGCTGCAGCAGGGCTTCGTCCTGCGCGTCGACGAGACCACCTTCAGCGTGAGCCCCGACCTGCAGGCCGCGCTCGGGGCAGAGCTCGCGGCGCAGGCCGAGGATCTCGACGTGAAGATGGCGCTGCGGCGCATCGGCGATTACCTCTGGCGCTCGGGGCGGGCCCTGGGAGCCTTGCACTGCTGGAGCGCCTGCGGGCAGATCCACTGGGCCATCGATCGCCTCGTCTTCGCCGCCGAGGACTGGCTTGCCGAGGGGCGGCTCGAGCTGCTCTGGACGGCCTTGTCTGTGGTGGGCGATCACCGGCGCTCGCAGCTGTACCTTGCCGAGGGGGAGATCCTGCAGCGCTGGAGCGAATCCGACCTGGGCCGGGCCGCCTTCGAGCGGGCGCAAGCAGGCTTCGAAGAGGCCGGGGATCTGGCGAGCGTGGCAGTCTGCGATCTGAGGCTGGCCGAGATCGCGCTGGTGCAGGGGGATCTCGCGCAAGCCGAGGAGCGGCTGGCGCGTTGTCAGGGCCAGAGCGAGGCCGCCGAGCGACTGGGGGTCGAGCTCGAGCTGGCTCGCGGGACGCTCGCGGCGGAGCTGGCACGCCGCCATCCCCCCGCCGGCCAGCTCCTGGATGCCGCCAAGCATCTCGCGCAAGCACGCCGCCTGGCCGCCGAAGCCCCGCGCAGCCGGGCGCTGGCGAGAGCCGCCACGGCGCTCGGGACGCTCCAGGTCGAGCTCGGTGATTTCGAGTCGGCGGCCAGCACCCTTACCGCCGCACTGCAGGCGGTTGGCGATCTCAGGCCCCCGGAGGTGCCGATCCTCCTGGCGCGGGCTCACCTCGCGAGCGGCAACCTGTGGCAGGCCCGGCAGGCGGCGGACGAGGCCCTGTCCCTGGCGCGGCTCCTGGGCATCGCTGGGGCCGAGGCCACGGCCCTCGAGCTCCTCGGGCGGATCCTGGCACACTCGGGAGAGCTGGACCGGGCCGGCAGGAGTTTTGCTGACGCTCGCCGACTCGCAGAGCACGGCAGCCTGGATCCCGGGTTGCCAGACCCGGATCTGCAGGGGATCGCGGCCGCCGAGGCCGGCGAACTGGATTGCCACGGCGTCCCGCGGGCGGCCATCGTCGAGATCTCCGAGCGCGCCCTCGGCCCGGCCGAACCCCCGCCAATCGAGCTCTGCGTGCAGTTCTTCGGCGGCCTGCTCGCGTGGATCGGCGGCACCGTCCCCATCACCGAGGCCGACTGGCGGGGGCGGCAGTCCCGGATCTTGCTGGCCTACCTGCTTCATCACGAAGCGGCGACGCTGGCGGAGCTCCAGCTTGCCCTGTTGGGTCCGAAGCCTGCGGCGGCCGGCGATATCCGCCCTGCCATCGTCAAGCTCCGCCGCGTTCTCGAACCCACGCGGCCGGTCTACCGGGTCTCCCGCTTCCTGGTTCGCCACGGCGATCGCTACTCGTTCAACCGGCAGGCCCAGATCGAGATCGACACCTGGAGATTCGAGGCGACCCTCCGTCCGGTTGCCGGTGAGACGCCCGAGCAGGAGATGGTGCGCCTCGAGACCGCCCTGGCCCTGTACGTCGGAGCGTTCCTGCCGGACGTGGATCTGCCCTGGGCGGTCGCCTTGCGCGAGCGCTTCGAGGAGCAGGCACGACGGGCCAGGGCGCGGCTGGAAGAACTCGGCCAGGCCCTGGATCCCCCGCCCGCACCCTGAACCGCGCAGGCTCCAGGCCTGAGCGGCGGCCGTCGTCCTACTTGATCACCACGTTGACCAGCCGGCCCGGCACGACCACGACCTTGATCACCTGCTTCCCGTCGATCTGCGCTTGGGTCTGGGAGTCCGCAAGGACGATCTCGCGGATGCGGTCGGCATCCGCCGCCGTCGGGACCACGACGTGGCTCCGGAGCTTGCCGTTGACCTGGACGGCCAGCTCGATCTCGTCGGTCAAGAGCGCGGCGGGGTCGTGAACCGGCCAGCGGGCAAACGCGACGAAGCCTTGGTGACCGAGCTCTCGCCAGAGCTCCTCGCCGAGGTGCGGGGCGAAGGGAGCGAGCAGCAGCACCAAGGCCTCGGCAGCCTCGCGCGCGGCGGCTGGATCCTGTTCTCCGGCAGGCAAGCGCAGGTGATCGCCCAGCGCGTTCGACAGCACCATGATGGCCGAGATCGCCGTGTTGAAGCTGAACTCGCGCTCGAGATCGTCGGTCACCTTCTTGATGGCGCCATGCGTCTGCCGGCGCATCTCCTTGGCCGCGGCGGCCGACTGCGGGCCCGCCGCCTGGCCCCCCTGCCGCAAGACGTCGTAGACGTTGCGCCAGACGCGGTTCAGGAAGCGGAACATACCCTCGACCCCGGAGTCGACCCAGTCCAGGTCAGACTCCGGCGGAGCGGCGAAGAGCGTGAACACCCGGGCGGTATCCGCACCGAACTCGTCGGCCAGGTCGTTGGGAGACACCGCGTTGCCCTTGCTCTTGCTCATGCGCTGGCCGTTGTAGCGGACCGTGCCCTGGGTGAAAAGCCGGGTGACCGGCTCGGGAGCCGGGACCAGGCCCAGCTTGTGGCAGAACCGGGTGAAGAAGCGGAAGTACAAGAGGTGCATGATGGCGTGCTCGACGCCGCCGACGTAGAGGTCGACGGGCAGCCAGTAGCGCGCCTTGGCCGGATCGAAGGGAGCGCGATCGTTGTGGGCGTCGACGTAGCGCATGAAGTACCAAGACGAGCACATGAACCCGTCCATCGTGTCGGTCTCGCGCTGTGCCGCTCCGCCGCACCGGGGGCACGTCGTGTTGACCCAGTCCGGTGCGGACAGCAGCGGGCTCTTGCCGTGGCCCGTGAACTGCACGTTCTCGGGGAGGATCAGCGGGAGCTCGCTCTCGGGTAGGGGAACCGTGCCGCAACCCGGGCAATGCACCATCGGGATCGGGGTGCCCCAGTAACGCTGCCGGCTGATGAGCCAGTCCCGGAGCCGGTAGGTGACGCGGGCCCGGCCGAAACCGTGCTGCTCGGCATGGCGGGTCATGGCCGCGATCGCCTCGGGACTCGGCATGCCGTCGAACGCTCCCGAGTGGATCATGGTCCCGGGCTCGGTGTAGGCCTGCATCTGGCCGACCTCGAGCCGCACGCCGCCCGGGGTCGTCGCCGACCCGGCGGGCGCCGCACCGGGATCGTCGCCCGGCGGGAGAATGACCTGCCGGATGGGCAAGCCGTACTTGCGGGCGAAGTCGAAGTCTCGCTCGTCGTGGGCCGGCACCCCCATCACGGCCCCGGTGCCGTACTCGTAGAGCACGTAGTTGGCGATCCAGACCGGCACCTCGTCGCCCGTGAACGGGTTCGTGACCACCGCACCGATCGGGACGCCTTCCTTCTCGCCCTCGGCCGCCGTCCGCTCGATCTCGCTCTTGGCCGCGACCCGGCCGATGAAGGCCTCGACCGCCTCGCGATGCTCGGGACGGGTCAGCTCCCGAACCAGCGGATGCTCGGGGGCGAGGACGATGTATGTGACCCCGCAGGCCGTGTCCGGCCGGGTCGTGAACACCCGGACCTCGGTCGCTCCCTTGGCTTCGTCCACAGCCCCCTTGACCCGGAACACCAGCTCGGCCCCGGTCGACTTGCCGATCCAGTGGCGCTGGATCGCACGCACCTTCTCGGGCCATTGCGGCAGCTCGTCGGTGCCCGCCAGCAGCTCATCGGCGTACTCGGTGATGCGGAAGAACCACTGCATCAGGTTCTTCTTCTCGACCACCGACTCGCACCGCCAGCAGCGGCCCTGGGCGGCTGTCGCTCGCTCTGCGCCCGACACAGCCGCCCGGGTCTCGATGACCTGTTCGTTGGCCAGCACGGTCGCACAGCTCGGGCACCAGTTGACCGCGGCCTCCTTGCGGTAGGCCAGGCCGTGCTCGTAGAGCTTGAGGAAGAACCACTGGTTCCAGCGGTAGTAATCGGGCGAGCAGGTGGCAATCTCGCGCGTCCAGTCGTACGAGAACCCCATCCGCTTCATCTGCTGATCGCGAATGTACTCGATGTTCTCCCACGTCCACTTGGCCGGATGGATGCCGCGCTTGATCGCCGCGTTCTCGGCGGGCAGACCGAAGGCATCCCAGCCCATCGGGTGCAGCACGTGGCGGCCCCGCATGCGCTGGTAGCGAGCAATGGCGTCCGTGATGGTGTAGGTGCGCATGTGGCCCATGTGCAGGCGATCGCCCGACGGATACGGAAACATCGTCAGGGCGTAGAAGGTGTCGCCCTGCCGGCTCGGATCCTCGGTGACCTCGAAGACCCGCTCGCCGGACCAGGCCTCCTGCCAGCGCCGCTCGATGGCCTGGGGTTCGTACTTTTCCTGCATCTCTTGCACCTTCGTCCGTCGAATCGTGCCCTTGCGCGGTCATCGGCCTGTCCTGCGGGTCAGACTTTTCGCGGGAAACCCATGCTACCAGGAGCCTCGAGCTTCGTGGGGCTGCCGTGATGCTGGAGGTGGCCCTTGCCCCACCCGGGATCCGTTCAAACCGCAAAAAATCTAGACGCGCAGGATCACGCTCGACTCGGCGAGCTCATGCCGGTGCGAGGACGAGCGGCGAAGGCGATGGATCTCGATGGCCTCGAGGTGGTAGCCGAGCTGCTCGCCCATCTCACCGAGGATCTCCGGCACCGGCACCTTCACGCCGCTGTGGCTCGACTCGCCCACCACCAGGATGAACCGTGCCCCGGGTGCCAGGGCGTTCCTCGCGCCCTCGAGCACGCGATGCAGGCCCCCGAAGTACTGCCGCGTCATGAACGGATAGTCCCAGCCCCAGTTCTTGCCGGCGTGTCGAACGGCGATCGCCTCGGCGATGGCCTGGATGCTCTGAAATCCCTCGACGCGCTGGTGGTCGGCGATGTCCCGGTACATGGCCTTGGCATCGCAGATCACCATCCCCTTGCGGATGGCCTTGACGTCCGCCAGCCCGCGCACGTGATCCAGGAAGAAGAGTTCGAGCCGGGTCTGCATCGTATAGTCGAGATTGTTCAGGTACGGCGGGGAAGTGATCGCCAGCTGAGCCGGCAACAGCGAATGCGAGAGCCCCCCGAGATCCCGGGAGTCCGCGTGCACGACCTCGGCCCGGCCCAGACACCCGAGCCCCGAAGCCTGGATCGCCTGCAGGTCCGCCAGGATCTTGGCCGTCTTCCGGGTGAACATCGGGCCCACCGGCGCATCGTCTTTGCGCTCCACCGACCCGAAGGCGTGCGCGGTCAGCTTGAGGTTGCCCGCCGGCCGCAGGATCGCAGCCAGCGCCAGCAAGAGCAACTCGCGCTCGGGCCCCGCTTCCTCCTCGAGGATCGCCGCCTTCAGGGCCATGATCTTGTACGCCACGACCGGGGTCATCCACTTGGCAATGCGGGGCATGTCCGGCAGGGGGACCGCGGGTGCATCCGCAAGCTCCCCGATGCGCGCCGCAACCCTCTGGGCGGCCGCCCCGAAGGCCAGCGGGGAGACCTCGACACCCAGCTTGACGCCAGCTGCCCAGGCCAGGAAGGGATTGGCTTCGAGGCCCAGACCATTCAAGCCGGCGAGCTTGGCCGCCAGCACGGTCGTCCCGGTGCCGCTGAAGGGGTCGAGGATCGTATCGCCGGGCCCAAGGCCGTAACGCGCCATCGCCTGCTCGACCAGGCCGGCGGAGAAGGCCTCCGGCATCAGGTACCAGTCGAGCGCCGGCGCAAAGGAGTTGTGGAGCGCGGTGGTCAAGGTCACCGGCACAACATAGCACGCGCTTGCGGCCAGCGACCGGGCCCGCTGCGATCTCGAAGCGCTTGCCGACGGCCCCGGCGTCAGCGCGAAGATCGGCCCCCTGGGCGGCCAGAAGGTCAGGGATCTGGTCGAGAAGGGCCGGGAGCAAGAGCACGAGAAGTAGAACCGCACGCGGGGGTACAACGGTTGCACGATGACGCAGCCCCCCAGCGCGCCGGCGATGCCGGAGATCCCGGAGGAGGACCTCCTCTGTGACCTCTGGCAGTGGCCCGCGCCCGGCCTCGACCTGTTCATCGCCCGACCGGTGCTCGAGGCGCTGGCCGAGGGCGCGGCCTTGCCATCCGAGACCGCCGGGTTCCTGGTTGGCCGCCACCTGGTCCTGCACGGCGAAGACGAGCAGCCGCGGCAGGTGGTCGTCGTACTGAACCTGTGCTTTGCCGACTGGCTAGATGGGCTCGGCCTCGACGAGCAGCCCCTGGCCGCTTTGCTCGCCAGGCCGGGCGTACTGGGCCAGGGGGTCGTCGGATGGTTTCGGGCCCACCACGGCGACGGGATTTTTCTGCACCCGGCCGAGATCGCCGTTCACCAGCGTGATTTCCCGGAGCCCTTCCACGTGGCGTGCATTGTCGACTCCCAGCTCCGGCAAGCTGGCTTCTTCTTCCGCGAGAAGGGCCAGTTCGAAGCCGGGCCTGGTCAATGCCGGTCGATCTTCGATCCGGTCACCCTCCGCATCTCGAAGCGGGGACGAGCGACCGGGTCGGGAGGCCGGGTGAAACGCCGGGTTCGGCAGCTGGTTCGCGCCGCGTCGGGTGACGGAGCGGTGGGGTTGCTGGCCCTGGCGATCGGGCTGCTGGTCATCGGTCGCTCCCTGCCCGCGCGCGGGCCGATCGCCCCCCAGGACGACCTCACGGCCAGCGGCGTTCCGCAGGTCCAGCTGGCCGTGTCGCGGTCCGATACCTCGGTCAAGCTCGCGATCGCCGCCCGGCCCGGCGCCCGGGGCGAGCGGTACCTCGCCCTGCGAGAAGGTCCGCTGCCCGCTGGCAAGCTGAAAGCGCTCTTCGGTTCCCGGCTGATCCGGGCCGACCAGGGTGCCGCAGGGACCGACGCGCCCGCGAGCCGCGGGGCCTACCGCTACGTGGTTCTGCCCGTGGATGCAGAGGGCGAGCCAGGCCAGCCCTGGGATTCGGCTGCCCTGGCCCTCCACGGGCACCACGCCGGACTGTCCAGGCTCTGGTGATGGAAGAGCGAGCCTTCATCGCGCTGGATGCCTCGAGCCGTGAGCTCGTGTGGCCGGGGCGGCTCCACGAGCTGCAGCTGGAAGTCTTCAAGGTCGAGGAAGGAGGCCTGCTGCCGTTCGTGGCCGCGGTCCGCAATCCAGCGCGGGCCGAGGGGATCGTCGTCGTGTGCCCGCCGTCCGGCCTCAACGCCTTGATCTCGGACCTCAAGCAGGGCCTGGCCGAGGCGTTCGGCCCGGTCATGCAGAAGACGCTGGTCGTGGCGACCGAGGAGGACGATACCGGGCATTCTCCCATGCCTGCGCTCAAGCGCCTCCACGGCTTCCGATCCCTCGAGCTGTCGGCCTGGTCGGAGCGCCACATCGGCGAGTTCATCGGCAACATCTTCCAGCCGCCGGCCGCCCGCTTGATGGCACCCGGATCCGCCGAGGGGGCCGCGGCCACGACCTCGATGGCCGACTACTACGAACTCCTGGGCTTGCAACGCGACGCCAGTCCCCAGGAGCTCGGCGCCGCCCTGCGCTCCTACCGCCAGTACTGGTCAGAGCGCGCCGGCGAGGACGCCTCGCGGGCCATGGCCCAGTACTCGCTCGTCATGATCGGGCAGGCCGAGGCGATGTTGCTCGATCCGGTGCGGCGGCAGCGCTACGACGCCATTCTCGACATGTCCAGGGAGCCGCGGCCCGCTCAGCGGGCTGCGCAGGCCGGGCCCGAGCCCCGGGGACGATCGTCGGCGGATGCCGGGGACCCAGCGGACGAGGATCTCGAGGAGCAGATCGTCAAGGAGGCGATGTCCGATCCCGAGCTATACCTCTTGCCGGGCCTGGGAGTCCGCCGCCAGGCCCCGGGGACGGACCCCTGGCCCCCCGACCCGTGGCCGGCGGAAGACTGGCCGACCGTGGCCCTGGCGAAGTTCGACGAGGTGCTCCAGTTCGACGACGACATCGACGCGGCGGGGCGAGCCCCGGGTGCTGCGTCCTTGAGGGAGCCCTTCGATGCCCCGAGCGAACCGGCTACGCCGGGTCTCGAGCGCGCCCTCGAGAGGCTCGTGCCGAAGGTGGACCCTGCCCCGGCCGTTCCGCTCCAGGCGCCGCCGCGCGACCTCGAGATGGCCATCTCCCAGCTCGCAGGGGACGGTCTGGTCGAAGTATCCGGCCACGATCGGGATATCGTCGTGTGGGCAGCCCCGGATTTCGCTGACAACCTGGCCCACGGAGCCGGCTACCTGGTCGGTGCCCGGCTCGACGTCGGCCGGCGCCGGATCTTCCTCGTCACCGGTGCCCGACCTCTCGCTGCGGGACCTGCCCCCACGTCGCGGCTCGGCTTCTACGTCGAGGGTGCGCCCGGGGTTCCGTCCCGGGACAAGCTGCACGAGCAGGTGCGGGCCCGCGGTCAGGGTCTGTTTGCCGACGACCTGGTCCTGGTCCTCGACCGGACCGCGAGCACGGGCCAGTTCTTTGTAGAACTCCTGCGCCCGCTGGCTCCGCGCGCAAAGGCGCCTGGCCGCCCCGTCAGCTTGCGGGTGCCCCTGGCAACCTGGCGGATCCAGAAGATCGCCCGGGCCGATCGGCAGGGGTGGCAGCGGTTCCGGTGGCGGGCGGCGGCCGCCGCCTTGCTGTGCATGGCGGGACTCGGGGCCGCGATCCGGAGAGGGGCGTTCGCGGCGTTGTTGGCCCCCCCGCCGCTCGGGCGCCTGGTGGCCCGGACCTACGCCCAGGGCGACGCGGTCGTCTCGCAGTGGCAAGGGAGGTACGATCGCGTGGCCATCCTCCGGATCGATGCCGAGGATCCCCGGGCGCACTGGAAGCTCCTGGGCACCGCTCCGGGCGACCAGAACGAGGCCCTGGACCCGGGGCCACTGCGCCGGCCCGGGGACTACCGGTACTTGCTCCTGGCGACCACCCGCGCTCCGCTGCGCGTCGCGATCTCGAGGATCCAGAGCGTGGCGGTGCGGTGACGGCCGGGCAACGCCGCGCGCGTCACAGCAGAAGCAGGCCGAGCGAGCCCATGGTAGAGGTGACATGACAGCGACCGAAACCAGCGACGACATCGGGATCCGGCGCCACCAGCCAGGCGATCGACCGCGCCTGGTAGAACTCCTCGAGCTGTCGATGCTCGAGACCTATCCGGATCTCAAGCCCTTCACCCGCTCGGTGCTCCGCACGCGCGTCGAAGCCGAGTTCGCGCAGTACTACGCCCTCGAGGAGAAAGAGATCTGGGTCGCCGAGGTCGCAGGCCAGGTCGCGGGTTGCCTGTGGGTCATGGAATCGTTCCATCCCGTCACCGAGATCCCGGATCTCTTCGTGGTCAACATCGCGGTCTACCCGCAGTTCCAGGGCCGAGGCCTGGCCCGGCGCCTCTTCGCCGAGGCCACGAACCACGCGCACCGGCTGGGCATCACGCGGCTGCGACTCTTCGTCAATCCGGTCAACCAATCGGCCTACAGCCTGTACCTGAAGCTGGGCTTCGAGCCGCAGACCCACGAGATGCGCCTGCTGCTCCCGTAGCCCCGGCCGTCTGCAGAGAGCCGGGGGGGGGCGGCTCGAAGGTGGGCGCCTCGTCCCGCAGGTGACACGGTCCCGTTGCCAGGCGCAACATGGGAGCGCCCATGAATCATTACCAGTACCTCGGGTTGCTCCCCGACGCTTCTATCGAGGCCGTGCGGGGGGCGGCCCAGGTCGCCCGCAAGCGCTGGCAGCTACGGCTCGGAGCCGCCGCTGACGACCGGGCGCGCGCCCGGGCCGAAGCGGCGCTGGCGCGGATCGCCGAGGCCGAGGCGGTCCTGACGGATCCGGGCCAGCGTACGGCCTACGATCGCCAGTTGCGCGGAACCGAGCTCGCAGGCACCGAGTCGCCTCGCCAAGACGACGATCCCGGTCCCGCCGGCGCCGGGGAGGTCCCGTCGGACCAGCTGGCAACCGACGAGTTGCCCGGAGGCGGCACGTTGCCCGGGTACTGGCCCTACGGTGGCTGGCCCGGAGGCACCGGCCCGCTGTCAGCGAAAACGCCCCCGGACGCTGCCGGGGGCGAATCGCCGCAAGCGGAACCTCCCCGTGACGGGACGACGGATCCGCTGGCGCCCCGGGGCTCTCGAGGCCGGCTTGAGCGCGAACCGGCGGGGGTGTTCGAGGTGCTGGCGTCGCGCCTGCGCCTGCACCGATGGTCGGTCCGCCAGGCTGCCGCAGCAGGGGTGGGGGTGCTGGTCCTCGTCGTGTATGCCTGGTCCCGGACCACCCACCTGGACTCGTCGCCGGCTCCGACGCCCGGATTCTTGATCCAGGCGGGAGGAGGGTCGGTCGGTTCGGCCGGAGGCCCGTCCGGCCAGGCCCCCGCTCCGGCCGTGTCCCTTTCGCCGCCACAGCCCTCGGCCCCTGCGCCCCCGACCGCGGCTCCCCGCCTGGCGGGCGAGCCGCCGGCGAACAGCCCCAAATGGCCCATCTGGATGGTGCGACAGGCTTATGCCGCGTTCGAGGACCACGATTACGCGACCTCGGTTCAGCTCTACAACCGGATCCTGGCCCGCCATCCCGACGATGCCATCGCGCACGTCGGGTGCGCCGTCACCCTCCTGGCGATGGACCAGCCTCGTGCCGCAGAGGCGCATTGCCGCGCCGCCATCAGGCTCGAGCCGAAATTCCCCGAGGCCCACTACGACCTGGCGGTCGCCCTGCACCGCGAGCACCGTGATGCCGAGGCCGTGGCCGAGTTCCGGAGCTTCCTCGCCCTGGCCCCCGACGACAAGGCGGCGCCGGCCGCTCGGGGCTTCATCGCCCGCAGCTTGCTCGCTGCGCCGCCTTCTTAGATTGTTTGCAGTTTGAACGGGTCCCTCTGCGCGGTCGCTGCGCTGCGCAACCGGGCCCCGTTTGACCCCTCGGCCCGAGCCCTTCCAGGCGAACAAGTCTAAGTCTCTTGCAGTTTGACGGGTCCCTCTGCGCGGTCGCTGCGCTGCGCAACCGGGCCCCGTTTGACCCCTCGGCCCGAGCCCTTCCAGGCGAACAAGTCTAAGTTTTCCATGATCGGGGAGTTCGCCGGGCAATGGCGATGGCTTTCGTGCTAGCATGGAGCCCAGTTTTGCGGTACTGCCGTCATCATGACCGTACCGTCCCCGTATGACAGATCACAACTAAAGAGGACGTCGATGGCCGTAGAATCCATCCTTCCCAAGGCCCAAGGGGCGGGAGAGGCCTATTCGGGAGAACCCCGCGTCAACGACTGGAGCATCCAGGTCGCGACCGCCAACGGCTCGGGCAGCCAATCAGCCAACCTGGTTCTGCTGCGCACCATCTTCAACATGGGAGTCCCGGTCGGAGGCAAGAACCTCTTCCCGAGCAACATCGCGGGCATGCCCACGTGGTTCACGCTCCGCGCCCATCACAAGGGGTTCACGGGCCGCAAGAAGGAGGTGGATCTCCTGGTCGCGATGAACCCGGAGACCTTCGAGACCGACATGGCCGCTCAGGCTCCTGGCACCGTGATGCTGTACAACACCGACCTCAAGGTGCCGGGCCAGCTCCGGGACGACCTCATCCTCTACGGCGTACCCTTCACCCGGCTTGCCGGCGAGGTGAGCCCTGACGTCAAGCTCAAGAAGCTCCTGACCAACATGGTCTACGTCGGCGCCCTCACCCACCTGCTCGGTCTCGAGATGGCCGAGGTCGACAAGGCCATCCGCCGGCAGTTCAAGAGCAAGGAGAAGGCCGCAAACCTCAACATCGAGGCCGTCCGCAAGGGCCTCGAGTACGCACAGGCCAACCTGGTCAAGCGCGACGGCCTGCGGATCGAGCGCATGAACCAGAACGGCGGCAAGATCATCATCGAGGGCAATCACGCCGCCGCCCTCGGCGCCGTCTTCAATGGCGTCACCGTGGTCGGTTGGTACCCCATCACCCCGTCGACCAGCCTCGTCGAGGCCACCATGGAGTACCTCCAGGAGCTCCGCGTGGAGCCGGATGGCAAGGCCACCTACGCGGTTGTGCAGGCCGAAGACGAGCTCGCAGCCGTCGGGATGGTCATCGGGGCCGGCTGGGCGGGCGCCCGCGCCATGACGGCCACGAGCGGCCCCGGCATCTCGTTGATGTCCGAGTTCGCGGGCCTGGCGTACTACACCGAGGTCCCGGGGGTCATCTTCAACGTCCAGCGCGTCGGACCGTCGACCGGCCTGCCCACCCGCACGGCCCAGGGCGACCTCCTCTCCACGGCTTTCCTGTCCCACGGGGATACCAAGCAGGTCATGCTCTTCCCCCGGGACCCCAAGGAAGCCTTCGACATGGCCGGATCCGCCTTCGATCTCGCCGAACGCCTCCAGATGCTGGTCTTCGTGATGATGGACCTCGACCTCGGCATGAACTACTGGGTCAGCGACGCCTTCGTTTACCCGGACAAGCCGCTCGATCGGGGCAAGGTCCTCAGCAAGGCGGACCTGGACCGCATCGGCTCGTTCGATCGCTACCTGGACGTCGACGGCGACGGCATCCCCTACCGCACCCTCCCCGGCAACGAGCATCCGCTGGCCGCTTACTTCACCCGCGGCTCGGGCCACAACGCCTCGGCGAGGTACTCCGAGAAGCCCGAGGATTACCACTACATCATGGACCGCCTGACCCACAAACTCGAGACGGCCCGTGATTACGTGCCCGAGCCGGAGAGCTCCGACGCCGGCAACAAGATCGCGATCCTCGCTTACGGTACCAGCGACCTCGCGATGGCCGAGTGCCGCGATCAGCTCCGCCAGGAGTTCGGCATCGAGGCCGATTACCTGCGCGTCCGCGCCTACCCCTTCTCCCGCTCGGTGCACGAGTTCATCGCCCGCCACGATCGCGTGTACGTGGTCGACCAGAATCGGGACGGCCAGATGCGGCAGCTTCTCACGCTCGACCTTCCGGACGATCAGCACACCAAGCTCCGGAGTGCCCTGCACTACGATGGCCTGCCGCTCGACGCCCGTAGCATCACCGATGCGATCCGCGCCCAGGAGGGCAAGTAAATGGCTGTGAGTTCCGCACCCCAAACCACCAACCGGGCTGGCCTCAGCAAGAACGACTACAAGGGCGCACCGTCCACGCTCTGCAGCGGCTGCGGCCATGACGCCATCACCAGCCAGATCATCAACGCCTACTACAACCTCGGCATCAAGCCGTGGGAGGTCGCCAAGGTCTCGGGAATCGGCTGTTCGAGCAAGTCGCCGACGTACTTCCTCAACCGCGCCCACGGCTTCAATGGCGTCCACGGACGCATGCCGTCCCTGGCCACCGGCGTGGCGATGGCCAACCACAAGCTCAATATCATCGGCGTCTCGGGCGACGGCGACTCGGCGGCCATCGGCACGGGGCAGTTCGTCCACACCATGCGGCGTAACACCCCGATGGTCTATATCATCGCCAACAACGGCGTTTACGGCCTGACCAAGGGCCAGTTCTCGCCCACGGCGGACGCCGGGAGCAAGTCCAAGGGCGGCCGGGCCAACGAGCAGCGGCCCATCGACATCTGCGCCATGGCCATCCAGCTCGGGGCCACCTATGTCGCCCGCGGCTTCTCGGGAGATCCCAAGCAACTGCTCACCCTGATCGAGGGCGCCATCGCCCACAAGGGCACGGCTCTCCTCGACGTCATCAGCCCCTGCGTCACCTTCAACAACCACGAAGGTTCCACCAAGAGCTACGCCTACGCCAAGGAGCACGAGATCCGGATCCACGAGCTTGACTTGATCCCCCACTTCGAGCCCATTGAGGTCGTCGGCGAGTTCGAGCCTGGCCAGAGGCGCGAAGTCCGTCTGCACGACGGCTCCTTCCTGCGAATCCACAAGCTCGAGCGCGAGTTCGACCCCACGAGCCGCTCCCAGGCTCTGGCGCTCTGCGTGCAGGCCGAGGAGCGCCAGGAGTTCCTCACCGGTCTGCTCTACGCGGAGACCGATCGCCAGGATCTGATCAGCGGACTCAACGTCGTCGACGAGCCGCTGGCCACCCTGCCGGACGAGCGCGTGCGCCCCAGCAAGGCAGCTCTCGACAAGATCATGGCCGAGCTGATGTAGCCCGCAAGCAACAGGTCAAGAGCCCGCGACGGCGATCGTCGCGGGCTCTTTTTCGTGCTCGACTTTACTCGATTCGAACGGGTCCCTCTGCGCGGTCGCTGCGCTGCGCAACCGGGCCCCGTTTGACTCCGCGGGCCCGACGCCCTCGAGCCGGAAGCCTCCTAACTGCCGAGCAGCGGGGCGATCTCCCCGGCATCCGGAGCGTCGGGAGCCAGCTTGAGGTACTTGCGGAAGGCGGCCGCCGCCTCCGACAGGAGCCCGCCGGATCGGTAGGCATCGCCGAGCCGCCGGTAGCCGGTGGGATCCTGGGGAAACCTCGTGACGTACCGGCTCATCACCGCGCGGACCTGATCCCACGCCTTGCCTTGGGCGTAGAGGTCCGCAAGCTCCAGGTGCGGTTCCTTCGCGGTCGGGTCCAGACGGACGGCCGTTTCCAGCCGATCCAGCGCCTTGCCGCTGTCCCCGATCGCCAGCAACGCGTGAGCCAGGTCGACGTGGCATGCCGCCTCGGCGCCCGGATCCTGGCAGGCCTCTTCCAGGATTGAAATGGCCTCGGTGGCCCCTCCTGCCTGGACAAGGGCCCGTGCCAGCCCGCGCAGCGCGTCCGGATCGCCGGGCGCCAGCCGTAGCGCGTCGCGGTATCGCTCGGCAGCCTCTGCCGGCTCTCCGGCAGCCTCCAGGGCCTGGGCTAGCCTGAAGGCGATGGCCGGAGCCTCGGGGGCCACCTCGAGTGCCGTCACCAGAGCCCGGATCGCCTGGGCGGAATCGCCGCGCCAGAGGTGGATCAGGCCGATCTGGCACAGGGCGGCGGGGTGCGTGGGGTCGTCCTCCAGCACCATCTGGTAGGCACGCTCGGCCTCCTCGAGTCGACCGGCCTGCACGAGCACGTCGCCAAGAAGCAAGTGGCCCTTCTCCGAGCCCGGGTTGATCTCGAGGTGCGTCCGGAGCTCGGCGATCGCGTCCTCGGTGCGGCCTCGGTAGAACTGCAGCTCGCCCATGTGGGCATGAGCCCAGCGGTGGCTCGCATCGAGCTGCAGGACCCGGGACAGCAGCGGCTCGGCCGCCTCGAGATCGCCCCGCTTGAGGTGGTGTCGGCCCAGAAGCCAGAGGCCATCGGGATGGTCGGGGGCTACCTTGAGCAGCTCTTCGAGAACGCCCCCGGCATCCGGCTCCTCGAGTTGCGCGAGGAGCCGCGACAGAGCGAGCAAAGCTGGAACGTGGCGGGGATCGGCGGCAAGCGCCCGCCTGAACGCCGCCTGGGCCCGGTCGAATTCCTCGCGCTTGAAGCGGGCCTGGCCCAGACGCTCGAAGGCGTCCGCATCCCACGGGCGTAAGGCGGCGAGCCGCTCGAATTCGGCCGCGGCGGCCTCGAAGCGTCCGTTGCGAAAGAACACCTCGCCGAGGCCGGAAAAAGCCTGCGCGTTGTCTGGATCCATGGCGATCGCCTGCCGGAAAGACGAGACGGCCGGGTCCAGCGCCCCGGATCGCGAGTGGAGTTCGCCGAGATCCAAAAGCGTCTCGACATCCCGGGGATCCAGGGCGAGGGCCCTCTCGAACTCGCGCCTGGCCTCTGCCGGCCGATCGCGATCCCCGTGCAAGCGGCCCAGAAACCGGTAGGCCACGGCGCAGCGCGAGTCGAGCGCCAGCGCCACCCGGAACTCGGCCAGCGCCGCCTCATCCTGCCCGGTTCGCGCCAGAGCATGCCCGTACAGCGCGTGCACGCCCGCTTCTTCGGGCAGCAGGGCGACGGCCGCCTCGAGTTCCCGGGCCGCCTCCCCCGCACGATCTTGCTCCAGCAGCTCCCGGGCGGCCTGGATCCGGGCCCTTGCCTGGAGATCGGTGCTGGGCGTCGGCTTGGCCACAGGGGTCTGATCGTCCCAGAGCCCGATCTTGCGATCGTAGATATCGCGCTTCTCCGGGTCTGTCAGGATCGCCACGATCTTGACCATCCGCGCATAGGCCTCGCTGGCCGGGTCGATCCTCCCGGTGGCGCGCAACTGGTTGAAGCGGGCCCGGATGCGCTCGGCAGGTGCGTCCTGGGGAACGCCCAGGATCTCGTAGAACGTCGGCATACTCCTGCATCCATACCCCGTGAATCCGCAGTGCTGGCACCGTCCGCTCGCGGTGCCCCCCGACCGCCCGGTTTGAGATCGCCCCCAAGGCCGGATTCCGCCACAAGCGTGACCCTGCCTTTGCGGGTCGTCACCTGGATGGCGCGCCAGGAGGCAAAGATCGCGATTGCGCCGGCGGCGGCGGGGCCGTTGGCGCCCAGAAAGTTCCAGAGTGCTCCCGGTTTGAATGGATCGAGCCCGATGAGTCAAACGAGGCCCGGTTGCGCAGCGAAGCGACCGCGCAGAGGGCCCCGTTCAAACTGCAAAAGGCCTAGTCAGGGGCAGGGGTCGCGTCCGGCTGATCGGGATCCAGCCACGGCGTCGGGTAAGGGGAAACCTGCAAGGGCTGCGCCGCGGGGACGCGCAGGCGACGCGCCCCTCGCGGCGACCGAAACAGCAACACGACGCAGACGATAATCGCCAGGCCCGTCGCGACGAACAACGCGTTGATCAGCCGCCGGGCGTCGTCGGGATGCGTCAATTTGGCCATCGGTCCCCTTTGCGGTGCGCGCGCTCGATTCCCCCGGGATTGGCGTGCAGGTAAGCCAGCACCCCCTCCATGATGCCCACGGCGGCGCGCTTCTGGTACCAGGCAGAAACCAGGTGCGTCTCCTCGCCCGGGTTGGACAGGTAGCCGACCTCCACCAGGCAGGCCGGCTCGGCGGCATACTTCACGACGACGAAATCGTCCCGGCGCACGCCCCGATCGGGCGCACCCAGGGAGCGCACCAGCGCGTCTTCGATGTCCCGGGCCAGCGGCAAGCTCTTCGGCGTGAAGTAATAGGTCTCGATGCCGTGGATCGCGGGGTCATCGCAATGGTTCATGTGGATGCTCACGAAGACGTTCGACCGGAACTCGTCTCCCATGTCCACGCGCGGGCGCAGATCCACCGTGGTATCCGACGTGCGCGTCAACTGGACGTCGACGCCGTTCTCGAGCATCAGCTGTTCGAGATCGGAGGCCACGGCCAGTGTGATCGCCTTCTCCTGGATGTCCCCTGGCCCGATGGTGCCAGGATCCCTGCCACCGTGGCCCGGGTCGATCGTGACGCGGTCCCAGTCGTTGTCCGGAACGAATCTCTGCTGCGGTGGCGAGAGCTGCAAGAGCACCGCCCTGCCTCCGTCGCCGAGCCACGCTTCGTAGCGCAGGGGTCGGTCCATCTCGACCATCAATTCGGCCGATCCGCTAGCCGAAGCCGTGCGCACGATCCGGGCAGCCAGGTTTCCGGAGTCGTAGTGCCAGTCCGCAGGAATGTCGACAGTCCCGCCGGCGATGTCGAGGTAGAGGCGCCGGCGGTGGCCCCGGCGCCGGAGCCTGTACGTGATGGGGCGATCCGAAGCGACCCGCAAGATGCAGCCCACGCCGGCAGGACGGACCGTCACGCCCGGCCGCAGAACCTCCGGGGGAAGGGGGCCACGCGGGAAGGCCTCCGCATCGTCGGGACGCCCCGGAGCTCCGGCATCCGCAGCCGGACGAGCACTCGCCGAGGCTCGAGGGGGCGGGGCAGAAACCCTTGGACCCGCTCGCAGCGAGGCGGAGGCCTGTGCGCGCGCCGGCGCTGGCGCCACGACCAGCACCACGAGGCTGGCCGCCAGCATGGACCACCGCACGAACCGTTCGGTGGACCCGGGCGCCCTTCGGCGCGAAACCGCTCTAGCGTACAATTCCCGGCGATCCATACCCCCGCGTGAGGGCGGCGAAACCCGGACTACAGCGTGGCTTCGATCTCGGCCATAACGTCGTCCGGGATCTCGAAGTTGGAGGCCACCTTCTGCACGTCGTCGAGCTCGTCGATGCGCTCGATGAGCCGGAGCACCTTGCGCGCCGTCTCGGGATCGCCGATGGCGATGGTCGTGCTGGGAATGTCGGCCATGCCAGCCGACTCCAGGCCGAAGCCCTTGGCCACCATGCCATTCTCCACGGCCTCGAGTTCCGCTGGCTCGCACAGGACCTCGAAGGAATCACCCTGCGGACGGACGTCGTCGGCTCCCGCCTCGAGTGCGGCCTCGAGCACGGCGTCCTCGGCGAGCGAGCCCTCGGCGTTGTCCAGGATGATCTGGCCTTTCTCCGTAAAGAGGTAGCTGACGCAGCCGGTCTCCCCGAGGTTTCCGCCGGCTCGCCCGAAGGCTGTGCGCAGGTCGGCGGCCGTACGATTGCGGTTGTCGGTGTAGGCGCGGACCAGCACGGCAACGCCGCTGGGCCCGTAGCCCTCGTAGATCACCTCCTCGAGCACGTCCGAACCGGCGCCACCACCTCCCTTGGCGATCGCGCGCTTGATGTTGTCGTTGGGCATCCCGCCCTTGCGCGCAGCCTCCACCGCCGTCCGCAGGCGGAAGTTGCCGGCGGGATCGGGTCCACCCATGCGGGCGGCCACGATGATCTCGCGGGATAGCTTGGTGAAGGAAGCCCCCCTGGCCGCATCGTTCTTGGCCTTATCGCGCTTGATCTGGGCCCACTTGGAATGTCCGGAGATAGCGCATCCCTCCCTTGAGATCCGGTCCCGGCGCACTTGGAGCCGGGTACAGACGGCGCCGATCGAGACCCGACTCGCGACAGCAGCGGCCTCGCGGCGAAAACCCATGCCATCGGGAACGAACGACGCGCCGGCTCGTGGCCGCGCAGACAGCGCGTCCCGGACGGCGCGTCCCATGGTAGCACGCCAGCGGACCGCCCGGGGACGGGGCTTGCTGGTGGCGGCGAAGTTGCCAGACCGACCCTCTGCAGGTCCCGCGCGGGCACCTCGTGACCCAGGCCGCTCGCCTCGCCGGAGCGATCGGCCGAAAGATGCCGCTTGACGAACGCAAGCAGGGAGCCGATAATTTAATTCATTAACTTTCGTTATTCGCCCGCCGCCGGAAAGGGGATGGAATGAACAAAGAAGACCTCGTCCGCATCATCAGCGCCAAGGCTCACGTGTCCCAGAAGGATGCTGCCGAGTGCCTGAATGCGACCCTCGACTCGATCGTCCGCGCTCTGGCCAGGGGCCAGAAGGTCACCCTCGTAGGTTTCGGATCCTTCCGGGTCCGCACCCGGGCCGCACGCCAGGGGCGCAATCCGCGCACCGGCGCCGTGCTCGATATTCCTTCCAAGAAGAGTGCCGTCTGGGTCGCCGGTCGGGCTCTCAAGGAGCGAGTCGAGAATGGCGGCCGCGCCCGCCGCCCGCTGGTTGGGGCAGCCTCGTCGGCTCGGTAGTGAGAACCTAGGCCTTTTGCAGTTTGAACGGGGCCCTCTGCGCGGTCGCTTCGCTGCGCAACCGGGCCCCGTTTGACTCATCGGGCTCCATCCATTCAAACCGGGAGCACTCTAGACCCCGAAGCTGGCACAGCCGGCCCCCACGAAAGGCGGGGGCCGGCTGCCGCATGAACTGGCCGCCAGCTACTTGGCCGCCAGTTCTTCGTCGTGTTCCTTGCGAGCTTCTTCGACGAGCTTCTGCTGGATGTTCGGAGGAACTTCCTGGTAGTGGCTGAAGGTCGCCTCGGCCGAGCCCTGGCCCTTGGTGATGGACTTGAGCGCCTGGAGGAACCCGGCCAGCTCGGCCATCGGCATCCGGCAGCGGATGGTGCCGCCCTCCATCCCCTCGACGTGGGCGCGGCGGGTGTTCAGATCGCTCATGGTATCGCCGACGCTGTCCTCGGGAATGGTGGCGACGACGCTCAAGATGGGCTCGAGGATGACGGGCCGGGCCTCGGGGAAGATCTTCTTCATGGCCACGTGGGCGGCGATCTTGAAGGCCATTTCGGAAGAGTCGACCGGGTGGTAACTGCCGAAGTAGACGGCGACCTGGACGTCGACGATGGGATAGCCCGCAAGGATGCCCTCCTCGCAGATCTCGCGCACGCCCTTCTCGACCGCGGGGATGTACGAGTTGGGGATGGCGCCGCCCTTGACCTCGTCGACGAACTTGAAGCCCTCGCCCCGGCCAAGCGCCTCGATCCGCAGCCAGCAGTCCCCGAACTGCCCGCGGCCGCCGGTCTGCTTCTTGTGGCGACCCTGGCCCTCGGCCTTACCCTGAACGGTCTCGCGGTAGGGGATCTTGGGCTCGAACACCGCAACATCCAGGTGGAAGCGATTCTTGAGGCGATCGATCGTGACGTCGAGGTGGGTCTGGCCCTGGCCAGAGAGCACCGTGCGATGCGTGCCGGCCTCGGCCGAGTGCGACAGACTGGGATCTTCCTCTTCGAGGCGGCGCAGGGCCTCGGCCAGCTTGGTTTCCTCACCCTTGGCCTTGGGGGCGATCGAGACGGAGAAGATCGACGGTACCATCGCCCCGTGGTCGAGGGCGAAGTTCCGGTTGCCTGCCACGAGGGAATCGCCCGTGAGGGTCTCCTTGAGCTTGGCGATCGCCCCGATCTCGCCGGCCACCAGCTTGTCGGTGGGAACCTGCTTCTTGCCCACCATCTTGAAGATCTTGCCCAGGCGCTCGGCGGCGTTGCGGTTGGAGTTGCGAAGCTGGTCGTCCTGCTTGAACTCACCCGAGAACACCCGGAAGATCGAGATCTTGCCCACGAACGGGTCCGAGATGGTCTTGAAGACGAAGGCGGCAGCCGGCTGGGCGGGATCGGGTTTCCAGGTCGTCGTCTGATCGGAGTCGAGATCCTTGATCGCCAGCGGGGCGCGATCGGTCGGAGCGGGCAGGAAGCTCTCGATGGCCGCCATGATCTCCTTGACGCCCAGATTCTCCTTGGCCTCGCAGCAGAATACCGGAACGATGCTGCCGGAAAGGACGCCCTTGCGGAGGTTGGCCGCAAGCTCCTCGGGGGCGAGGGCTCCCGCCTCGAAGTACTTGTTCATCAGGGCCTCGTCGAGTTCGGCGACGGCCTCGACCAGGCTCGTGCTCGCCTTCTCGACCTCGCCCGCGACGTCGCCGGGAACGTCCTGGGGATTGACCAGGCCGACCACCCCCTTGAAGTCGAGCCCCAGACCGTGGGGGAAGACGAAGGGAGCCGCGTTGATCGTCAGGTGCTCCTTGAGGGTCTTGATAAGCCCCTCGTAGTCGGTGAACTTCTCGGCATGGACCTTGTTGATGGCGATCAGCACCGGCAGGCCACGGTCGCGCGCGAGCTTGAACACCTTCTTGCTGGTGGCGTCGACGCCACGGGTGGCATCCATCACGAGCAAGACCGCATCGCCGGCCCAGAGGCCGAACCGCATGTCTACCTGGAAGTCGCCCTTGCCGGGGGTGTCGATGAAGTTGAGTTCGTACCCGTCGTGCGGGACGTTGGCCCAGGCCGTGCCGATGGAATGGTGGCGCCGGATCTCCTCGTCGTCGAAGTCGGTCGTGGTGTTGCCATGCTCGATCGAACCGCGCTCGGTGTGGGCTCCGGCCCCGAACACCAGGGCATCGACAAGGCTGGTCTTGCCTGACCCCGACGGCCCGATCACGACGATGTTGCGGATCTTCGACAGGTCCATCTTCGCACCTTCTCTCTACTGTGGCCGTAACCGTCCTTGCAGGGGGTCGCGAAAGAGTTCATCCGCCCAAGACAGGCGCGCCCGCGATCGCCTCCCGGAAAGGATTACGAAGTATCGCTCCAACCGGAAGAGGGAGCAAGAAATGAGCTGCCGGACCGGTCCCGGAATAGCCCGGTGACCCAAAATGCGCCGGACGGGCGAGGGACGGACCCGTGTTATAATTTGACGCGGCAATTTCCTGGCTAGGAGCAAACGTGGCAAACAGGATGCGGCGAGTGGCCCTTCTGGGGGCATTCGAGATCTCGCCCGACCTTGATCCGCCGGTCCGGGACGGCATCATCCTGGGCTCCCGGCGCGAGCAGCGTGGGTTCGTGCTCGAGACGAGCCGCGAGAACATCGAGCAGATCGTCTCGGCCTCCACCCCCGGTGCGATGGAGGGCTTCCCGCAGCGCCTGACGATCTCGGTAGGCTCCCTTCTCGAGCGCCTCGGGGCGGTCCTGCTTCGGGTCGAACTCAAGCCGTTGACGCCGCTGGAAGGCAAGGACGCCAACGGGAGCTACGTACAAGGCGTTCTGGTCTTCCGCGACACCGATCGCCGCATCCAGCGGCTCAACATGACGGCGACCGAGGCCATACAGGTGGCGATTGCCCAGAAGTTGCCGATCCTCGCCGCTGCCGACCTGCTGCAACTCGACGTCTCGCAGTTTCTCGACGAGATCGACGAGTTCACCGACAAGTACCGGCAGGAGGCCAGCGATTTCAAGTCCTTCGTCGACAGCGTCACGGCCTCGGATTTTGCCAAGTACCTCAAGCGCAAGACCGAGGGGTCCGAGGGCAAGCCGCCCGAACCCGAAGACGAGCCCTGATCCGGGTATCTCCGGGAGCCCCGCGCTAACCCGAGTCCCTCGCTCGAACGGGGCCGGTCGTGGCGCGCCGGCTCCTTGCGACGCCCTACGGCTGCCAAGGAGCCGGCGCGCGTGAGCTGGGGGTTCTGGATCAGCTTCTTGGTCCTGCTGTCCAGCCTGGGCCTGGTCGTCGCCCGGCCGGGACGCATGCCGCTCGCCCTGCCGGTGGTCGTGGGAGCCGGCGCGGTCGTCGCGGCGGGGCTCGAGCCCCTCTCTGGCGTCCAGGGCCTGTGGGAACTCACGTGGAATGCCGTCGCCACCCTGATCGGCTTGATGCTACTCTCGGCCGCGCTCGACCGGGCTCGCTTCTTTGCCTGGTGTGCCGCCTGGATCCGCAAAATCTCGGGACACCGGGCCACGATCCTGTGGTGGGGGCTGATGCTCCTGGCCTGCGTCACGGCCACGATCCTCGCCAATGACGGAGCGATGCTGATCTTGGTGCCGCTCTACGCGGAGATCACCCGAGGCGCCGGCCTCGACCGCAAGCAGGCGCTGGCCTTCCTCATCCCGGCCGGGTTCCTGATCGACGCCGCCAGCTGCACCTTCGCCACCAGCAACCTGACCAACCTCATGGTCGCCGATTACTTTCACCTCGGTTTCCTGACCTACGCCCGGCTGATGATCCTCCCGACCCTGTTCGTCCTCGGCGGCGCCCTCCCCATCTTGTGGCTCGTCTTCAGGCGCCGGATGCCAAAGACCCTTCCCACCGGGCAGCCCACCGAGCTTGCCGCGGCCCGAACCGACGATCGCGCCCTCGATCCGCCGGGAACCGATCCGCCCGGGCACGATATCCGGCACGACGCGGTCGCTCGACCGCCAGGGGCAGAGCTTGCGGTCGCGGTCGATCCCCTCATGTTTGCCGCCAGCTGGGCAGGTCTGGCGACCCTCGTGGGCGGCCTGGCGGTGTCCCACTTCATTGGCTGGCCAGCGTCGGCGGTGGTCGGAGTGGTGGCGATCGCGCTGTTGACCCTGGCCACCCTGCGTGGCTTCGTGAAACCCTTGGACCTGCCTGGCCTGGCTCCCTGGTCCATCGCCCTCTTCGCCCTCGGGATGTTCGTGCTCGTGGACGCGGTGGCCCGGAACGGCGGCACGGACCTGCTGGTGCGTTCGTGGGCGGGCGGCGGCCCGTGGAGAATCGGAGTGACGCTGTCCTTGCTGGCCGCTGGCCTTGATAACCTCCCGGCCCTGCTCCTGGGACTGCTGGGCTTCGGCCGCCTGCACGGCGCCAGCCCGGCCGCGATGGCGGCGAGCATCGTGGCCGTGGATGTCGGCTGCAAGCTGACGCCCTACGGATCCCTGGCGACCCTCTTGTGGCTGCGCCTGCTGGCGGATCGCGGCTTGCGGGTGCGCTGGCGCGACTACCTGCCCTATGGCCTTGCGCTCACGCCCGGCCTGGTCGCCCTCGGCATGATCGGCGCGCTGCTCGCCGGACATTAGGCCTTTTGCAGTTTGAACGGGGCCCTCTGCGCGGTCGCTGCGCTGCGCAACCGGGCCCCGTTTGACTCATCGGGCTCGATCCATTCAAACCGGGAGCACTCTAGGCCTTTTGCAGTTTGCACGGGGCCCTCTGCGCGGTCGCTGCGCTGCGCAACCGGGCCCCGTTTGACTCATCGGGCTCGATCCATTCAAACCGGGAGCACTCTATACCAGACCGCCCTCGCCCGGAAGGCACCGGTCCGGTCGAACGGGGACCGCACCGAGCAAAAAACGGGCAGGACCGCCGCCACGGCGATCCTGCCCGAAAGGTGCCGGTTTATGCCTCGGCGGGAACGACCGAGACCTTCTTGCGATCGTGGCCGTAACGCTTGTACTGCACCTGGCCCTCGACGAGGGCGTAAAGAGTGTAGTCCTTGCCGCAGCCGACATTGTCGCCGGGGTGGATGCGCGTGCCGCGCTGCCGCACGATGATGTTTCCGGGAATCACGAACTCGCCGCCGAACTTCTTGATGCCCAGCCGCTGCGCGTTGCTGTCCCGGCCGTTGCGGGTGCTGCCTACGCCTTTTTTATGCGCCATGACGCGTAATCTCCTCGAGTATCAGCGAATCAGATCGAGATCTTTTCGATCATCACGCGGGTGAAGTGCTGCCGGTGGCCGTTCTTGCGCCGGTAGTGCTTCTTGGGGCGCATCTTGTAGACGATGACCTTGGGGCCCTTCCACTGGCTCTGGATCTTGCCGATGACCTTGGCGCCGGCGATGGTCGGAGTGCCGATCATGAGCCCGACGCCCGACACGAGCAGGACCTCGCTGAACTCGACCGGGGCGCCCTCGTCGCCGGCGATCTTGTCGACGTCGACGTAGCGGCCTTCCTCAACCCGGATTTGCTTTCCGCCGGTTGCGATGATGGCGTACATTTGGGGGGACGATCCTTTCGGTGGGGCTTGCCGCAACAGGCTGTGCTCGCGGCTACCCGGGATGACGCCCGGCAACCCTTATAACGAAACGGTATCAGGGGTCGCGGGCAGTGAACGCGCCGGGGATGGTCTGCCCGGAGGCAGTTGGAGAACCAGACCCGAGCCGTCGTCCGACACAGATCACCAAGCATAGCACGGACGGGCGCAGCCGTCGTCGGAGCGGCGGCGCACCCCGCCGTGGTCCACCAAGAGCAGGAGGCAGGATCGCTCCTGCCTCCTGGGTGGGTCCTGCTCTCGATGGCGTCGCCTTGGCCGCGCGCCATCCCGTGATCGCTACCGGAGGGCCTCGGCGGCGACCCGGCCTTCGACCTCCTCGGGACTCTCGTACTCGTAAATCCGCGCGGATCCGACGGGCTCGAAGCGCGCCTGGAAGAACCGCAGGGCCTTGGGCTCGTAGGTGAAGCGCAACCCCTTCACCTGCTCGGCGTGCCGGACCACGTCGATGACGCTCTCGGCGACCACGTCCATGTGGGCCTGGGTATAGACGCGCCGTGGCACGGTGAGGCGAACGAGCTCGAGCTTGGGATGCCGGTTGGCGCCGGTGGCGGGGTCACGGCCGGAGCTGACGATGCCGCGCTCCATCGAGCGCAAGCCGGAATCCACGTACAGGGCCGCCGCGAGGGCCTGGGCCGGCAACTCTTCCTGATCGAGGTGAGGCAGGATCGCCCGCGCGTCGAGGAAGATCCCGTGCCCGCCGATGGGCCGCACGATGGGAACCCCGGCCTCGATGAGCTTCTTGCCCAGGTACTCGATCTGACCGATGCGCGCCCGGATGTGATCATCGTCGACCGACTCGCGGATGCCGCGCGCCATGGCCTCCATGTCGCGTCCCGACATGCCGCCGTAGGTCTCCAGACCCTCGAAGGCGACCAGAAGGTTGCGCGCCTCGGCGGCAAGCTCGGAGTCGTTGACCGCCAGCCAGCCGCCGATGTTCACCAGGCTATCCTTCTTGCCGCTCATCGTGCAGCCATCCGTGTAGCTGCAGAGCTCCTTCAGGATCTCGGCAACGGACCTGCCCTGGTGGCCAGGCTCGCGCTGCTGGATGAAGTAAGCGTTCTCGACCGCCCGGGTGGCATCGAGGAAGACCTTGATGCCGAGAGGCGCGACCAGCTCGCGAACGGCCTTGAGATTGGCCAGGCTGATGGGCTGCCCGCCGGCCATGTTGACCGTCGCCTCGACCGAGATGTAGGGAATCTTGTCGGCTCCGACCTTGTCGATGAGGGCCTTGAGCTTGGCCAGATCGACGTCGCCCTTGAAGGGATGCGGCGAGGCGGGGTCGTGGGCCTCGTCGAGAATGACGTCGACGAAGGTACCGCCCGCGCGCTCTTGGTGGTAACGCGTGGTGGTGAAGTACATGTTGCCGGGGACGAAGTGGCCGGGCTGGATCAGGCACTGCGACAGGATGTGCTCGGCTCCCCGGCCCTGGTGCGTGGGGATCACGTGGCGGTAGCCATAGATGGTCTGGACCGCCTCTTCGAGGTGGTAGAAGTTGC
>JAJXWQ010000047.1 GCA_021781555.1 bacterium
TGGGGATCGTCGGCCACGATGGTACCCGCGCCCACCATGACCGCACCGTAGGTCGCCCGCCACTGCTGGACGAGGTCACGCGCCTCGGGGCCGCTGATCCACCGGCTGTGACCCGTGGCCGTGGCGATCTTGCCGTCGAGACTCATCGCGATCTTGCAGACGACGAATGGCTGGCCCGTCGAGATGTACTTGAAGAACGGAGCGTTCAGCTCGGCCGCGGCGTCGGCCAGCAAACCTTCTTCGACCGCGAGGCCCGCGGCCTCGAGCACGGGGCGCGCCTGGCCCGCGGTGCGGGGATTGGCGTCGCGCGAGGCGTAGACGACGCGGGCGATCCCGGCCTCGATCACACGCGTGGTGCACGGCGGCGTGCGGCCGAAGTGGTTGCAAGGCTCGAGCGTCACGTAAAGCGTGGCCCCGCGGGCGCGCTCGCCGGCGTCCTCCAGGGCGAGCACCTCGGCGTGGGGTTTCCCGACCTCGAGATGGTAGCCCCGGCCCACGATCTCCCCGTCTCGGACCACGACCGCACCCACCATGGGGTTGGGACCGACCCAGCCCCGCCCCTGCCACGCCAGGTCGAGGGCCATACGCATGAAATTCTCGTCCTGGACGGGCGCCACGGGCTTCACTTCGATCTCTCTGCCGGGCTACCCGGCTGAACCGAGGGTTCCGCCTCGCGGCAAGACGAGCTCGCTGCAGCGCTCCTCAGCGCGCCGAGCCATCTGGGCAGCGTCAGCGGCTGGACCAGCTCGGGCTGGGATTGCACGATCTCCTGCCCCATCTCGACGTGCAGCGAGCCCGACTTGGCGGTTGACAGGATCTGGGATGGATACACGCTGCGGTGGCCCGTGATGAGGAAGGCGATGATGCAGGCGACCGCGGCGTAGGGTCCGATCGCCGTACCGAAGAGCTCGACCGCCATCATACTGGCAGAGATCGGGGTGTTGGCACAACCAGACAGCATCGCTGCCAGGCCGATGGCAGCGCAGGTTGCGGCATTGAGCCCCAGGAAGTGCGAATAGGCCGTGCCTGCCGCCGTACCGATCCAGAAGATGGGCGTGATGATCCCGCCGCTGCCGCCGAAACTGAGGGTTACCGCCGTGAAGATCTCCTTGAGGATGAAGGCGTACCAGGGCAGGTTGGGGGCGTGCCCGTTGAGCGTATAGACGATCGTCGGCAGGCCCAGTCCGAGGTAGCGCGGACCGAAAGCGAAGGTGAGCCCCACGAGGGCAAACCCGCCGAGGATCCCCTTGAGCGGCGCCCACACCTTGATGCGCCGAGCCAGGAGCTCGAAGGCACCGAGCATCTCGATGAAGACGAATGCCGTGAGGCCGAAGAGGACCCCGGCCGCGGCGACCTTGAGCAGGAAGACCTCACTGAACTTGGGGACGAACTCGAGAGGCGCGTTGAAGTAAGTCACGCCGAAGTGGCTGGCGACCTGGAAGCTCACGATTCCTGCGATGAATGACGGCAAGAGGACGTCGTACAGCACCCCCCCCACGAACAGAACCTCGACGCCGAAGATCGAGCCTGCGAGCGGAGTCCCGAAGACCGCAGCAAAGCCTGCACTGATGCCGCAGATGACGAGCTTCTTGCGATCGGTGTCATGGAAGCGAAGCGCACTTGCCATGATGGAGGCCAGGCCGCCGCCGATCTGGGCGCACGGGCCCTCCTTGCCGGCCGAACCGCCCGTTGCCAGTGTCACCACCGTCGCAACGAGCTTGATGGGAACCACCAGCGGCTGGATCCGGCCGGCCCGGCGATGGATCGCCTCGATGACCTTCTCGGTGCCATGTCCGGCAGCCTCGGGAGCGAGGGTCTTGATGCTAAGCGCGGAGAGGAAGAAGGCCGCCGGGAGCAAGAGAAAGTGGAACCAGTACCTGTCGGTCAAGCCCGTCGAGGCCGCCAGGAGCTTGAGGAAGCCCGTGGTCGCCAGGCCGGCGATGATACCGACGATCGACGCCAGCACGAACCACTTGAGCACGCTGGCGAAGAGGACGGTTTGTTCGGTGATGCGCCGATCGAGGTGGTACAGGTGGGCCGCGTCGGCGTCGCTGGCAGGATGATCGGAACCTTCGTGCTTCAACGCTCGATCTCAGGGCAAGGCGAGCCAGTTCTCGAGCGGGTCAAGAAACGATCGACCGGAGGCCCGAACGGCATTCGCATCCGATCTGATTATCGCACAGGTGGCGGCCAGACGACCCAGCTTGCGGCCTCAGAAGCTTGCGAAAACCGGTCCCCAGGCCAGCGCTCAGCCGACGCTGGTCTGGGACCCTCTCGGGCGCTTGCGCCCCGCGCGCCGCGCTCCGGTCGAACGGCGTCCATCGGCCAGAAAGTCGGCGATGGCGACCTGGACCGCTCGCTGCACGTCCTCTGGCACTGCGAGAGTCCGTGCTGTCTTGCACAGCGCCAGGGCCCCCTTGAGCGACTCGCAGGCGCCCCGGCACCCCGGGCAGTCCTCGAGGTGGCGCATCAGGCGATCGCAGGTGGGGGCGTCGATCTCGCCCTCGAGAAAGCGCGAGAACAGCCGCGGTACGTCGGGGCAGCCCCGGATCGGATACCCCGCGGCGTCCTGGCGTGGTGCCGCTGGATCCACCGGGGCGCTCCCGCCGCCGGGCAGCGCCGTCTCGAGGAAGGGCGCCAGCGCCTCCCGCAACGCAAGGCGGGCCCTGTGTAGGCGGCTCTTGACCGCCTGCACGGACAGCTTGAGGATCTCGCCGGCATCCTGCGCCGACAGGCCCTCGACGTCGCGCAACACGAGGACCTCGCGGTACTTGGGCTCGAGCTGCGCGATGGCAGCTTCGAGTGCTGCGGCCAGCTCCTGGTGGACGGCCTCGTCCTCGGGACTGACCCGGGAGGCGGGCAAGACCGCGGGCCGCTCGGCCAGCAGGACCTCCAGGGATTCCTCGGGCTGCGTGGCGAACTTGCTTTTGCGCCGCTGCTTGCTGCAGAAGCTGCGGGCGATGGAGAAGAGGTACGTGGACAGCGAGGCTGCGCCCTGGTAGCGATCGAGCGTTCGTACCAGGGCCACCATCGTTTCCTGGAGTACATCTCGAGCATCCTCGGGATGGCCACACAGGCGCAGGCCGAACCGGTAGACCTGCGGCTGGTAGCGTACGAGCAGGGCCTCCAGGGCGCGGGAGTCGCCCCGGCGCGCCGAAGCCAGCAACGAATCATCGGCCAGGTACGGGTGAGTCGCCATCGCTTCTCACCCTACCTGGCCGATGCCACCTCTTTCAAGTGGCGTGCCGCTGAGCCTTGTGGCGGGGAGGTGGGATTCTCCCGCGCTGCGCTCGGGCAGTGGCTCGAGAAGGGCCGCCGCCCTAGCGAGAGGCCGGCGGCTTGCCGGCCCCGGCGGCCTCCAGGACGGCTTGGATGAAGACGCCTTCAAGCTGGGCTCCGACCAGCTCGACCGCGTCATTGAAGACGATCTTGGGTACGCCCTGGACCTCGTACTTCTCGCCCATCTCGGGGAACTCGCTGACCTCGATGACCTCGGCGATCACCCGGTCGCTCTCTACGGCCATCTGGTGCGCCATCCGCGCGGGCCCGGGGCAATAGGGGCAGGTCGGGGTGACGAAAACCTTGATCGTGACGTCCTTGTCGAGATCCGCCAGGGCCGCGAGGGTGGGCTTGGCCAGGGCGGTGCTGCCGGAGGACACGTCGATGAGATCGCCGAGGAGCGTCGCGAACTCGTAGCCGAGCGGGATGCCCAGAAAACGGACCTTCCCCCTGGCCGAACCGGTCATGACCATGGCCGGAACCTCCGCGATGCCGAGTTCCTTGGCCAGGGCGGCGTCCTGGTCGATGTCGTGGACCTTGAGGGTGATGAGGTCCGAGAGATCGGCGACCTCCTGCAGGAGCTCCTTGGCTTCTTCGCAGTACAGGCAGTCCTCGTGGCCGGGCAGAACCAGCTTGGACTTCGGCCTCACGAACAGATCCACCACGACCGGCTCCTTGAGCTCCTCGGTAAACCGCTCGCGGACGGCCTTGGCATCTTGAGTCTTGAGAAAGGACATGGGTTGAATTCCTCCTTGCAAGAGGTTCGAGCCGATCTCGGGCAAAAGGATTCGCGCGCCGCGGATCGCCCCGGCCGAACCGGGCCCGAGAATGACCGTGCCGTGGCTTGGCTACTTGCCCAGCGGCAGCGAAAACCAGAACGTGCTCCCGCTCCCCGGCTCGCTGTGGACCCCGATCTGGCCGCCGTGGGCCTCGATGATGCTCTTGGCAATGCTGAGCCCGAGACCCGCACCGCTCTTGCTGGTCTGGGGGTCAAGCTGGCTGAAAGGCAGGAACAGGTGCGAGACGCCCCTTGCGTCGATGCCGATGCCCGAGTCCTGGACCTCGCACAGGATCCGATCGGCCTCCTGCCGGACCCGGATCGCGACGGTGCCGCCGTGGGGGGTGAACGCGAGGGCGTTGTTGATGAGATTGAAGAACACGCGCTCGATGCGGGCGGCATCGACCCGCAGGGCCGTGCCAAGGGGCGCCACCTGCTCGACGAGCTCGATGCCCGACTCCCGGGCGCGGGGTGAGACGGCAGCCACGACGCTCTTGACCAGCTCTCCGAGGTCGGTGGACTGCAGCCTCAAACTGAACGAACCTGCCTCGAGACGGGCGAAGTCGAGCAGATCGTCGACCAGGCGCTCCATCCTGTGGCAACTCGCTTCGATCTGAGCGACGAAGTTTCGCTGGACAGCGCCGAGCGGCCCTCCGACCTCGTCTTCGAGGAATTCCGTGTAGCCAACGATGGCCGTCAACGGGGTTCTCAGATCGTGCGAGATGGCGTTGACGAAGGAAGCTTTCAGGTGATCGAGCTCCTTGGCCTGCTGCAGCTCGAGCGTGCGCTTGGCAAGCTGGTCCTTGGCGTGCCTGAGCGGGGAGATGTCGGTGACGAAACCCTCGAGTGCCAGGAGCTGCCCGGCCTGCCCGTATATGCCTCGGCCTTGCTCCCAGGCCCACTTCACGCCTCCTTCGGCGGTGAGCAAGCGATAGACCACCTGGAACGGGCTCCTGCTACCGAGCGCCTGATCGATGGTCGCCATCACGGCGGCACGATCCTCGGGATGGATCAGCCGGTCGAAGGCTCGTGAACCAAGAAGCTCGGCCGGTGGGTAGCCGGTCAGCAGGGCACAACCCTCGCTCACGAAATCGATGACCCAATGGCCGGGATCGCGGTAGCGGTACACCATGCCCGGTAAGTTGTTCATCAAGGTCGACAGGAAGCGCTGGCTCTCGTCTAGCTCTTCGATCCGACGCTTGAGAACCGGGTAATAGCTCTTGCGTATCGACGCCTCGCCCAGACCGATGATCTTGTCGCGCAGGGCGCTCCAGTCTTCGCCTCCGTCAGAGGGATCTGGCATACAGGGACTCGATCTCGAGGCGAGTGGGCCACCTCGGATTGGTGGCCATGCAGAGGTCTGTGAGCGCCTTTTCGGCCAGCAAAGGGATATCTTCGATCCGGACTCCACAGCCTCCGAGCGTCGGAGTGACACCCGCCTGCCGACGGAGCTCGGCGATCCGCTCCAGGATCGCATCGAGGGCGCGACGTGTGTTCCGGACGCTCGCGCCGACACCCAGGGCCTCGGCGATGGCCGCGTAGCGATCGGGGACGGCCTCGAAGTTGTACTCGAGACCGGCCTGCATCAGCATCACGTTGCACAGGCCGTGCGGGAGGTCGAGGAGCCCCCCGAGGGCGTGGGCCATGGCGTGGATGACTCCCAGGCCCGCGTTCGAAAAGGCCAGGCCCGCATCGAGCGCCGCCTGCATCAGGCGCCGACGCAGCTCGCGGTCCCCCGGCTCGAGAATGCCAGGGATCAGGCTGCCGTTGATGAGGCGGATCGCCTCCAGGGCGAACAGATCCGTCGTGGGAGAGCTGCCGTTGGACAGGTAGGCTTCGATGGCGTGGGTCAGCGCGTCCAGTGCCGTGTTTGCCGTCAGGAGCGCCGGCATCGTCAGCAAGGTCTCGGGATCGGTGAGCGAGACGTCGGGCACCAGCATCTTGCTCAGGATCGAGACCTTGGTCCGGCGCGCCACATCGGTGATGATGCAGAACTGCGACACGTCGGCGGCCGATGCTGTCGTCGGGACGCAGATCAACGGCGGAACCGGCTCGACCAGACGATCGGCGCCCACGTAGTCGAGGATGTCCCGCCCGTTCGACGAGAGGATGCCGATGCCCTTGGCACAATCGATCGGGCTGCCCCCTCCCACCCCCAAGACGAGGTCGCAGCCGTTCGAAACGAAGGCCTCGGCTCCCCTTGCAACCTGGTCGGAGCGCGGGTTGGGGCTGACGTCCAGATAAAGGTCGTAGGGAATCTGGCTGGCTTCGAGGCTTTCTTCCACATCGTGCGTCCACCCCGCGGCCGCGACGCCGGGGTCCGACACGACCAGGACCCTGGTTGCGCCCAGGTTCAGCGCGAATCTGCCGGCCAGGTTCCGGCAGCCGAAGCCGAAGATGACCTCGGGGCTGACAAACTTGCGGAACTCGAGCTCGCCGGATCGCATCGGCAGCATGCCCTGTACCTTTTTCTGCTCGAACGGTCCCTGTGCGCGCTTGCTGCGCTGCGCAACCGGGCCCCGGTTGCCTCCTTCGGCCCGATCGTTCCAGGCGAAACCGCTCTGGTCCCGATTCCCCATGTGGCGCGCCGGCATTATACCGCTGCCGCCCGGATCGTCTTGCCAGCGAGGTCCCCTGGCGCCGCGGCGAGGCGTGCTCGTTGCGAGGCCAGATCGGGACCTCTCGCCGAGCGGTTGGGGGCGAGGGTGGAAACGTACGTTGCCGCTGGCCCCGTGGCTCCTAGAATCGTGAAACAGGAGGCAGGTCATGGCGATCGTCTCGACCCCATCTGAGAGCATCGAGGACTTCCAGCCCTGGTCCATCGATCGCAAGCACAGCTACGTGGGTTTCGAGGTCAAGCACATGGGGTTCATGACCATACGCGGCGTCTTTCACGACTACGAGGCCACGATCCTGCTCAACGAGCGCGATCTGGCACGGTCGCGCTTCACGGGGACCCTTTTTGTCGCGAGTGTCGATACTCGCGTCCCGCTCCGCGACGAGGACCTGCGATCGGCGAACTTCTTCGACGCAGAGCGCTTCGCGGAGATCCGATACCGGAGTTCGCGCATCGAGACGTCGGGGGGGAACCAGTTCCGCGTTTTCGGCGATCTGACGATCCGGGAGGTCACCCATGAGATCGTGCTCGAGGGCAGCTACGCCGGGCCGCCGCGCCGCGATCCGTGGGGGACGCTCCGGACCGGGTTTGCGGCGCGCGGTGCCTTTGACCGCAAGGATTTCGGAATGACCTGGGATGTCGAGCTTCCCGGCGGTGGGAGCTTGGTGGGCGCGACCGTCACGGTCCACCTCGATATCGAGCTCATCCCCGCCCAGCAAGATGCAAGGGAGTAGACTGAAAAGCCATCTGGACCGGGTGCGGCACGGCTGTGCCGATGTCGTGAAGGAAGATCCATGCCGGAGATTTTGCCCCTCGCCTTGCCGCCCATCTCGACCGAGCGATTGACCGAACGCTTCTTGCGCTACGTGGCGATCGACACCACGGCCGATCCTGGCGCCGAGAGCTTTCCCAGCAATCCGAACGAGCTGGCTCTGGCCGAGCTGCTAGCTGGCGAGCTTCGCGACCTCGGGCTGGCTGACGCGTCGGTCGACGGCTTTGGCTACGTCGTCGCCACCCTGCCCGGCAACCGCCCCGCGCCGCCGATCGGGCTCATCGCACATCTCGACACCGCCCCGGACGCTCCCGGCGCAGGGATCCGGCCGATTCTCCACAGAAATTACCAGGGTCAGGCCCTGGTCCTGCCAGGCGCCCCGGAGCTGGACCTCTCGCCGGCCACGTGTTCTGCCCTCACCGCTGCCGTGGGCGAGGACCTCATCACGAGCGACGGGACGACCCTGCTGGGGGCCGACGACAAGGCCGGGATCGCCGTCATCATGAGCGCCCTCGATGCGCTGGCCGGTCAGCCCGACTGGCCGCACGGCGATCTGAGGATCGTGTTCACCCCCGACGAGGAGGTCGGTAACGGCACCCGCCACCTTGAATCGGCGCGCCTGGGCCTGAAGTTCGCGTACACGGTCGACGGCGGAGCGGCCCCGGAGTTCAACGAAGAGACCTTCGAGGCGGCGAATGCCACGATCCGGGTTGCAGGGCATAACGTTCATCCCGGCAAGGCCAAGGGGATCCTGATCAATGCGGTGGAGGTCCTGGGCGATCTCATCGCCCTGCTACCGAAGGATCGGACCCCCCAGGCGACCTCCGATCGCCAGGGGTTCATCCACCCGACTTCGATCTCAGGAGGCGTCGAGCAGGCTCGGCTCGACCTCATTCTCAGGGACTTCGAGCCCGCAGGCCTGGCCTGGCTGGGAGACATTCTCTCGGAACTCGTCGCCAGCATTCGGCTACGCCACCCGGGGGCTGGCGTCGAGCTCGAGATCCGCCCAGCCTACCCCAACATGAAGGCTTACCTCGCCGCCGATCCCCGGATCTCGGCGTTCGCCCTCGAGGCGCTGGCCGAGGCTGGCCTCGAGCCACGGATCGTCCCGATTCGGGGGGGCACCGACGGGGCCATGCTGTCCCGGGCCGGAATCCTCACCCCCAACCTCTTCACCGGGAGCGGCAATCATCACAGCCGGCTTGAATGGGCATCCGTCCACCAGATGGCCAAAGCCGCCGAGGTCGTGCTGCGCCTGGTCCGCCGCTGGGCGGCCACCGCTGGGTAGGCCTGGACCGGGCGCGAGCTCAAGGAACCCTGAGGCGGTCTCGCCCGCCCCCCACCTCACGCCTCCCGTGGGCAGTCCGGCAAGGCGGTCATCTGCGCCAGAACCAGCCGCTATCGATGGTCGTGCTGCGGGTTCGGACCGGATCGAAGAGCGCCCAGGAGCCGCGATTGGCCTGGCAACTCAAGAACCGGGTTTGCTCGTAGTTCCGTCCCCGAAGATCGGAGCGCAGCCGCGCGATGAGGTGAGGCGCCAGGCCGGTACCGCGATGGCGCAGGCGGACCGAGATCTCGAGGAGGAACGCCTGGCGCGGTGCGGTTTCCGTCACCATCACCAGGCCCACCAGGCGACCCTCGAATCGCGCCAGATAAGAAAATTCGGGTAGACAGCGTCCGTAGACCCCGCTCTCCCACTCCTTCACCAGCCGGGTGCAAGCCTCCGGGCCGGGTAGATCCGGAAACGTGAGGAACAGGCCGTCGAGATTCCAGTTGGTGGCGGCAAGTAATGCGGATACCTCGTCAGCCTTCGCCGGTTCGTAAGATTCGACCGTGAAGCCGGCTGGCAGGGGCGGCACGGGCGGCGGATCCATCAGGTCGGTGCAGTGCTCCCAGCGGATCATTCGCCGCAGGCCCGCGCGGGAGAGCCGGTCTGTCGCCGGTCGGGCCATCGCATAATCGAACAACGAGATGGCCTCGACCCGGTCGTCGGCCCTGAGGGCTTCGAGTACCTGTCCCCAGGCTTCTCCCTCGGTGTATTCGATGACGCGATGGGCCAGCGTCCCCGTCACGAAGACCAGGCTTCCCGCCCCTGCGTACACCGTCGGGAACACGGCGGCCTCGAACAGGCCCCGGATCTCCTCCGCCCAGCTCGCGTAGGTCTCTTCGCCGTCGCGCTTGAGAAGGGTGGCCAGTATGACCTCGAACCCGGCTCGATCGTCGGGTCCGAGCGGACGGACTGCCTCAGCGCCGAGCAGCGCCCGGGCGGCTGCCAGAGGTTCAACCATGCCAAGGTGCCGCTTTGCTGAGGCGGCGGGCGGAAAACCCTCGCCGCCGCAAAGGTGGGCGTCGAAGCCTTGGCATCAGCCGGCTCAGCCAGAGCGTGTTCGGCTCGGGGCCGCTTTGGCCTTCGCCTCAACTGGCAGTCGTGCTGCCAGAGCCCCCACCGGCCGCACCGGTCCCCGATGCGCTACTCGAGGCTGCCAGGACCTGAAAGAGCCGATTGCTGACGTCGGATAGCATCTGGCCGGCCGCCTCGATGTCGTTCTTGTTGCCCGAGGCCTCGGCCTTGGCCAGGGCACCCTGAGCCTGGTCGGTGAGGGCCTGCAGGCTTGCCTCGCTGTTGTTGTCGCCGAGGATCTGGGAGATCGTGGCCTTGTCGTTGGCAATGGCCTTTGCATTCTCGGCGTTGCTGGGCAGGCGATTGAACTGGCGGAACTTGAGCGAGAGTCCGCGGGGGCGCTGTGGCGTATTCTCGCGCCTGGCCAGATCCTTCTCGGCATTCAGGAGCGAGTTGGGATCGGCGTCTCGCGCTGCGATCTGGGAAACTGCCTTCTGGTCGGCCTGGACGGTGGCTCCATCTTGCTGGACTTCCGACAGGACGCTCTGGAGCCCCTGGGAGAAGCCGCCCGACGTGTCCTGGCTCAAGGCCTTCGAAAGCGCCTTTTCGTCATTGGTAAGTACGTTCTGGTCGGCCTTCAGTTTGGCCTGAGCATCCGTCATCGTGCCGAGTGGTGCGGGCGGTGGCGGGGGGGGGGTCTTGTTGAACTTGCCAATGAGCTGGGATCCGCCCATTTTCGGGCCTCCTTTCGAAGTCGACGCTATTCATGCCTTCAGATACCGTCTTGCTCATCGAAACCTTCCGAAGGAAATAGCCCTTTAGGGATCGTTTGACACGATCCAAACGACCGGTGCGGGCGCCCGCACCCGCAGGGCAGACGCCAGACCCGGGCGAGCGCCCGGATTTCCCTTGCCTGTTGGCCGCGAGCGCCGCCAGCAGTTCTGACCTGACCCTGTTCTCTGGGTGGGGGGCAGTGGCCTGACTTCAGGGAGCGGCTCGAGGTCAGAACCCAGGAATAGCTCCGTGTTCCTGGTCGTTTTTTTGAAGGAGTATCACTGGGTGAAACCCGAGGCGAGCTACGGTCTGGACGTTCCAAGACGGAGCGAAGGAGGCCCGCATGCTCGATCACCGCGACGACGAGTTGTTCGGTGTACTGACCCAGGCGGAGGGGCCCTGGGAGTCCGATGAAGAGTTCAGGGACCTCGGCATCGAGCCCGAGGACGGCACAGGGCGCCACCTGGCCAGCAAGGCCAAAGCGGCCGCAAGGCGAGAAATTGCCTCTTCTGGCAACAGGACCGACCTCCTCGATCTGGTCGCCGAGGTTCAGGGCGGGAGCGACAGGGCATTCCGGCGGCTGGTCGTGCGCGTCTTCGCCCCCCTGTGCCGGATTGCAAGTTCCTTGGAGGGGAGCGGCGTCGAGATCGAGGACCGGTCCACCGAGCCCCTGGAGGTGCTGGGCCGCCGCTTCGAGGCTGCACGCAACGAGGCCGCATTGGAGAAGGTTCAGGCGAGCTTCGATCGTGCGTGCGTGCAGCTGCCATCCCTCCGCGAGGTCGGGAAGGCCATCCGGGATCGTTTGGAAGCGCGTCCCGACGACGATGCTGCCGAATTCTGGCCCCACTCCGAGCCTGTCTTCTCCGGCATGGTCCTCGAATGCGTCGCTATTCTTCCGCTCGCCGGAGACGGTGATGAGGGTCTTGGTGACGGGGGGCAGCGACCCGGCGATGTAGCTCTTCTTGTTCTGGCCAGGCGTCACCACCGTCTTTCGAGTTCCCGAGGGCGCCCAGTCCGGTCCGATCTTGGGGTTGAGGTGGATGTCCAGAGCGCCTCGCGCCCGGAGGGTATACGGGAAGGACAGGGGGCTTTAACTTGTTCCGTATCGGAGCCGTGTGCCTGGCGGCTGTCTGGCTGCCGCATGCAGCACTGCCTGCGGAGGCGAAGCAGCTGTCTCCCGTTGGCGCGGCGACCTCGAGTGCGTTGCCGGCCACGCTCAGCCTGGGCCAGCCTGCCTTGAAGAACCCCTGGGTAGCGGCCGGGTTGAGCCTCGGGCTCCCGGCGCTCTGGGCCGGGCTGACGTACGGCGGAGTCCAGGTCTACGGGAACGCTCCCGGTCCCTCGTTCGCCTGGGCGGGAATCACCACGATGTACGTGCTTGCGCCCGTCTGTGTGGGTGCAGGCCAGTTCTACGCTGGGGACCCCCTTAGGGGGACTCTCATAGCGCTCGGCGCGTATGCGGTAGGGGCGGCCGCGATCCTCGCCTCGGGCGTATTCGGCGACATTGGTCATAGCTACCCGCCGGGCGGGATGGGGTTTTCCACCGAACAGCAGGCGTTGACGGTCGTGAGCCTTGTCGGGCTTCCCCTGGCCTACTGCCTTTGGTCCGGGTACGACGCGTACCAGGCTGCCCGTAGCAAGAATCAGGGAGCCGTTGCTGCCGCAAAGGCTACGATGCCGGACGCGTCCCGCTAGAGGGGGGTGGAGCCCTTCCCCAGCCGCGAGGATCAAGCCGGCCCTGCGTGCGGCTCTAGCCCATACGGCCAAGGCTTGGCTGCGGTCGCGATCGCCGCTGTGCCGCGCTGTTGCATGCTGTGCGCTGGTGCTCATTTGGCCAAAAGTTGGCCTTTTGCCCCAAAAAGCACTTCGGCGGCTCGCCACCCGTTCACCGGGATTGGCTTGCCGCCTGGTCTTGAAGAAGAGCGGATGACGAGATTCGAACTCGCGACCCCCACCTTGGCAAGGTGATGTTCTACCACTGAACTACATCCGCGAAGTAGGTGAGAAAGATAGCACGGCACCTCGCAGGAGTCAAACGCTGAAGGGCAAGCGGAGCAGCGGTTTCAGCTCTTGGCTCATCAGCGGCTACGGGGAGCCGTCGAGAAACGGGATGCGGGCATCCCTCATTCCGAAGTCGTCTCCCCGAGTTCGGCCCGATCCTGCAAACCGGGAGCACCCCGGACGAGACCGATGAAAAATCCCACCGGGGGGGCGGCCGTGGTGCGCGCGGATCTCGCTAGACCTTTTGCAGTTTGAACGGGGCCCTCTGCGCGGTCGCTTCGCTGCGCAACCGGGCCCCGTTTGACTCATCGGGCTCGATCCATTCAAACCGGGAGCACTCTAGAATCCTGCCGTCGCGGGAGCGAGGATCTGGCGGCGGAGGGTATCGAGGGCTTCTCTTTCCCCGATGACCGTGAGGAGGTCTCCTGACGCCAGCTCCGTCCGTCCGTCCGGCACGATGATTTCGCTGGAACGCCGGATCAGCGCCACCAAGCAGTGGCGTGGCAAACCCAGCGCCTGGAGGGTCTGGCCGCGCGCGATCGGGCCAAGCGGGATCTCAGCGACCTCCGCCCGGGGCGAGGCCGACAGCAGACCCAGCACGCTTGGTCGCGTGACCTGAGTGGCGATCGCCAGTCCGGCTCCCTCGGCCTCGTTGAGGACCTCGATGCCCAGATTGGCAAAGGCTTCCGTCTTGCTCCGATCGTTGAGCCGGGCGATCAGGCGGAGCCCCGGCTTCGTGGCGCGGACCTGCTGGCAGATCATCAAGTTGGCCTTGTCGCTGGCCGTGGCGACGACCATGCAGCGGGTCCCCGTCGCCAGAACCCGGTCGAGAGCGTCAGGGTGAGTGAGGTCGGCGCGTTCGACCGGAAACTCTTCCTCCCAGGTGGCCCGGGGCGGATCGCGATCCACCAGGATCACGCCCTCGCCTTGCCGCTGCAGGTGGCGAGCCACCCACAGCGCGATATCGTCGCTCCCGACAACCACGATCGGAATCGGAATCAAGCCGAGCCTCCTTGCAAACCAGCCGGCACCAAAGCCGACCACGAGGACGGTGATGACTACCGTCAGAAAAACGAGGGCAGACAGACGCTCCGAGCCCGGGATCGCCCAGGCACGAAGCTCCACGGCCAGGAACGAGGCCATGGACGCCGCCACGATCCCGCGCGGTCCCATCGCCGAGACGAAGGCCTTTTCTCGCCACGACAGGGTCGAACGCGAGGTCGCCAGAAGGACGGCCAGCGGTCTGATGAACAGCATCAAGACCGCCACGACCCCTACTCCTCCCCACCCGAGCCGGGCAATAGACGAAAGCCGCTCGCTCGCCGCCAGAAGCACGAAGACCAGGGCTAGTGCCAGGGTCGAGAGGTCGCTCTTGAACACCTTGACCGAACCCGCATGCGGGTAACGAGAGCTCCCGAGCGCCAGACCACAGATGGCAACTGCCACCAGGCCTGATTCGTGGGCCAGCACCTCGGCAACCGTCCAGGCGATGAGCGCCAGGGTCAGCACGGCCAGGCGCACGACCTCTCCCGAGGTCTGGCGCGCCGAAGATAGGCCCCAGAGGGCAGCCACACCCAGCAGTCCCCCCACAGATCCACCGATCAAGATGTGGACGACCAGCCGCCAGAGCCCGACCACGGGCAGCTGCTGGGGAGCCGTGATGTAGCTCAGCACGGCCGCGGCCAGCAGGACTCCCAGTGCATCGACGAATACACTCTCGGCCTCGAGAATCGCATGGAGGCGGGGAGCGAGCGCCAGGCGCTTGACGATCGGCTTGACCACCGTGGGCCCGGTCACCGACATGATCGCGCCATAGAGCGCCGCGGTGTGCCAGGTCAAGCCCGCCACATAATGCGCTGCAAGGCCAGCTCCGAGTGCGGAGACGAGGGGAGACACCGAGATCAAGCCGATGAGGGCGGATGAGGCATGTCGGATCTGTCGAAGATCGATGCTCATTGCGCCCTCGAAGACGATGATCGCCACGGAGATCGACACGATGGCGCGCAGGCCGCTGCCGAGCAGCTCCGGGCGGATGAGCCCGAGGCCATCCGGGCCCAGGCCGAGCCCCAGCGCGAGCAGGAAAAGGATGGCCGGCAGCCGGAGTCGATGGGCGAGGGCCAGCCCCAACACTCCAGCACACAGGACGAGCACGATGGTCCCGACCAGCACGAGCGATGGGTCCCGGGCGAGGTTCTGGGTTATAAACCCCATTTGGGGACAGGGTACACCTGGCACCTTTGGAGTCGCCAGCTTGGATCCTGCCCGGTCCCAAGAGGGTCCGCCTGGCAGCCATCCGCAGACGATGGCTTTAAGTCAGCATGTAGACAAGTGGAAACCACAAACCCACGTCAACACGCGGCCGCGATCGTTTGGATGCCAGGTCCGCTTTTCCACTGAAAGTGAGCCAGCCGGGAATCGAACCCGGGACCCACGGATTAAAAGTCCGTTGCTCTACCGGCTGAGCTACTGGCTCGTGCTCGAGCGACCTTACAATGGCCCGAGGGCCAGGTCAAGGAGGTCCCGGTCGGACAAGGGACTCCGCCCCGCCCGCGCGAGCCTCAGCGTGGAGTCTCGGCCGGGCCCTTCGCGGGCAGGTGCACGGTGAAGGTGCTGCCCTTCCCCTCGAGGCTCGCGACCTCGAGGCGCCCCCCGTGGCGTTCCACGATCTCCTTGGTGATGAAGAGGCCAAGGCCCGATCCAGACGTCTGGTTTTCATTGACCCGGTAGAACCGTGTGAAGAGCTGGCCGAGCGCATCTGCCGGGATGCCGATGCCCTCGTCCTTGACGCCGATGTGCCACCAGTCGTTTTGGCGGTTTGCCGTGATCCGGACCTCCCCGCCTTCGGGCGAATACTTCACGGCATTGCTGACGAGATTGACCATCACCTGCATCAGCCGGTCGTGATCGGCCAGGATCATTCCACGGGTCGGCTTGACCTCGACGACGAAGCGGTGGCTGTCCTGGTGGCGCACCATCAAAGGACGCGCACTCTTCTTGAGGAGGAGCTCGAGCTGGAACTTGCGCGGGGTGAGCCGGATACGCCCGGCCTGGATCTTGGAAAGCTCGAGGAGGTCGTTGATGAGCCGGTGAAGGCGATCGGTCTCACCCTTGAGGACATCCAGGAGCGGAACCATCTCGCTCCGCGGCATCTCCCGTCCCAGCATCATCTGCAAGAAGCCGCTGATCGTCGTGATCGGTGTCTTGAGCTCATGGCTCACGTTCGCAATGAATTCGTCCTTCATTCGATCGACTTGAGTCTCGAAGGTCATGTCCCGAATGGAGAGGACCCCACCGGTGATCGAGCCCTTGTCCTCTACGATGGTGTTGAAGTTGACCGACACCGGGATCTCCGGGCCTTCGTTCGTCTTGAGCGATCCGGGGCAGCGGGCGGAAAAGACCTCGCCCACGCGTAGCGCGCGGTTGAACGCATGGAAAGTCTCGATGCGCGGCGAGCTCGTGGTCAGCAGATCCTCCCACGAGAGCCCGTACAGCTCGGCAGCCGAGTAACGGGAAAGGCGTTCCAGCGAGTTGTTGAAGGACAGCACCTCGCCCATCCGATCCACTACCAGTAGACCGTCCTCCATCGAAGACAGGATCGCCTCGAGCTCCGCTCGCCGGGCGCTGGTCACGCGTGCGAAATCGACGTTTTCCAGGTGGATGGCCAGCGGCTGGGCCACCACCGAAAGCAGGGGGATATCCTCTGCGATGAAGGCTGCGAGGCGCTCGTGCCGGAAGAAGACCACCACGCCGATGAGGCGCTTCTCGGTCACGAGCGGAACCCCGATGAGGCTGCTCGCCTCGGGGGTAGCTCCGCTGGCCAGCGCCGGACGCTGCTTGCGAATGAGTTCGTCGTAGAACTTCGAGATCGCCCCGCGATCGTGATCCTCTTCGATGAACGGCACGCCGAATTCGGCAAGAAGGCGCAGGTTGGTCGGATCCGTCGTGGCCACGATGAAGCCACCCTCGGCCTGAAGGTATTCGCCCAGATCGCAAAGGAACCTGGAGAGGATCTCAGGGAGTTCGCCACTGGACCCGAGCAGGCCGAAGAGACCGTGAAGGAATCCTATCAGCCGGAGGCCGGGGTTGTTCGGCAGGCGGATCCTTGCCTCGTCAGAAAGCACACTCGAAGATACCACGGCGCAGCTAGGCGATCGCGCCACATCTGGAGGGCTACTGGGCAGGTGGTGGGCCGTGTTCGGGGTCGTTGATCCAGCCGGCGAGAATCGCCTGCGGATCCTGGAAGGTACCCTGCTGGACGAAGGTCAGGGTCTTGCCATGATTCCGGTCTCGGATCGAGGCTTCGTCGACATGCACCCCCCCCTGGCCTGCCAGGATGCCCAGGGCGTACATCTCCTTGCGGTCGTCGGACGGCAATTCGTTACGGGCGGACGCAAGGATCGCTGCGCGGTCCTGCGGTGTGGCCGCCTGGCGGAGCTTGGCGATCAGGGCCTCGAATTTCAAGGATTCACGATAGGCCGCCGCGTCGTCACCCAGGTCGCGCCCGGTCAGCCAGTAATACTGCTGATTCCGGTCGGACTGCTGGTTCCCGTGACCGGGCGGGCCCGCGGTATCCGGGCCCTTCGCCAGGAGCCGCATGACCTCGCCGTACTTCGGAGCGTCCGTCTCGAGCCAGGGCGACACCCGCCAGGCGTGGTTCGTCTCCCACGGCAAGGTCGGCACATCGTATGGCCTGTCCAGGGTTTCGTAGGCCTGGCTGAAGGCCTGCCTGACCTGCAAAGAGGAGGCACCGAGAACCTTCGAAAACCCTGCATCGGTCAAGCTGGCGTCCAGCACCATCTCGGACGCGCCGAAAGAATCCTGGAACTTGGCGTTGCCCAGGGCCTTCGTCGTGGCGGCGTTATGCACACCCAGGGCAGTCGCCGTGAGGAGGAACTTCCGGACATTGCCTGCCGACGTCCAGCCGTCGACCTTGATGTCGCTGCGAACATGCCAGAGGCCCAACTCCTGAGACTGCCCTGGCTGGTCCCAGGACACGATCTGGCTCGTGGCTTGCTTGCGGCCGCTCCACCAGCGCGTAAGGATATCGTCGTGGTTGGCGTCGACCTTCCCTGAGTCCAGCACTGCTGGACCCTCGGGGGTCTCGATCTGCTCGTGCTGCAGAGTCGACGTCGCCATGCTCGACAGCAGCGTGATCGGACCGAAGTGAGCCTGCACTCCACTCGTCACGGATCGTGTAGTCGAAACCTCCCGGGCCGTCCGGACGCCCGAGGTCGCTCCGCGGCGAACCAGGGCTTCGGCGGGCCGGGTGTCGAGCATCAGCAACGCCTGGTAAGCGCGGGCCGCATCCGGCTTCGACAGGTCGAGGACGTAAGAGGCGATCTTCTGGTTGGAATTCGACTTGCTGTAGATCTGGCTCACGTCGAGGCTCAACCAGTGCTCGATCTGACCGCTGATCTTGTTCACGGCGAAGCGCTCGCCGACGCCGACGATTCCGCCGGTCTGGGGCAGGGCCTTGCCGAGGTTCGAGTGCACGCCGGCACGCAAGCTCGTGACCTCGCCCTTCCCCGTTGTGGCGGTATTCGGGATCGTCACGCGGACCCGATCCTTGTCCATGCGCTTGATTCTGAGCTCCAGGCGCGACTCCTTCGAGAGGTAAGAATCGACTCCATACGACACGCCAACGGTCAGCGGGCCATTGACCGGAAGGAACGAATCCCCGCCGTGGATCCCCGTGCTGATCGCGACCCGCCCCCGGCCCTCCACGGCAATCTCGGTGCCGACCGGAAGGCGCCTGACCTGGGCGGGGGTGACGGGGGGCTTGAACGAGAGGCTCTTCACGGCCGTCTTGAGGTTATTCGAATACGGGGCGAGCGTGGAGAACCCCAGCTTGGCATCGGCGGAAAAGCCGGCGGTCACGTTCACCGGCCCTGCCGGTACCCAGGCGGGCACCCAGACGCCGGGATCCAGCGCTCCCCGAACCTCGGCCCAGGTGATCTTCTTGCCGGCCCGTTGGGCCGCCTTCATGGTCGCCTCGCGCTGGGGATCCCCCTTGATGACGGCATCGTCAGGCTTGAGGAGTTTGACGCTGAGCTGGGTCCACAGGGCCCCGTTCTTGCCAAGCTTGAGGGTCGGTGGATTGAAACCATACTCCCGGTAAAGGAAGCTGTTCTGGAGGCTCGAATCAACCGTGGACAGAAGATCGGGCGCGGCACCCTGGTAAGAGTCGAGGGCGGTCGAAGGGTTCGCTACAGGCTGACTGCTGCCCGCCCCCTGGACGCCCGAACCGCTCTCCGCCGCCGACAGCGAGTATCGCGTCTGAGCACTCGAGGATGAATTTCTGGATCCGACGCTGGCCGCCATATGCTGGCTCCCTCTCCCTCCCGCTGGCTTCCCTGAAGACCAGCTCCTGCGAACCGCCGCATTGCCGTTCTTATCGGCCCGGGCAGCGATAATTCGGTGATGCTCAGATGTTCGTAAGGTTAAGCTTGGGGGCGCCAGATGGCCCGCAGCAGGGGTTGCTTGCCATGGCTATCGGCAAAGGGTTCAGCCGGTGCTCTCCATAAAGGTGCAAAGGTCCTCGATGTCCTCCGAGGCCGGGCCAGCAAACGAGCCACGGCGCCCATGGGCGGATCTGGCAGACGGCCGGTCGCGCATCTGATATTCTCAGGATTTGCGGGCGGTTAGCTCAGTCGGTAGAGCGCCACGTTTACACCGTGGATGTCGTGGGTTCGAGCCCCTCACTGCCCACTCGGCCGAAAGCTGCAAGCAGAGCCACCTCTGGCGATGGTTGTGCCGATGCGGGTCCAATGGAGCGCGGGATTGTTCTCGGCGCGAGTGTGGTCCTGGTGGGCATCGCCGTCGGAGCGATCATCGCCTCTGATGGCACCTTGGCACCCGTACTTGCACCTGCTGTGAGTGGGATCCTCGTCGCGACCAAGGCGGGGCTAGAGTGACCCCGGTTTGAATGGATCGAGCCCGATGAGTCAAACGGGGCCCGGTTGCGCAGCGAAGCGACCGCGCAGAGGGCCCCGTTCAAACTGCAAAAGGCCTAGCCTGATTCGCAGCCGCCAGGGAACGACCGCAGCGGTGACGCCCAGGATTGCGCAGCGCGACGACCGCGCTGCGGGAGTCCTTCAAACCGCAAAGGGTACCGAGGACACTGCCAGGGGCGTCTGGGGCGAGAACATCAAGTTGGGCCGCAGCGTGACGGTTACCGGCAATTCGGCGGTTCCGTGCATGACCCCCTGGCGCACGGTGCGTTCCCAGAAGCGCTCGAAATCGGCGGACGTGGAGCTGCCCTTCCAGTACGAGTGCACCAGCTGCTGTCCGTGCGCGTCGGAGCCCGTGGCGAGCGCGGCCACGAGCTCGAGCGGAGAGCGGGTATCGTACAGGGGCTCGATCGTGGGCTGGGCGATGGACACGGTGCCATCGTAGGCCCGGATGTCTCCCCAGGTCTCGAGTTCGTGACTCATCGGCAGGCGCCAGCGGCAAAGCTCCGCGGTCTCGTCGTCGTGCAGGCCGAGTCGGACCGTGTTGCGAACGCGAGCGAGGGCGGTGGCGAAGCCAAGCGCGGCCGGGGCTGCACAGACGGGGTTCGTACCCAGGATGTACAGGGTATCGATCCTGCCCGCGCGCATGTTGGCCACGAGGCCGGCCAGCGAGGCGTGCTGATCGGTCGGACCGGCGGCGATGGGCGCCGTGTAAGTGACCGTCAGGTTCACGTTCTGGAGCCAGACATTCATCGCGTGCGCCAGGGCGTGGACCTCCGGAGGCTGCTGCTTTCCGGCCATTACGATGCTCGTCCCGCGGTGGTCCAGCAGGTCCGCGGCGACCGCGTCGAGCCACCCGTCCGGGACATTGGACCCGGACGAGGGCGGAACGCTCGGGACTCCGACCGCCGTGGCCAGCGCCCTGGCGAAGCCTTCCACATCCCCGGGCCTGAGCGGCAACCGGTGGTCCGCCGCGGCTCCGGTGAGCGACGGGAAGGTCTCGATGGCGTAGAGCCGGTTGAAACTGGGGGCGGCATGGGTTTGAGATCGGCCTGAGGAGAGCCGGCGCCGGCGCGAGAATTCACGCTTGTAGCGCAGGCTCGCAGGATCAGAGAGCAAGAAGTCAGAATCCAGCGCCACCACGATATCGGCCCGGTCGAAGCGATACTGGGCGTCGAGGGGCCTCCCGAAGGCGATCCGGGCACCGGCGTGCTCGAAATCGGCGTTCAGGGGCTCGAACGCATGCCAGCTTGCCGCCGGCAGCGCGGCAAGGAGGGCCTGGATCTGGGCGGCAAGAGCCGGCGAGGTCACGGTTCCCGTCAGCAGGGCCAGCCCCCGGCCTCCCCTGGCGCGAAGGAGAGCGAGGTCGGCCAGGGCGGCCTCCAGGAACTGGTTCCAGGTGGAGGGGGCGTTGTCCTCTTTCACCTGCTGGGCACGACCGGGATCATAGAGGCCGTGCAGCGAGGCCTGCATCCAGATATCGCTGGCACCCAGACTGGCGGGATGGGATGGATTGCCCTCGATCTTCGTGAGGCGGCCTTCGTGCGTGGTGGCCACCGCTCCGCGCCCGTAACCGGCGAACGAGAGCGACGTTGCGTAGCAAGGCTTCTCGCCCGGCACGACGTCTTCGGGTTGACGCCCGCACCAGGCCAGGCCGGCGCTCCGCGAGGCCGAGCAGCCGGTCCATCCGATGGCGTCAGCTCCAATACCCGCCAGGCACTGCCTGTGGCCGAGCTTGCGGTCCCAGAGCCGTCGATAATGCCTTTGCCGTCGTTCGCTCATGACGCGATACCTTTTCCGTTCGGACAGGTCCCCCTACGCGGTCGCTTCGCCGCGCTGCCGGGTCCCGCTGGACTTCCCGCGCCCGATTCGCTCGAGGCGACACCGTTCTAGGGGTGGCCGGTCGAGCCCTTGGTGAGGACCTTGGGAGCGATCCGGTAGTTACGCAAGAGGCGACGGCCGAACTCGTCTTGATTGCGCGGCGGGACGTGGTCCAGGTCGAAGACCTCGGACCGGGGTCGCAGGCAGCGCTCCGGGTGCTGGTGGCATTCCATGCATTGCGACGGGTGGGGGCGGGTGGCGCGCCAGGTGACGGGCAGCTGGTCGACCCGGCCGTGGCAGCTGATGCAGCCGACGCCCCGGTGGACGTGGGTGGCGTGATCGAAGAACACGTAGAGCGGGAGGTCGTAGACGCGCCGCCAGTGCAGCGGCCGGCCCGAGGCCAGGCTGGCGCGAATGGGATGGAGCATGGGGCATCCTTTCCACCCAGCCGCGACGACGCCCGGAAGGGTGGCGAGCCGGGGAGCTGGCGCCCTTCCGAAACTGCTGCGGCAAGATCGCGGCCGGGGAATTTGTTACAAAGTGTTGTTACAAACTATAAAGCAAGGGACGCCCCTTGGCAACGGGTGGAAAAAGCCGTCCGGTCCCGATGGACGCGGAGATGCCGGAGAACACTCGGCCGGGGCTTGTGAAATTGTCGTAAATGATTGTAAATAGGCTCGACGCGGCTCCAGAGCGGTAGCCGCACGATCCAAAGCAGCCGTTGACGGCGGTTCTCCCCGGGGCATTCCCCCGGAACCGGCCTTTACATGCAAGGAGCAGCCCATGTCTTCCAGAACTTCTGTTGCCACCCTCGTGATCCTCGGCCTCGCGAGCGCGACCGCACTGGGTGCCTGCGGCACTCCGCAGGAAGGGATACCGCCGATCGCCCGGTCGGGTGGCAAGTTCGTGACGAGCCTGCCGACAGGCTCGGCGCAGGTGATCGGGAGAACGGTGCAGGTGCTATCGAGCGCCGGCAACAATGCGGACGCCACGCCCGGCTATCGGGGCCCCGTGTTCGGATCGCTGCCATTTCGGATGAGCGCCTTGGGGCAGAGCACGCTCTTCGATGGAGTGCTCCATTCGAGCCAGGTGCAGCACACCGAGCTCAAGGTCCTGCGTTCCAGGGCGGAGCTCGAGCAGGCGCTGGCTCAGGTCGCCCCTGCCCACGATCTCTCGGTTCCGGCCCTCGACTTCAAGAACGAACAAGGCCTTCTGCTGGCGCTGGGCCCGCAGCGGACGGGGATGATCTCCGTTCGGATCCAGCGCGTCCTGGATGCGGGCGATCACCTCGTGGTCGAGGCCGTCCGGATATTCCCCAGGACGCATTACCCGACGATGGATATCGGCTGGCCGGTAGATCTTGTCGTCGTGAACCGGCTAGACATGCCGGTCGAGCTGGCTCCAGTCCAGGATGTGCACCCGGCGACGTGATGGCGCGCGGCCAGCGGGGTCCCTCTGCGCGGTCGCTGCGCTGCGCAACCGGGCCCCGTTTGACTTCTCGGGCCCGATCCATTCAAACCGGGAGCGGTCTAGACCTTTTGCAGTTTGAACGGGTCCCTCTGCGCGGTCGCTGCGCTGCGCAACCGGGCCCCGTTTGACTCCTCGGGCCCGATCCATTCAAACCGGGAGCACTCTAATCTTCGACCTGCACGTGGAGCTGGCCCTTGACCTCGCCGACATGGCATCGGGCGGAGCCTCCGGCATCGCGGCGCGAGAACGTCAGTTCCACGCAGGCATCGCCGATGGCCAGGTTCCAGACGCGGAGCGAGTCGATGCCGTGCGCCAGCCGCGGGCGCACGATCCGCAGGCGGCCGGCGAGCGCGTCGGGCACCAGGCCTAGCATCATCGTGGTCAGGTAGGGCACGCTGCCGGCGGCCCACGCCTGCGGATGACAGGCGACCGGATAGGCTACCGGGATGTCGTAATGCTCCCGGTCAAAGCCCGCGAAGGCCTCGGGAAGTCGGTAATTCTGATAGAACGACGCCGCGTCGAAGATCCCCTCGAACAGGCGCAGCGCCTGTTCGTCCAGCCCGTAGCTGCGGAATCCGGCCGCGATGAGCGAGTTGTCGTGCGGCCAGACGGTGCCGAGGTGGTAGCCGATCGGGTTGTACCTCCGCTCCAGGCTCGACAGCGTGCGGATGCCCCAGCCGGTGAACATGTCCGGTTGCATGAGCCGATCGGCCGTCTTGCGGGCCTTGTCCGGGTCGGCGATCCCGGTCCAGAGCACCTGGCCGGCGTTCGAAGAGACGACGCGCAGCGGACGCTTGTGTCCGTCGAGGCCCATGGCGTAGATCCCCAGATCCTCGAGCCAGAAAGTCGCGTTGAAACGCCGCTTGAGCTCCTCGGCCTCGGCACGGAGTTGCTTGGCCCGCTCTCGCTCCCGGGTGGGATCGCCGGCGGCCTCGCCGGTTTCTGGATCGAGCAACGCCGGGGGGGCGCCCGGCCGGGTCTGTCTGAGCCGCTCGATCTCTTGCGCCATCGCATCCAGGCAGTCCGCGATCAGGTGCTTGGCCAGGTAGACGTAGCCCTGGACCTCCGCCATGGCGATCGGCGGCCCGGCCAGGCTGCCATCCGAGGCCACGATGGCGTCCCCCGAGTCCTTCCAGCCCTGGTTCACCAGGCCCTTGCGGGTGAGGCTGCTGTACTCGACGAAACCGTCGCCATCGATATCCCCGTAGCGGCCGATCCAGGTCAGCGCCCGTTCGATGTGGGGCCTGAGATCGTCGAAGACGTCCAGGTTGCCCGTGGTTGCCGCATGCAGGCCCGCGAGGATCAAGAAGAGCGGGGTCGAATCGATCGAACCGTAGTAGGGCGTCTGCGGGACCTCGGCAAGGTGGGCGAGCTCTCCGACCCGGAGCTCGTGCAGGATCTTGCCGGGCTGCTCGTCCCGCCAGGGATCCTCGCGCCGGCCCTGGTGGTCGGCCAGCAGGCGCAGCGTTTGCTCGGCGATCGCGGGCTCGTAACACAGGGTCTGGATACCCGTGATCAGGCTGTCGCGGCCAAAGAGCGCCCCGAACCAGGGGATTCCCGCGGCGAAGTACTCGTCGGGCCCCAGCTTGCTGCGCAGGAGCGCGAGGTCGAGGAGCGAGCGCTCGAAGACGCGATTGAAGAGCCGTGACGTGGCCGCGATCTCGGTGTGCCCCTCGAGCCAGGCCTCCCGCTTGCGGTCCTGCTGTTGCGTCGCTTCGTCGAAGTCGGCACAACCCTCGGCCCGCTCGCCGGGCTCCTCGGTCGCTTCGTTGACCGCGATGCTGACGCGCAGGATGAAGGTTGACTCCGAGTCGAGGGCTACCTCGAAGCGGGCGATCGTGTCCTCGTGAGCGCCGGGGGCCGGAGAGAAGCAGATGTCCACCCAGCGAAACAGGCCGTCCTTCCCGTCGTATCGCAGCCGAAGCGAGTCGTCGCGCCACTCGGGATCGTGCAGCTGCCCGTGGGATTCCTCGAGCAGGCCGCGGATGTTGAAGACATCCTCGAACCGCGAGCCGAACTCGAGTCCGAGCGTGAATTCGACCGGGTCCGCCCCGAAGTTCGTGATGGAGAAGCGATCGAGCAGCGAAAGGTGTTCCCCGGAGACCAGGCGCTCGAGCTTCAAGCCGATCTTTTCCTTGCCGATGAGCTGGCCATCGTTGCCCTCGAGCTCGAGATTGGTGTTCTCGACCATCATCTTGAAGCCCTGGCGCGCGGTTCCGACCAAGGGATGGAGCGGCTGGTCCTGGATCGCGATCTCGTAGGTGTCGAGAAAGCGGCAGTCGTGGTAGTAGAGTCCGAGACCGTGCTCGGTGTGGCTCGGGACGCTGCCGTCCCGCTCGCACAGCAAGAAGAGGTCCTCGTCCTTGATCACCAGGGCCTGAGCGATTCCGACCTTGGTCGACGGCGTCGTGCGGACGAAGAGGTGGCCCTTTCGCCGGTCCTGATCCTCGGCCGACAGCCGGGTCGGCTGGAATTTGAGCGTGTAGGGCATGCCGTCTCCCTTCGACGCGCGGCCCGCCGTCATCGCGAGCCCTGGGCGTGGTCGGCCCGGGCGGACAGGGCCCGGACCACCAGGATCGTTCCCACCGCGATCGCGGCGACCGAGGCTGCGGCCGTGGCCGCCGCCCGCGAACGGCCGCTCGTCTCGGAGCGGGGTGGCAGGACGGCGTCCTCGGGATGCCAGGCAGGAACGCCGGCGTCTTGGCGGATCGCCAACTGGAGGACTTCGGCGAGGTGCAGCGCCCGGCGATCGCTGGACTGGAGGATCTGCTCGCGGCAGGAGAACCCGTCCGCCACGACCAGGGTCTCTGGCGAGGCCTCGCGGATGGCTGGCAAGAGGACCTGCTCGGCGAGCTTCATCGCCACGTCGTAGTGGTCCTTCTCGAAACCGAACGCGCCGGCCATCCCGCAGCAAGAGGTATCGAGGAGCTGGTAGTCGGGGCCGAAGACGGCATCGAGGATCCGGGTCTCGGCGGCCATCTTGAGGATCGACTTGTGGTGGCAGTGCCCGAGGACGACGGCCTTGCGCTGGAGGCGTGGCGGTTTCCAGTCCGGCGCCTGCTCGACCAGGAATTCGCTCAACAGGTAGGCGTGGCTCGAGAGCTTGCGGGCCACCGGATCGTCGGGGAACAGGCTCAGCAGCTCGTCGCGGAAGACCGAGCAGCAGCTCGGTTCGAGGAAGACGATCGAGATGTCGTCGTGGGCGATCTCGCGCAGGCCGTCCAGCAGCTTGACCAGAAGCTTGCGGGCCTGGGGCACGAAGCCGTAATCGTAGAGCGGTCGCCCGCAGCACCAGGGCTTGGCGGGGATGTTCACGGCGAAGCCGGCGGCCTCGAGCACCTCCATGGCCGCCCGGGCGGTGTGGGGCATGAAGTAGTCGTTGAAGGTGTCCGGCCACAGGAGTACCGTCCGTTGCGCCACGTCCGGCCGGGCCGGGCGCTCGCGCTGCTTGTCCTCGGCGCTCGCCTTCGCCCGGCTGCCCGGCCCCCCGTTCGGGGATGCGAGGCTCGTTAGCGGGCGCTTGTTGCGGTCGAACCACACATGGAAGGGCTCATCGGCCAGGGCGGGGATGCGGCGGGCCGGGTGCATGTTGGCGGCGAGCTTGGCGAGGTCGGCGAGGCCCGGAGTCTGCGTGACGGCGTTGATCAGCCACGGAATCCGGCCGACCCGCCGGGTCCACCAGGGAATGAAGCCAAACGCGAACATGTGGCGGGGTCGGATGCGGCCCGCGTAGTAGTGCGAAAGGAATTCGGCCTTGTAGGTGGCCATGTCCACGTGGACGGGACACTCGCCCTTGCAGCCCTTGCACGCCAGGCAGAGATCGAGGGCATCGTTCACGGCCTTGCTTTTCCATCCCTCGGTCAGGGTCTGGCCCCGCAGCATTTCCCACAGGAGGCGGGCGCGCCCGCGCGTGCTGTGCGCCTCCTCGCGCGTGGCCATGTAGCTCGGGCACATCGTCCCGCCCTTCTCCTGGCGGCAGTTGCCGACGCCGACGCAGCGGTTGGCTGCCGCGGCGAAGCTACCGTGGTCCTCCGGGTACGAGAAGGCAACCTTGGGTTCGATCGGATCGTAGCTGGAGATGCGCAGATCGCCCGTGATCGGCCGGGGCTCCACCATCTTGCCCGGGTTCATCTTCCCTGCGGGATCGAAGATCGCCTTGAATTCACTGAATCCCGCGACCATCTGGGGACCGAACATCACGGGTAGCAGTTCCGCCCGGGCCTGCCCGTCCCCGTGCTCTCCGGACAGGGAGCCGCCCAAGCTCACGCAGAGCTCGGCGGCCTGGTTGAGGAATTCCCGAAAAGTGCGGATGCCTGTCGGGGTCTTGAGGTCGAAGTCGATGCGCGTGTGTATGCAGCCCTGCCCGAAGTGCCCGTACAGCGCGCAGCTGTATCCGAAGCGATCGAAGAGCTGGCGCAGCCGGCGCAGGTACGTGCCCACCTGCTCGGGAGGCACCGCGGAATCTTCCCATCCCTCCCACGTGTCCGGCTTGCCCGGGACCTTGGCCGTTGCCCCGAGCCCGGACTCGCGGATTTTCCAGACGGCCCCTTCCGCAATGCGATCGTCGTAGAGCTTGATGGTGGGGGCTTGCGACCCCTTGGCCCGCAGGGCGGAGATCATCGCCTGAGCCTGCTCCTCGGCGATCTTTCGGCTCGGGTCGCCGAATTCGACGATGAGCCAGCCCTTGCCTTCGGGGAGGTAGGCCAGGTTGCGGGGCTGGAGCCCGGCGGTCTCGATGTCCTGGACCAGGACCTCGTCGATGCCCTCAAGGGCCTTGGGGCCAAACCGCATGATCTCCGGGACATGGTCGCCCGCGGCATAGACGTCGGGGTAGCCCAGGACGACCAGGACCTGCTGGCTCGGGTAAGGCAACAGGCGCATCTTTGCCCTCAAGATCGTGACCAGCGTGCCCTCACTCCCCACCAGGGCCCGGGCCAGGTTCGACCCGCGCTCGGGCAGGAGCCAGGGCAGGTTGTAGCCAGAGACCCGGCGCGGAATGTCCGGGAAGGTCTTGCGGATTTGATCGGCATACCGCGCCACGTACCGGTCGAGGTCGGCGAAGATCTGGCCCTTGCGCCCGGCCTCGGCGGCCAGGGCGGATCGCTCGGCGGCCGTCGTCGGTCCCACGGTCATGCGCAGTCCGTCGTACGTGAGGACATCGAGCGCGAGCGTGTTCTCGTCGGTCTTCCCCCCCCAGACCGAGTGGGGGCCGCAGGAGTTGTTGCCGAGCATGCCGCCGAGCGTGCAGTGGCTGTGCGTCGCGGGGTCCGGGGCGAAGGTCAGGCCGAAGGCGTGCGCCGACTCCCGCAGCTTGTCCATCGTCACGCCGGGCTGGACCCACGCGGCCTCGCCCTCGGCATCGATCTCCTCGACGGCGTGCAGGTACTTGGAGTGATCGAGGATCACGCCGGTGTTGCAGGTCTGGCCAGCCAGGCTCGTGCCGCCGCCGCGGCTCGTGAGGGGGGCGCCGTGCCGCGCGCATACCGCCACCGCCGCGATGACGTCGTCAAGAGTGCGGGGGATGACGACTCCAAGGGGCACCTGACGGTAGTTCGAGGCGTCCGTGGCATACAGGGCGCGGCTGCCCTGGTCGAACCGGACCTCTCCTGCGACGGCCCGCTTGAGTTCGCGCTCCAGGGCGAACGGGTCAACGGGCGGTGCACTGCCCTTGCGCGGGAACTTCTGCTCGACCTTCGGGATCATCGTTCCTCCTCCGGCACGCGTCGGGAGTGGAGCTGGAATCCTCCCTCGCTGCGCTCGGGCAGTAACTCGAGGGAACCCGCC
>JAJXWQ010000048.1 GCA_021781555.1 bacterium
ACCGACCTGTCGCTGCCCTAGACCTTTTGCAGTTTGAACGGGGCCCTCTGCGCGGTCGCTTCGCTGCGCAACCGGGCCCCGTTTGACTCATCGGGCTCGATCCATTCAAACCGGGAGCACTCTAGCGTAGCGCGCATTGCGCGGCACGAGTCCCTGCCCAGGGGAGTGCCGGTACCACAGAAGATCCCGTTCGCTGCGGCTATCCTTGGCAGCTGCGAGGTACGGCGCGGTGCTGACCGCCCCCGAAACCTCGCCACCGACCGACTGGGATCGAGGCTCGTGGGGTATTCACCCGCCCGACCGCACCGAAGCGCCGACGCAAAAGCCGTGCCGGCAGGCGCCGCTCGCCTGGCCGACGAATTTGCCCTGTATCTCGAGATCGAGCGCAACCTGTCACCGAATTCGGTGCGCGCTTATCGTCGAGACATCGCCCAGTACCTGGCCTTTCTGCCGAAGGAGACCGACGCGATCCGGGCGGACTTCGCTTTGGTCCGGAAGTTCGCCCAGTTCCTGGCGCACGAGGGCCTGGGGCCGGCGTCGCGGGCGCGCAAGCTTGCGGCCGTACGTGCCTTCTACCGGTACCTGGCCCGCGAGCGCGTCGTGACCGCAGACCCCACCAAGGGCGTCCAGGCGCCCAAGCAACCCAGGCGCCTGCCCAAGCTCCTCGACGCGAGCGAGGTCGAGCGGTTGCTCGGTGCGCCGGATACCCGGACCCCGCAGGGCCTGCGCGATCGGGCCCTGTTCCACCTGCTGTATGCCACCGGGCTCCGGATCGCCGAGGCGATCGCCCTGGATTGCGTCACCGTCGCGGATCTCGTGGCCGACGACGACGGCCTGGCCGAGTTTGCCGTCTTCGGAAAAGGCCGCAAGGAACGCATCGTGTTGATCGACCGTCATGCCCTCGTCTCGCTGTCGAACTACCTCGACAGGAGCCGGCCGATCCTCGCCGGTCGTCGCGATCCGCCCTCGGGCGCCCTGTTCTTGAACCCGAGCGGAAATCGACTGTCGGCGCGGTCGGTGCAGCGAGCCATCGCAAGTTATGCCCAGCGAACCGGGATAGTTCATCGGGTGACCCCGCATGTTCTGCGCCACAGTTTCGCCACCCACCTCCTCGAGGGGGGGGCCGATCTGCGCGCGGTCCAGGAGTTGCTCGGGCACGCGTCGCTCTCGACGACCCAGATCTACACTCACGTCACGGTCGATCGCCTCCGTGAAGTCTACGCCCGGAGCCATCCCCGGCCGTGAAAAGTCTTCCGGTGCCGGGTAGGATCGAAGCGATGCGCTCCCAGGCCCGTGCATCCAGGCCACTGGCAGGTCAGGCCGCCGGTGAGCTCGCTAGCGGCATCCGGAACCAGGCGCTGGCGGCCTGGATGGACCGTGCCCAGGAGTCCCCGTCCGGGGCGCTCGTGAGCCGTGCCGAGGCGTTGGTTCGGGAACTCTCCCGCTCGCTTGGCGCCCAGGCCCTGGCGGCGCTGGCCGAGGCCTGGGCGGCCGAGGCCGAGGAGGCCGGGCTGACACCCTTCGTGACGCTGGGTTTGTTGCTCGAGATGGCATCCGCGCTGCGTGACGCCAACCTGAGCGAGCTGGCCCGCCAGGCCGGAGAGTTTGTCTTGCTGACGGCTCAGGTGCGTGCCGACCGTTCCGACGAACGCTGGCAGGCCGCACTCGCGGCCGAGCTGGATGCCGAGCGCAAGCGCGGCGAGGAGGTGACCCGCAAGCTGGCCGAGCAGGCCAAGGGGCGCCTCGAATTTCTCGCGGCCGTCTCGCACGAGCTGCGGACGCCCCTGATGGCCATGGCGGGCGGAGCCGAGTTCTTGACCGAGGACGCGTCGGCTGGCCTGTCGGACGAGCAACTTTCCTATCTGCGAATGTTCACCCAGGGAGTTACCCATGTCAGGCAGCTCCTGGAAGACCTTCTCGATCTGGCTCGCCTCGACGCGGGGGCCTATCCGCTTGCCCTCGAACCCGTGGACATCCGTGTGGCCGTCTCCGAGGCCCATCTCGTCATCGCTCCCCTCCTGGCCGAGCGCCGGCAAGCCTTCTCCCTCTCGACGCCGGCCAACCTTCCGGAGGTATCCGCCGATCCCCTGCGACTCCGCCAGGTTCTGGTAAATCTCCTTTCCAACGCGACCAAGTTCAGTCCCGTCGAAGGGCGCATCGAGATCGCCGTCGCATTCGATGGGCGCTCTCGAAGACGCGTGCGCGTTACGGTCCGGGACGATGGCCCCGGCATTCCGCCAGAGCTCCAGGCCCGCATCTTCGAGCGCTTCGATCGCGGCAGCGGCTCGGGCCCGGGGACCGGCCTGGGACTACCCCTGGCGCGTGATCTGGTGGCGCTGCACGGTGGCAGGCTCGAGCTCACGAGCCACCGGGGGCGGGGGGCCTGGTTCACCTTCACGCTCAACGTGGCCGCGGCGTCGGAGCCACGAGCGAAGCCCGGAGCCGCCAGCGAGGCCCGGCTCACGGCAGAGGGCGCCGCGATTTTCGCCAGGCGGACGCCCTGACCGCGCAGGGCTACTCTCGAGCCTCGCCGGTCGAGCAGGCTCTCGAGGGCAACGTTGCGGGCGCGGCGGCATCGGCGCTCCGCACCGAAGATGCCGAGGATCGTTACCTCGATCTCGTTCTGGTGGCGACCGCCGGCGTGCGTGTGGGCGACCTGGCCTCGGCGAGTCTGGCAGCCCGCGCCGCGGTCCAGCACTACCGGCCCATCGTGGAGGATGGCCTGTACCCTCTTTACGCCCGTTACCTGACCGAGATCGCCGCTGTCCTGCCGGCCGAGGACGTGGCGCCCTTCATTGCAGCCATGGACCCGGAAGTCGTCGCGGTCGGCGCGTTGCCTCCGTCAGGAGATCCGCCAGCACGGTTCCTGGCGCTCTTCGCGGATCTGCTGCAGGTGGCCTCGGGAGGCCGCTTGCCCCTGGATCGCCTGTGCGCCCATGAGGCCGCCCATCTCCTGCTCGTGGACCTTTCTCACCGCAGCGGCGACGATCCCGCCCTGGACTCGGCTCTTTTTGCGCTCGGCCACGAGGCGGCTTGCGATGCCGAGCGCCTGGCCGGCGAAGCGGCCAGCCATCCCGACCCGTTCACCCGGGTCCGGCTCCGCCATGCGCTCCTGCGGCTGGCCAACACCGAACGATCCCTGCTCGGACGGTCCCCCGACGCGGCCAGGCGCTTGTTGGCCGAGTTTCCCCTGGCACAGATCGCCCGCATGCCTCGCGGCCCCCGCCTCGAGACCTTGCAGGCGCTGGCCGAGGCGGTCTTTGGCCTGCCGGGCCCGATTCGCAACGACCTGTATCCCCGGGTCATCGCCGCCACCCGTGGCACCGGGGGACCCGACCAGGCGGTTTTGCGTCGCCAGACGGCCACGATGGCCGCGATCACGGCGGCGTTCACGGATGCCAGCTGGCAGGCGTCCGAGGATGCCCTCGCCCTCCTGGCCTGGTTCCTTGCCGACGACGCCGTCCTGGGCGAGGGGGTTCCGACGGAAGCCGCGCGCGGGCTTTGCCGCCTTCTCGGCGGCCTGGGGGGCCTGGCCGTCGCGGGCTTGGTGCAGCTTTTCAACTGGTGCAAGGTGGAGGCGCCCGGGGCCCAGGCCGCGGTCCTGGCCGCGTGGGCGCGCGCGGCTGGCTGCAGTCCTTTCGATCTCGCCCCGGAGTGGGGTGGCGATCCGGTCCGTGCCTGGTCGGTCGTTAAGGAGGCCGACGGCCAGCGCCGTTCGGAGTGGGCGGCGCGTGCCCTCGCCCAACCGGCCTGGGATATTCGAGCAGTGGCGCTGGATTCGGATCGCGAGGACGCTCAGCGAGCTTTGGCCGAGCTCCTCGTGCTCTACCCGGAGCCCCTGGGCGATGCCGGGCTGGCGGAGGCGATCGCGGGTTACGTCCAGGAGCCTGCCCGGGGGGCGCTCGTGCGCTCCCAAGGTCCCTTCGCTCGCACCCTCGGCCTGCTGGGTCTGACGCCGCCCCCTTACGCGCTGGCAGTTCTCTTCGATGCCCGGGTCTGCGCGCCCGGATACGGGTCGGCAGAGCACGATCGCGCCCTGCGCCAGATCGTGGCCTGGTCTTTGCAAGACGGCCCCAACGCCGCGCTGCGCCTGGCTGCGGGCTTCGGCTCCCGCAACGACGCGTCTTGGTTGCTCGGACCTCTGCTGGCCGAGGGCGCCGCCGAGCAGCTCGACCCCGCCCTGGTCGATCGCCTCAGCCTCCACCCGTTTCTCTACGGGGCCTACCTGCTGGAAACCAGATGCGTAAGCTGAACCGGACGTTCCTCTCGCACTCGGCTCTACGGGCTGCGATCGCCGCCTGCATGGCGGTCTGGTTGCTGGCCCTTGCGGAGCCTCCGGCGACGGCTCAGGAGCAGGGGCCCCTGTTCGAGGAGCTGGTGCCACCGATCGAGGTCGGGACGCATTCCCCGCTTAACCTCGCGGATCTGACCTGGCGGCTCGGCGCCGGCGACGGCAGGGAGCTGGCGAGCCCGGCCTATGACGACGAGCAGTGGGTCGCGGGATCGGCCGTCAATCCGGAGCTCCTGCGCAATCGGGTGGCCTGGTATCGGTTCCACTTCACGATCGCACCCGAGGCCAGGGGCATGGGATCGGAGCTCCTGCTCGGGGGCGTCGAGGGCAACGCCGCCGTGTATCTCAACGGCCACCTGATCGGCAGGATGCGCGGTGCGGTCTATCCCCTGTATCGCCGCCGGGAGGCCTTCGGCCTGGCCCCGTCCCTGCTGCGCTACGACGCGGACAACGTGCTCGCGATCCGCCTCTCGGGATTCACCGGCCAGCCCCTGGTGGGCATTCCGGCCGGTCCGCTCGCCATGGCGGCATTCTCGCCGGCCTTGCCCTGGCCCGGCCCGGTGGCGGCCGCGGCCTCCGGTTCGGTGTCTTTCGGACGGTTCGGCGGCGGCGATCTCACGGGGCTGCTGACCTGCGAACTCGGCCCGGACGGCTTTGCGGCCGCGACGACCAGCCTGGCCCCGGCGCCCCTCTTTGGCACCTTCGGATCGCCGGCACCGGGCGATCGGGTCAAGATCCAGAGCCTCAGCTCGGTCGGCAAGATCGCTCTCGTCCGGCAAGCCCGGGGCGAGCGGTATCGCGTCTTCTACCCCCTCCTCTATCCCGGTTTTGCCCTCGAACCCCTGGCTGCGACCCTGTCCGTCCACCTGGCCGGCGATCTGGACCTCCTCTACGTCGATCGGTGGGGCGTGACGACGCATTCTGCGCGGGTCAACGCGGCGATTCCGTGGGTCGAGCCCTGGCTCTGCCTCTACGACCCGCGCTCCCGCCGGGCGCCCCTGCTCGTGAGCTTGCCCTCGCCGGCCTGGACGATCCAGCTCAAGAAAACCCGGTCGGGCTTCGATCTTCTCTTGCCAGCCGGGGCCACGGCGCGATTTTGCTGGCCCTGGGGCATCGCCCCCCATGTCCCCACCGCGCACGCCGCGGACATGGCCCGCATCCGTCACTGGGCTGCTGCCATGGTTCCCTTCGCCCTGCACCCTGACGACGAGATTGAGCCCGACGGCCTTCACGCCCACGACCGGTTCGGCTACCTGGCGGCGGGCGCAATTCCCTACGCCCCGCTGCCCCCCGTTATCGGCCTCGCGCTCGGGCATGGGGCCGGGCTTCCGGTCGGCAGCGCCAGGACTCTGGTTTCACCATGGCCCGCAGGGCTCCTGGGCGCCGAGAGGCCCCCCGCTTCACCGGCTGCCCACGACCTGGGCCTGCCCACCCTCGCCGGCCCGCTGTGGGCCGCGACCGGCAGCGACGAGGTCGCCTACGATCTTCCTGTGCCCTCGCTGGACCGCCCCCAGGTGCAGTCTGCCAGTGCCAGTGTCGCGCTGCCGAAGCTACCTGGAGCCCTGGCTCGTTCGGCCGCCGATCTGGCTTTCAGCGGCAGGGTCTGGGCTTATCTTCACTGGGATCGGCTTTCGACCCCCGAGCGCCGTTACCTGCAGGCCAACTCCGCCTACCAGATCAAGCGGGCCTGGAGCCAGGCTTCCTGGGCCCGTTCCAGCGAACCCGAGACGGGTACCCGGTTCGTATGGACCGCGGCCCGCCTCGAGGGGGCAGGTGCGGCGGCGTCGCCCTCACGGTCAGGGCGCTACGAGCCGACTGGTTCCGAAAGCCCCGGCGCACTGGCTTTATCGAATCGCCTCGGTGCTTTTGGTCTGGGCAACGGACTTGCCCTGTACGGAACGAGCGTCGCCGCGCTCTATGGTCAGGACTGGTCGCTGGTCAGGCCGGCGTGGCCCGCCATGCAACGGGCCTTCGATTGGTTCCCGGATGCCTTCGATTGGGCCTGGCAGTCGGCCTGCAACTCCCAGCGGGGCCTGTCGACCGGCGCCGGCCAGACCCTGGCGGCCGGCTACCTCGGCGCGCTGGGCATGGCCCGGATGGCCCGCGTCGTGGCCCCCGACGAGCAGGACCGCTACCTCGCGTTCGCAGCCCGGATGGCCGTACTGGTAGGCGAGCGGCCGGCACTCTCCCGCTGGGCGATCCGGCAGGGCCTGCTACGCAAGGGCCAGGTCGCCTTCGGTCTGTCTCAGCATGGCGTCGAAGCCGCGTCCGGCTCGGCGGCGCTCTTCGGCTCGCTCGGGAACCTTCCAGACATCCGCGCAGTGCCGCCAGGCGCCCGAGCTTCGCGCCGCGCCCCCCGGTAGCCCGGATCCGGCCGGGCACGCTGCCAGGCCCCAGGTCACGACCTGGAGTCCGGCGGCAGATCCCCAACGGCGATGCATCACGTCGGCGCGGTCTTGCACCAGGACCATCGCCTCTCGCGGGCGATCGCCGCTTGAACTAGGGAGCCTGGTCAGGCTGCTGCGTGATGCCCGAGATGTATGCCTGGAGATAGGCCTGGGTCGCCTCGGTAGCCTGGTAGAACGCGATGGGATTGTAGGTGACGTCATCGGGAAACTCCCCGATCGTGGCGTGCGTCGAGGGCGTGAGCTGGCCGTGGGCGAAAAGATCCTGCAGCGAATGCAGCCCGGCGCCTAGCTCGACCTCGGCCTGCTTGTACGCGGTCTGCTTGCCGAAGGCGATCGCCGCCTTCAGGTGCCGTTGCGCCCACACCAGGCGGGAATCCTCGTGTCCCTTGGATGCCAGGTTGAAGTGGCGGTCCATCTCGTCCAGCGGGGAGTAGCTCGTGGCGCCGTAGGGGGTCTGGTTGGTGTCGATGCCCTCATCCATCCGGGCGATCCGGTTGGCTTCGCCCTCGGAAAAACCCATGGCCTTGGCGATGGCGTAGGTTCCGTAGCGGCCCTTGCTGCTGGTATCTGGAGTCCCGGCGTGGAAATCCCGGGAGAAAGAGAGCGGCCGGAAGATATCGTCGGACACGACTCCCGGATAACGCTGCTGCGGAGTCAATCCCGTCGGACTGGCCTTCTGGACGGAAGCGAAAGGCTTCTTCCACTTGGCCTTGATCTTGCTGATCGCCTCCATGGCCGGGTTGGTCGCCTTGGTCAGGGCCAGGAAAAGGCCCGGGCTCGCCTTGGCCAGCGCGAAGAGCGCTCGCTGGGGAAGGATGGGCAGACCCGCCAGCGTGTTGCTCGGATGGTACTGCGGAATCTTGCGGAGGGCCTCCAGGGTGGGGCGATCGGTCCGGCCCGAGGCCCTGACATCGCTCAGCTGGAGCTGCTTGGTGAGGAACCCCTGGGGATCGTAGTCGGCCAGCGGTTCGGCCTTCCTGACGGTGCCGAGGTAGGCCTCCAGCTCCTGGGTCGAGGTATAGGACAGGGGCTTGCCCATGAGCTTCTGGGCCGCCTGGGCCTCCTGCTCGAGATCCGTGGGGGCAGCAGGCTGGCGCTGTAGCGAGTCCCCGGCCAGCGAAGGCGAGGCCGATCCCGCGCCTGGCGTCAATGGCGCGATCGGCTGCTTGAGGACCGCGGCCCTTGCGGAGCTTGGCACCTTGCCGGCTTTCATTTCCTACCTCCCCTATCTCTTGTTTATCTTGTAGGAAAATCCGTGCGCAGTCTTGTGTCATTTTTGGGCGCTTCGGGAGCGGATCGGCCGTCCTGCGGCACCCTGACGACGGCGTCAGACGGCAACTGGCCAGCGCGGCGTTTGCGTCGCTCTCTTTGGGGTATCTCGGTGGCTGGCGGGTCAGGTCCCGTGCGGCTCGAGGCCCTTCAGCACGGCAAGGGCCACATTTACCACATTATCAACAGTAAATCCAAGTTGCGACATCACTATGTCACCATGCGCTGAGGCACCGAAGCGGTCGAGGCCGACCACCGCGCCACCGAGCCCCACGAACTTCCACCAGCCCAGCGCAGAGCCCGCCTCGATGGCCACCCGCGCCTGCACGCCGGGCAAGAGGACCCCGTCCCGGTAGCTGGCCTCTTGCCTTTCGAACAGCTCGAAGCTCGGCATCGAGACCACGCGGGTCGGAATGCCCTGGCCCTCGAGCTGCTGTCGGGCAGCTAGCGCCAGCTGCACCTCGGAGCCCGTGGCAATGAGGATCAGACGGGGTTTGGACCCGCCGGCCTCGGCCAGAACGTAGGCTCCGCGCTCGAGGCCGGATGCCGCGCCGTGGCGGGTCCGATCGATCACCGGGAGTTTCTGCCGAGATAGCACCAGGCCGACCGGCCCGTGGGTGCTCTGGATCGCGACCTTCCAGGCCGCTACCGTCTCCGTTGCGTCCGCCGGACGGATCAGCGTGAAGCCCGGGATCGTGCGCAGGGACATCAGGTGCTCGACCGGCTGGTGGGTCGGGCCGTCCTCCCCCAGGCCAATGGAATCGTGGGTCCAGACATAGATCACGGGCAGGCCGCCCAGCGCCGCCAGCCGGATCGAGGGCCGCATGTAATCGGAGAAGCACAGGAAGGTCGCCACGAAGCTGCGCAGGCCCCCGTGGTATGCGATGCCGTTGGCGATCCCTGCCATCGCGTGCTCGCGGACACCGAAGTGGAGGTTGCGCCCCTGGCCGCTCGAAGCCTCGAACGACCCCAGCGACGTCAGGGCTGTCGAGGTCGAGACCGAGAGGTCCGCGTCGCCCCCGAGAAGGTACGGAATCTTGGTGGCGATCGCGTTGAGCGCGCCGCCGCCTGCCGTGCGCGTCGCCACGGCGTCGCCCGCACGGTACGCGGGGAGGCCGTGGTCCCATCCCTCGGGAAGCTCGAGCGCCCAGGCCTGGCGCCACAGGGCCGCGAGATCCGGAAACTCGCGGGCATATTCCGCAAGGCTCTGCCCCCATTTCGCCCGGGCGAGAGCCCCTTGCTCGACCGCCCGGCGCAGGTGCGCTGCTGCCCGCTCCGGAACCGCGAAGGGCTCGTCGAGTGGCCACGAGAGCGCCTGCCGCGTCAGGGCAACCTCCGCGGAACCGAGGGGACTGCCGTGCGCCGCACTCTTGCCACTCTTGTTGGGGGACCCGTAACCGAGGGTCGTGCGGACCATGACCAGGCTGGGCCGGGCGGTTTCGGACCGGGCCGCGATCAGGGCCTGGTCGATCGCCTCCAGATCGGTGTCCCCGCGCTCGACCTCGAGCACCTGCCAGCCGTACGCCTCGTAGCGCCGGCCCACGTCCTCCGAGAACGCCAGCGAGGCCGGCCCGTCGAGCGTCACCTGGTTGTCATCGTAGAGCACGATCAGCTTGCCGAGCCCGAGATGACCCGCGAGGCTCGAGGCCTCGGCCGAGATGCCCTCCATCAGATCCCCGTCGCCGACCAGGGCGTAGGTGTGATGATCGACGAGGCTGAAGCCCGGTCGGTTGAAGAGCGACGCGAGGCGGCGCTCGGCGATCGCCATCCCGACCGCGTTCGCCACGCCCTGGCCCAGGGGACCGGTGGTCGCCTCGACCCCCGGCGTCACGTGGACCTCGGGGTGCCCGGGCGTCTTGCTGCCCCACTGCCGGAACTGCTTGAGATCGTCCAGGGAAATGGCATAGCCGGTCAGGTGAAGCAGGCTGTACAGGAGCATGCTGCCGTGCCCGGCCGAGAGCACGAAGCGGTCGCGATCGGGCCAGTTCGGATCGCCGGGATCGTGCTTGAGGTGGCGCTGCCAGAGGACGTATGCCATCGGAGCGGCCCCGAGCGGAAGGCCGGGGTGCCCGGAATCGGCTGCCTGCACCGCGTCGATCGAAAGCACCCGGATCGCGTCGACGCACAGCCGATCGGTTGCATCCAGGGGGGTGGGCAAAGCTCTTCCTCCGTCGCGCCCAGTGTAACCGAGCGAAGTCTCGAGCGCACCCTCCGGAATGCGCTCCTTGCGGACGTCTGCACGAAGGCCCTGGCTACGGGGAGCGCACCCTGCTCGCCTGGCTTCATGACGGTCCGGTCCGGATCCGCTAGAATAGTTATTCCCTGCTCGAAAAGAGGACTTTTCGGCCCGGTTAAATGCGCCCGCGTCCTGCGAAACCAGCCGCTTTCAGTGGCGAGGAGTTCGTACTGGGACCCCCCCCCGAAAGCGACGGCATGAGTAAGGTTACCCTCCTGGATCTGACGGACTACAAGCGAGAAGTAGACCGCTTGTACGATCTCGTCCAGGAACGCCGCCAGGCCGCCGGGTCGAGTCCCCGCGACGGTCGGGTGCCCTTCCGCGACATCGAACTCGGCGAGGAGCTCGAGGCGCTGATGAACGTCGAGTTCTCGACCCATCAGGAGTACGGCGGGCAAAGCGTCAAGGGCGTCAACGACGATCTCAAGCACAAGGCGCGCCTGGTCTGCCTGGCCGCCCTCTGCGAGCTCATCAAGAACGAGTACCAGGGTGATTTCTGGGGCCTGTACCAGGAATGGACCGGCAAGATCGCCGACTCGCGCATGTACAAGAGCATCCTCGAGCGTGGCTTTGCCGACGAGGGCCTGGTCAAGGCCGAGGAAGACAAGCGCTACACCGACGCGCTCATTGCCGAGGCCGGCCTGCCTCGCAAGATGCTTCCCGATGTCGCCGATCTTTTCATCCTTTACTGGAAGTACTTCCATCCGATGGACGTCCGGGATCTCTTCCGATACGTCAAGGGCTCGGCTGAAGAGCAAAAGCGGGTCAAGATCCTTCCCGAGGAGGCCGAGAAGCTGCGCCGGATCGTCGACGCCTGCAAGGAGTTCCCTACGGCCGTCAACCATTCCATCGCGGATCTCAGCACCTTGATGGAGACCCTGTCCGAGCGCGAGGAGCTGCAGCCCCTCGATCTGGTCGACCGTCCCGAACGCTTCGAGGCGGTCTGCGGCATCAATCCGCTGCGGATCTTCCGCGGGGCCGTCGCCTTGCGAAATCTCGCCCAGCGCATCGTCGGCGCGATCACCCCCGAGAAATTCCGCCGGATCGTGCTGTCCCTGGCGCCCGGCACTCGCGTGATCCTGCCCTCGGGCCAGATGGTCGACACCGATTATGCGGGCGACGTGCCTTATTTCGGCCGGTACCGCATCGGGGCGGCAAGCTATCTGGTCATGCCCAACGAGCTGCTTCCGGCAGAGGACGTCAACGTCTACCCCGAGCACCATCTGTCGACGCTGGGCAACCGCGTCATCTACAAGGCCCGAGAGGACTTCGTGCCACTCGAAGGCGATGCCGAGAGCCCGATCATCCCTCGTGAGCTCTTCATCGAGGGCCGATCGAGGGGATTCCTGTGGTTCCGCAGCCGTCCGGTCGACCGTGCCGTGCGGGTTGGCAAGCAAAAGCTCTATCCGGACGAGGGTCTGCACTGGCAACCCGAAATTCGCCATCAAGACGGCTCGCTCACCGTCGAGGTCCAGGGCATCCGCCTGTACGATCCCAAGCTCGTCCAGAAGGAGATCGCCCTGGCTGCCTTCAAGGTGGGCGAACCGGCGCCAGCGGCAGCGCGAGGCGAAGACCAGCTGCCCGAAGTCTGGTTCCCCACGGATCGCGACGGTCTTGGCGGGATATCCCATGCGATCCTTCCGCTTTCCGGGGCTGCGCCTGGCGAGTACGTCGTCACGCTTCGCAACCGGCGCACGGCGGAGGCGCTCCAGATCGCGGGCACCGAGCCCGAGTTCACGCTCACGCTCGCGCCGGCGATGCTTTTTGGCTCCCGCCACGCGGCCCGCGTTTTGCCCTCGGATCGCACCCAGGCCTTTGGCGAGTCCACGATGACGCTCTTCGTCAGCGAGGACCTTCCCGCCGAGCTCCAGGAGACGCCGGCCTACACGCTGTCGCAGATCGGGACCTTCGGTGCCTACAGGGCCTGGAACCTCGCCTGGAAGACGGAGGGGGCGCCCTTCGTGCTGGACCTTGGCGGCCCGCTGGTATGGAAGTTCGGGCGGATCTCGGACATCCACTTCGACTTCATGGGAACTCCCTCCGAGGATGCCTTCTTCCGGCTTCCTTCCGGTCCCGATCGCATCCTGCGCAGCTGGGACGATCTCTGGATCGTGCTGGCTCCCGACCTCGATGCCGGGCAGGAGCGCGAAGTCGATCTCGCGCTGTTCGCCAACGACACCTTCGTTGCCGAGCGCTCCCTCGAGGCGACGGAGCGCCTGGCAGGCATGAAGCCCGGGCGTCCGATCGAGTTCGTCGGCGCTCATATCCGGCGCGGATTTGGGCTCGGCGAGACCGCCTCCGGCCATTATCGACTCGAGCTGCGTCGCGAGCGCTGCACGCTGGCCGCGTTCACGTTCACGGTCCTGCCGTCGCTCGACGTCACGGATCTTCCGATGCACCCCTTCGTCGAGGGCGAGGAGGTGAGCTACCTCGTCACCAGCCGCGTGCGCTGCTTTCCGGACGACACCAATCGTCGCCGCGCCGTATTCGGCGGGGTACAGGTGCCGGCGACCGCGCTCGGCGTCGGACAGTTCGTGGCCCCGACGATCACCACGGCCCTGCCGCTCGAGCGCCCGTACATCTCGCTCACGGCAACCTTCGAGCCTCCGGTCTGTGGCTGGCGTCTGTACGACGACTCGGCGCCTTCCGACGACCCCGGCCAGCAGTTCCTCAAGAAGAGCACCGTCGCCCGCGACGACCTGGCCAAGTATGGCCTGGTGCTCTTCGGAACGGACGCGCGGGCAGGCACGATCCTGGTCAACGAGTCCCCGGTCAGGCAGCTCGAGTTCTACGAAGGCTATGCGTTCCTCGAGCTTTCCGATCTCATCGATCGGGTGACGGGCCGGGTCAACAAGATCACCCCGGTGGTCGGCGACCGCAAGCTTTCGACCCTCACGGTCACGTGGACCCCGCGGATCTACCGGTTCGAGCGCGTTGCCGAGTACATGGCAGGCAACGCACTACGCTTCTCGATCGACTTCGAGGGGCCGCAAGGGGACGTCATCCGGCTGCTGGTCAAGGATCCGGACGGGCGCACGCTGGCCCGGGAGGACATCACCTGCGAGGGCAGACTCGAGCGCCGGGATGCGATGGAGGTCAAGATCCGCGAGGATCTCTCGGCGTACCCCTTCGTGACCCTCCACGCCACGATCCCGGCGATCGCCGCGGATCACGAGTTCGGCCTCCTCGATTTCTTCAACCAGGCCCGGGATGCCGACATGAAGGCGATCCTCGAACGCATCGAGAAGGAACCGTCCAATCCCGAAGCCTACTGGATCCGAGCCGAGCTTTACCGTACCAAGGGGCTCCTCGATCTTTCGGTTCAGGATTACAGCAAGGCCCTCACTTTGGGCCTTCGCGACTCGAGCAAGCGCAAGCGCGCCGAAGATTCGATCGCTCTCCAGGACTGGTTCAATACCCAGCTCGAGATCCATACCCTTGCTAATTTCTTCATACCGTTCTGCCGAAAGGAGCTCCACCTTGAGTACTGAGACATTGGGTCGTGCGGCGGCGGCGCTCCTGGCGGATCTGGATCTCAAGACCAAGCGCCAGGTGATCGGCGAGGACGAGAAGGCGCGCGTCCGGTTCCTGAAGGAGCGCAAGACCGGTCATCAGGCGGCCAAGGAGCCCGCCATCGACGCCTGGCTGCGCTTGGCGATGGCGGACGACTTCTCGCTCCGGCAGAGGCTCTTCCATGCCTGGCTGCAGAAGGCCGAGCTCGCGGGGGTTCCGGGGTTCGACGAGCACGCCGAGGAGGACTCCAGCAAGGGCAAGAAGCCGCGGACCTTCCCGGCGGAAACCAAGACCGTCACGGCCCTCAAGAAGCTCTTCAAGACCTGGCTCGAGGCCGGTGACAATCGCCAGGTCGAGATCTACGCCTACATGGGCCCCTACGAATTCCCCGAGAAGGTTCTTGCGACGATTCCCGAGGCCCTTCCCGAGGCCGTCGCCGAGGAGGAAGAAGCCAAGGTCGGTGGGGCCAGCGAGGCCGAGGTCGAGGCCCTCAAGAAGGACTACGAGAAGAAGCTCGAGCGGGCCGAGGCCGAGCTCGCCAAGATCAAGAAGCTCCTCGAGCAGGCCCAGGGCAAGCGCGAGGCCGATCTCAACAAGGTCGAGGAAACCTTCAAGAAGGAGCGCGAGCAACTTCAGTCGCGGCTGGCCGACTCCGCTTCCTCGCAAAAGAAGCTCCAGGAGGAAGTCTCGTCCAAGTCGCAGCCCATCAGCCAGCTCAAGCGGGATCTGGAGGACGCGCAACGGCTCGGAGACAAGCTCTCGCGCGACCTTGCCGAGACCAAGGCGGCACTCGAGACCGCCGAAAAGAAGCGGGACGACGCCATCTCCCGGCGCGATGCGCTCGAGGTCGAACTCAAGGCCGAAAAGGAGGAGCGGACCAAGCTGACTACCGAGGTCAAGGAGATCAGCAAGAAGCTCGAGGATGCCTCGGCGGCGGCCACGTTCCTGGAGGAGGCGAGGACCTGGATGCTGGTCGACGCCGACGCGCTGACCGAGGTCGTCGAGAACATGGAGACCGAGCTCGACGTGCGCAGCGACTTCAAGGACAAGTTCAATGTCGACCTTTCCAAGAAAGGCGGCCTCCAGTACCGGGTTCTCGACTTCCACGGGGTATGGAAGAAGCTCCTGGCGGAAGAATCCGACATCGTCGAGGAGTTCTTCGACATCGCGCTCAAGGATACGCTGGCCGAAGGCGACAAGTTCCGGGAGGCCAACAGCCGGCTGTACGATCTCAAGGACAGCCTCCTGGCTCGGGAGATGGCGGCCCTGGCGCTCAACGAGATCGGCAACCGCTTCCTCGACCGCAAGAAGGCTCCTCCCACGCCCGCCAAGGCCTAGCCGAAAGCAGGCTGCACCGTTTCAACCAAGCCGGGAGCACTCTAGACCTTTTGCAGTTTGAACGGGTCCCTCTGCGCGGTCGCTTCGCTGCGCAACCGGGCCCCGTTTGACTCATTGGGCTCGATCCATTCAAACCGGGAGCACTCTAGACCTTTTGCAGTTTGAACGGGTCCCTCTGCGCGGTCGCTTCGCTGCGCAACCGGGCCCCGTTTGACTGATCGGGCTCGATCCATTCAAACCGGGAGCACTCTAGACGCCGAAGGCGGCCAGCCACTCCCGGATTGCGTTCTGTTCGTCCGGACTGAGGACATGGGGCTCGGGCGGCACCGGCAGCTCCTCGAGCCAGCGCTTGCTGATGTTGAAGGAACCTCGGGGCACGCGATCGCCCCGACACCGAGCCTGCAGGAGAAAGCTGACGAGGTCGGAGTTGAGCCAGGAGACCAGCTGCCGTGGATCGATCTGCGATCGCCCGACCGTCGCAAGCTGCCCGCTGGTTCCAAAGACGATCGAGCGCACGGCTGTCAAGGGCACGAGGGGCACCTGCGAGTAGACGGCGGTGACCCGGCGGGCGACGCCTCGGATCAGGACCTTGGGCCGCTCGCAGTAGGTCCGAAACGCCCCCTGGACGCGCAGGCGAGGGTCCCGATAAAGCACTCCGCCGCGCTTGAGCGGCTTGTCCCAGGCGATCCTGCCGGGCTCGATCCGTCCGACGCCAACGATCGGCAGACCGCCCGGATGGCCCTCCTCGATCGGGATCTCGTGATAGTGCCGGCCCTGGATCCCGTCGCGCACCGCGATTCCCGGCAGCCGACCGAGCGCCGGGCCCCGGATCCGCTCGATCACGGGGGCGATGGTGGGCGTCACGTAGACCTCCCAGCGTCTCGGGCCGCTTGCGGTCCGGCCCCCGGCGACGTCTTGGTCGGACTTGGCTCCCTGGATCCAGGTGGACCGGTCCAGGCGGTACTCGTGCTGGCCGTGGCGCTTGTCGGCGAGCACGATGCGGATCGCCCCCGGCTCGGCGCGCTGCGCCAGGATCACGGCTGCATCGACCTGCGCCCCTTCGAAGACCTCGACAGCGGCCAGATCCCAGATTTCGCGGATGGCCACGGTCTCGAGCAGCCAGCCTCGCAGCGGACCGGCATAGTCCTTGACCAGAAGCTTGTTGGTGACCACCAGCGCAAGCCACCCGCCAGGCGCTAGCCAGCGGACGGCACGCTCCACGAAAGGCACGGCCATGTCGAAGCTGCCGCGGGCCGTCACGTGCCCCTGGCGAATTGCCGCGCGGTCCCCCGGATCCCGGTAGGCCGCGGCGTAGGGTGGATTGCCGCAAACCAGATCGAAGCCCGGATGAACGTCGCACTTCAGGGCGTCCCGGACCTCGATCCGGGATCCGGGGCCCGCCGCCTGTGACCCGATGGTGACGGCGAGCCACTGGCGGGCGATCCCGGCCACGGCCGGGTCGCTCTCGAAACCCACCAGTTCCGCTCCGGGCCAGCGCTCGGCAGCTGCCCGGAGGAAATTTCCGGTGCCGCAGGCCGGGTCCAGGATGCGCAAGGGCCGCGCCGTCACCCGATCGAGTACGCGCCGAGCCAGCGGCAGCGGCGTGAAGACCTGGCCGATCGCCATCAGTAGTAGATCGTTCGGGTCCGGTGATAGGTATGCCGAAACGCGAGGTCCTGGCCCAGATGCCAGAGCAGGCCGTCGAGCGCCACCGCCGTCAGGGCGATCCCGCGTCGTGCCAGCAGCGCCGCTAGGTCGCCGACCGCCATGACCGTTGCTGCGCGGATCTCGACCTCCTGGGGCGAGCCTTGGGGCAGCTCGCGCTGGTCCTCGATCCACGCGGCCAGCTCCGGGGTGTACTCCAGGGCCCCGAGCTCCCGCAGCACCTGGGGAACCTTGTAGTCGGCAAAGGCCGTGAGTTCCGCGAGATCGTCGAAGCGGCCGGGCCCCGCCTGCTCGAAGCAGGCCGCGAGATCGACGGCAAGGATCTGCGCTCGCTTGAAGAACCGGACCTCGACTCCGTCGTAGGAGGCTCGGTCGTCGAAACTCGACATCTCGGAGGCCACGCGCAGGGCGAGACGCTGGCCCGAGCCCTGGCAGGCGGCGATCAACGAGGTCATTTTGCCCCCGTAGCGTTCTGCCAGGACCCGGCCCGCCTCGCGGAGATTGGCCACGCGAGCGTCCAGGAGCGGAATCTCACCCTGGCCGGAAAAGACCTCGGCCAGCATCGCACGCGAGGCTGACGCCATCACGCGAGCATCCGTCAGGTCCAACCCGTTCTGGATGGATCGCGTCAACGCAGCCGCCAGGGCCCAGTAGCCGTCCAGGATCTCGCCTTCGTACCGGATCCGCCAGCGCTCCTCGCCCGGAAACGCCCAGAAGCAGAAGTTGAGCGCGTCGAGCGCGAGGATGTAGTTGGCCGTGCGATCCGGATCGCCACAGAAGTGCCGCCGGCGATCCCACGGCGGCGCCGAGGGTGGCAAGCCCCCGGAGGCGATCCGTCCGGCGAGGACCTCGAGAGCCGGGTGATCGATCCAAACGCAGCGCGCCCGCTGCATCACCTCGCGACAGCTCTCGCTGACCCCCGGACTCGACCCAAGCTGCGATCGGGCCAGGCTAGTCCTCATCGCCGAAACCGCAGATGCGCTGGACCTCGGCCAGGGATGTCATCCGTCGGATCGCCTTGCGGCGACCGTCCTCGATGAGTGTCCGCATTCCGGATTCGCGAGCTGCGTCGGCCAGGGCCAGGGTCGATTCGCCGCGGTTGATCAACGACCGGAGCTTCCGGTTCATGATCAGGATCTCGAAGATTCCGAGCTGGCCCTTGTAACCGGTCTGGTTGCAGTGCTCGCACCCCTCGCCCTTGCGCAAGGTCAACGGCTCCTCGGGGTTCACGCGCAGGGCGGCCTTCTCGGCAGCCGAGGCCTCGTAGTCGACTCCACAGCGCGGGCAAATCTTGCGGACCAGGCGCTGTGCGATGATACCGGCCACGGTGGCGGAGACCATGTACGGGGGGATTCCCATGTCGACCATGCGATTGACCGTCGAAACGGCATCGTTGGTGTGCAGCGTCGAGAGCACCAGGTGGCCCGTCATGGCGGCGTTGGTCGCCGTTTCCAGGGTCTCGTAGTCGCGGATCTCTCCGACCATGATGGTGTCGGGATCCTGGCGCAAGATGGTGCGCAAGGCGGCGGAGAAAGTGAGGTCGATCTTGGAGTTGACCTGGATCTGGGCGATCCCCTCGAAGGGGTATTCCACCGGATCCTCGATGGTGATGATGGACTCGCTTTCCCGGTCCATGAGTCCGAGGCTGGCATAAAGAGTGGAGGTCTTGCCCGAACCGGTGGGGCCGGTGACCAGGATGATCCCGGCAGGTGCCTGCAGCAGGCGCTGGAACTTGTCGAGGTCGTCGCCATCGAAGCCCAGCTTGTCGAGGCCCAGCATGACCGTCATCGGCCGCAGGACCCGGAGCACGATCTTCTCGCCCCAGTGGGTGGCGATGCAGGCCACGCGGAAGTCGATCTTCTCCCCGCTCCTGGACTTGACCGTGAAGCGGCCGTCCTGGGGCCGGCGCTTCTCGGTGATGTTCATGTTGGACAGGACCTTGAAGCGGGTGATCACCGAGGGCTCGATGGCCTTGGGTATCTCGAGGACCTTGGACAGCACGCCGTCCATCCGGAACCGCGCCTCGAGGCACTGCTCCCTCGGCTCGAGGTGGACGTCCGACGCCCCCCGGTCGATGGCGTCGTTGAGGATCGAGTTGACGAGTTCGATGATCGGGGCGTCGGAATCATCGCTGGCTGCCGAGATGTCCTCGATTCGCCGCTGCATCGTGCCCTTGTCATCGGTTCCGGCGACCTTGACCGCCTTGTCGATGGTCTGCAGATTCTTGGCCCTGGCTTCATAGAGCTGGCCGATGGCAGTCTGGATGTCGTCTGCGGAGAACGTGACGGGCACCACGAGATAGCCGGTCAACAGGGACAGCGTATCGAGTGATTTGACATCATCCGCATTGCTGATGCCGACGACGAGACGCCGTCCCACCTTGACGAGCGGAACCACCATGTTCTGCTTGGCAAATGCCTGTGGAACCATGGCGACGAGGGATTCGTCGACCTCGAACTCGGTCAGCGCGGTCTTGTCGGAGAGCGTCTCTTGCAGGGCCAGGACATCGGCAAGCTCTTTCTCGTTGATGTAGCCCTTCGAGACCAGAATCTCGCCGAGCTTGCGGCCGGTCTCGACCTGGGCGGTCAGGGCCTCGGAGAGCTGGAACTGGCTGATGAGGCCAAGCTGGGAGAGCCAGTCCCCCAGACGCAGCCGCCGGAGCGGCCCCTTGCTGCCGTCGGCAGGAGTCGGCGCGGACGAAGGACTCTGCGGCCGTGCGGCCTGCGGGGCCTGGCCGAGGCTCGCCGTCGGTGGTCCAGGCAAGCGCGCCGTGGCTCCCGGCATCGGCGCCCCCGGGGGCCTGGCCTGAGGCGGGGGAGCGCCGTTGGGCCCGGGCGGCCCCGCGAACCGGGGAGGTCCGGCGGGATGTCCGGCAGGCATCGGCCCGCCGGGCGCCCCGGCGGTGCGCGGTCCACCCGGTTGAAAGGGCGCGGTGGGCGGGCCACCAGGCATACCGCCCGGACCCGGCGGACGCGGACCCACGCCGGGCCCGACGGGACCCGTCTGACCTGGAGGGCGCATGCCGGGAGGTGGACCCGCTGGCGGTCCGTGGGGCGGACCCGGTGGCAATGGCCCCGAGGAACCCGGCCCGGCGGGACCCGGCCCGGCAGGTCCCGGTCGAGCCGGGGCTACAGGTCCCGGAGCCGATGGCCGGGGATTATTTGCCACTGCTCATTCCACCCTCGCCTCTTCGTCTCCAAGTTATACCCCGTTTGCGGAAGTCAGGGGATACTACCGAGCTGACGGGAGAGGCGGAGGCGCCGGAACCGCCGCCGATGTGCCGGCGCTCGCGGCTCTGGCCGGCGGCGGCGGCGGCGGGGTCGGACTCGCCTTGATCACCTGTGGCTGCCAGGTCCGGGTCAGATCATAGCGACGCAGACCCGAGGGGGTATCGATGAGGCAGAAGTTCGACGATATCGAGCGAACCGTGTAACCCGTCCCGATCTGGGAGCCCACCCCGACCTGTGCGGGAACGCCATCGATCCGGACCATGGCCTCCGAGCTGGGTCCGATCTGGAGAATGCCCAGGATCTGGATGTCGTGGTGCGGTGGCGGGGTCGGCACCGGGGGCGGACCGAGCAGGAGGCCCGCCGCCTTGGCCGCTCTGGCCGCCTTGGCCCTTTGCTCTTCCTCCCAACGTTGCAAGCTGGCGTCGTCGGTGGCGTCGATGATGGGCAGAAACGGCTCGGCCCGTCCCAGTGCGACGTTGTCAGACGGAATCGGCATCGTGATCAGATCGGGGGCAGCCGACGCCTGGGCCGAGACCGCTCCAGCTACGTCCGACCAGACCGCTGCCTCCGGGCCCAGGCCGGCCGCAGCGCCCTGGTGCTGCCGAGCGGCGGATCCGAGCGGCAGGTGCAGAGCACCTGGCAAGGCCGAAAGCTGAGCTAGCTCCGGCCGGATGGTCAGGGGTTGGCCCGGGGCCGGCACGCTCACCCGCCAGATCGAGGCTTCGAGGACCGAGGGCCCGGGCCGCCGGCTCGAACCCGCCAGCGGTTGAAGCTGCACCCGCTCGATCGGGTCGGATGGCGGGGGACCGATCGACACCCGACGGATGATCGGATCGGGGAGGGAAACGACCCGGATCACGGACGCTCCGCCGGCGTCTCGGGCTCGCCGCCGGGCGACCTGAGCCTGGTGCCGGGCGCGCTTCGCTGCCGTGCGCCGGATTTTCGACCGCCACGCCGCACGCTCAGCGCGGCGCAAGCGGGCGATCCTCCAGGCACGCAACGCCGCGCGCCGCGAATGCCAGCTGCGAAGGCCGCGCCGCCGCGCCAGCCGAGAACGAAAGCGCCTGGCGCGAACCCTGGTCCTTTGCCGCTCCTGGCCACGCCGCCGCACACGCGGCCTGGGGCGGGAGATCCCGCCGTGCCGGCGGTGATCGTCGGCCCTGCGGAGGGTGCTGGCCAGCGCTGGAGGACACAGCCAGTCTCGGGCAAGGGCGACCATCCGATCTGGCGTCGGCAGGGCCGACTGCTTGCCGCCCAGAGACTGCAGCATCCGGGCCATGATGCCCGAGCCACCAGCCGCAGAGCTGGCGGAGCCAGAGGGGCTCAGCAGGAAGTTGAACGCGACGTCCATCTTGACCCCGATCTTGGCCCGCTCCCCGACCTTGCTCAGATACTCCATCTCGTAATGCGATACGCTGACCGTGGGCGGGAGCTTGCGAAGCCGGGCCAAAGCCGAGATCCAGTCGCCGTACAAGCCAGTTGCGGTCAGCTGGTAAACGCGCTTGCTGATGATGGCGAGCGGGGCCATGACCCCCGTCATGCGGATCGGAATGTCGTCCGAGGCGACCGGATCCAGGGTATCCACCGAGATGGTGGAGGCTGCCAGGATCTCCACGAGCTGGGTGAGGTCGTTGTTGCAGCGCACTTCCTCGATATCCTTGGGCTTCTCCTCGTGCCGGAGGTCGTAGAGCGCCAGCTTGTCCAGCCGAGCCGTCACGATGCTGTCGGTGGCCTCCAGGGCTTGAAGCTTGATCTGATCTAAATTTGCACCGGTCGTGGCCTGCTGGACCTGCTGGCTCAAGGTGGCGATCTGTGCCTGCAGCGGCGCGACCCACGACAGGAAGGTCACGAGCAGCGTCGCGATCACCGCGACCGTACCGCCGAGCAGGACGTTGCGGGCGGCAGGGTTCATAGGGCGGTCACTCCGGAGCTGGTCGTGGCGTCGTGCAGCAAGGTCGCGAAGATCTCGAACTTGAAGTAGGGTCCGACCTTGATGAGGTTGCGCACGCGGGGATTGTCGATCTCGGGCATGCTCGCCAGCTGGTCGGCGAAGCGCAGGGGCGAGTCCTGGTGGAGAGCCGCGCCGCTGACGGTGATCTGGTTCCCTTCATCGTAGTCCAGGGAGTACAACCAGGTATCCGCCGGGATGATGTCACGCAGCTTGCCCACGAACGCCTCGGCGAAGTCGTGCTCGCGTCGACCCATGAGCCATTGCGCGAGGATCGCTTCGTTGGGCTTGATCTTGTTCTCGAGCATCTGGGAATTGGTGGCCTTGCTACCGAGGCTCTGCACCTGATCCTTGAGCCTGGCGATCTGACCGTTGAGCGTGGCTTGCCAGGCGAACATGCCCCCGGCCGAGATCAGCAGGGCGACGACCACGCCCACGACCGGCAAGATCGGGGTGTTGGCGAACATCCGCTGCATGTGGGCGGCCCGGAACGGCCCGCTGATCGCCGAGCGCGAGGCGAACTTGGTCAGGTTGAACGACTGGACGACTCCCCGATCACCCCACAAGGCCGCGCCGATGGCGACGTACGAGACCTCCACCGGGAGCACCTCGTCGCCATCCCCCTCGCCATCCTCGTCGTCGCTGGCGGGAGACGGGGCCGGCATCTCGCCCGGGCCAGCCACGCGAGCCGGGAAGTTGAAGTAGGTCTGGATGTTGACGGCGAGGTCCGTGGCCGCTTCGAGATCATCGCAACCCACGATGAGGTGCGGGTCGTCGAAGAACTCGGCATCGTCCGAGAGCGTGCGGGTGATCTCCGGGATGTAGTTCTGGGCGAGGATATCCATCGAGATCCGCTCGCGATCGGGCAGGAGGATCTCACGGATGTTCTGCAGGCGCGCGTCCTTCCAGAACGATACGATCAGGCGTTGCTGCAGGACCATGACGCCGGTCCAGTAGTCCTCGTCCGGGGGGTACCAGTATCCGAACCCGCGCTGGCCCGCCAGCTGCACCAGATCGACGGACAGGAGCTTGACTCCGGCCATCTTGCAAACGTCGTTGTACTGCTTGACCACGTCCGCCGAGATGGCCCCGAAGCAAACCGAGATGAATTCGCCTTCGGGATCTGCGATGAAGAAGTGGACCAGCGGCTCCTCCTTGCGGAAGAGCGCGAACTGCTCGGCCTCCGACAGGACCGTCTGCTGGAGGGAGTCCTCGGGCATGTGCGGCAACTTGACCAGACGCATGATGGCCTTGCGTGAGCCGAGCACGACGACGGCCTTCCAGACCTTGAAGCCGGCCTCCTGCCAGAGCTCCTTGAGCAGATCGGCCAGCTGGCCGGGATCGGCGATCTCGCCCTCGTCGTCGAACACCCCCTCGGGGATGTCGACGTGGCCCTGCGCCGTCAGTCGTCGGTCTTCCTCGTCGGCGAAATAAGCCGCCTCGATACGGCTCGGCGTGATGTAGAGGCCGACGAATTCGCGCTTCTTTGCCACAGGCTACCAGTTGACCGGGGGATCGCCCTGGAAGTTGGGGAGGGTCGGAGACAGGGCCACGCCGTTGGGCCAGGTCGACGGGAGCACCCAGTTGACCTGGCACCCTTGCGTGACGACGAGACCGCCGAACGCACTGCTGTTGTCCGGCGGGTTGTTGTACTCGAAATCAAGGAGGCTCGAGACCGTCGCAGGCAGGCTCACATCGGTCGAGAGGTAGTCCGAGCCGACCCAGCGGACTTCATCGAGCCCTAGCCAGGGATCCCGGATACCAGCTCCGACCGGCAGCGCCGCTCCGGCGGATAGCTGAGGCGGCTGGACGTCCAGGAAGGGGATCGGGTTGTTGGCCGAGTCCCGCCCGGCCAGGTTGCAGGAGAGCTCCGAGCAGAGGAACCCGTTGGCGACGAAGCCACTGGCCGCTGTGTTGATGGTGCTGTTGAGCAGGGTGACCGAGCCAGCTGCGGGCTGCGAGACCTGCATGATGGCCGTTCCTCCCTCGACAAACTGGCCGTTCGAATCTTGATACCAGTAGCCCACGACCTGGCCGGCAAAGAAGCCTCCAAGCTCGCCTGCAGCTACGGTCATCGTCGTGGTCGAGCCCGTGGTCTGGACGCTGGAAGCAGGGCACCAACCACCAAAATAATACAATCCGCCCGCGAAGGAAACGCCTCCAAGGGTCGAGGTCGCCGACGAACAGGGGATGCCGGACTGATAAGCCGCCATGGCGAGTTCGCTGCGGATCTGCTGGAGTTCGGTCTTGGCCTGCTGCACCAGGGCCTGGTGGCGATACATCCGGAAGGCCGAGGTGACGCCCGCCAGCAGGGCGATGCCGATGAGGACCGCCAGCGTGACCTCGAGAAGCGTGAAACCGGATGGCGCTGGCCGCGTCCGACGCGTCGTCATCGCACCTTGTCCTCCGACCGAGCCGCTGCGGTCATCCGGCTACCTTGCTGGTGTTGGACATCATGCCGATGAGCGGCAGGTAGAGGCTGCCGAGGATGAACAGGATGATGCCGGCGATCATGACCGTCATCAGGGGTTCGATGGCGGCCGTGAGCATCTTGATGGCCGCCTCGATCTCCTGGTCGATGTACTTTGCGCCCTTGAACATCATGTCGTCGGTGTTGCCGGCTTCCTCGCCCGCGGTGATCAGATGGTTCACGAAGGCCGGGAAGAGACCCGATGCCTCGAACAGCCCCCCCATGCGAGCACCCTGGACGATGCCGAGCCGGATGTCCTCGATCTTGCTGGCGGTCAGGAGGTTGGCCGTGTTGTCCCGCACCGACTCCAGCGTCATCGTGATGGTGACCCCGCACCGCAAGAACAGGGCCATGTTGTACAGGAGACGCGATGTGGTGACCTTGTAATAGAGCTTGCCGATGAGGGGCCAGCGGTATTCCATGGCGTCCGCGAAACTCTTGCCGACGTTCGTGCCCCGGAACCACTTGAGGGCCACGTAGGTCACCAGCGGGTACACCGGCAGCATGTACCAGCGGTGCTGCACGTACCAGCTCATGCCGAGAAGCGTCCGCGTCGTCCAGGGCAGCTTGAGCTTGAACTCCGCAAAGAGCTGCATGAACGTGGGCACCACGAAGACCATCAGACCGGTGACGATCAGCGAGATGAGCCCGAGCAGGACCAGCGGGTAGGTCATCGCTCCCTTGATCTTGCGCTGGTTCTCGGCCGTCGCCTCGAGGTAGTCGGCAGAACGCCGGGTCGTCTCCTCGATGTTGCCCGACTGCTCGCCGATGGCCACGAGCTCGACGAAGATCGTCGGAAGAAAGGCCTTGTGCTCGCCGAAAGCCTCGGCCAGCGACACGCCCTCGAAGATCTTGGTCTTGACGGAGTGGTTGATGCGGGCGAGGCGACGGTTGGTGAGACTGTTGCCCAGGATCTCGAGGGTCTGCGACACCGCCAGGCCGGCCTCGAGCATCGTCGACATCTGCTGGACGTAGAACACGACGTCCTTGAGGGGGACCTGGCTCTGGGTGAGGGTCCGGGGCAGCCACCGCTCGGCGAGTTCCTCCATGGGCGTGGTTTCGAACGCCTTCTTGGATTTCTCGGCCTCGACGCTGTCGGCGATGTCCCCCGAAGACGGAAGAAAGTCGTAGTAGAAGGGCTTGACCCAGACCTTGATGGGAAACAAGCTCCGCTCCCGCAGGAGGAGGCGAACCTCCCGTTCGTCGGACGCCTGGATCTCGCCCTTGAACTCCTCGCCGCCCGACGCAGGCACTGCGGTGTAGACGAAATCCTTCTTGCGGACGAGCTCGACCGCGTCCCTGGAGCGCCGGGGCGACGCAGCGGGCTTGAGGGCCTTCTTCAGCTCTGCGCCGAGGTCGACACGCGGCTTGGGCGCGACCTTGATCTCCAGCGGAAACATGCCCTGCTCGCGCAGCCACGCGCGCACGTGCTTCTCGCTGTCCGCCTCGAGGGTGTCGTGGCGGATGGAGTTGCCCGCGTGCGCGGTGTACTCGTAGACCTTGGGCACGCCTGCTCCCGTTCGATGTCGATCCCGCCCGGACCCGCGACCCAACCCTGCCGGAGCAGCTCCTGCCGCGATCCGGGTGCCAGGACACCCCCATGACCTGATCGGTCGCTAGATCCATGTGACCTTACCCGGCCTGCTTCTCTCCCAAACAAGCGGCAAGCAGGCCGCAACTGGGTATAAGCCCATCGTGACGAGATCCTCGGGGCACGACCGCGGTAGTGCCCGGGTGCAAGGATTCATCGACCAGCGCGGCTTCACGCTGGTCGAAGTGGGCCTGGCCATCGCTGTGGGCGTGGTCTTGCTTTTCGCGGGCATGATCGCTTACGACGCGGCACGAGATGCCACGGGGGACTCGGTAGCCCGCTCCAAGGTCGCTGCCCTGCAGACCCTGGTCGAGCAGGATTACTCGGCCAACAACGCCTTTCCCGATATCGACAGCGTGCGGGGCCAGTGGTTGGCCGAGCGCCCCGACGACGCCACGGCGTCTCCGTGGGGTGGTCCGCAGATCGACACCGAGGCAGGGGATCCCTGCGGCAATCCCCCGATCCGTCCCACCGACGGCATCCGGGGAGGGGATCTCGCCGGACCCTGCAACGTGATCGGAGACGTGACCACGCAGATCCCCGACGAGACCAATGCCAGCGGGGTGCTCTACTACTACCGGATCAACGTTCCGGGCTATCCCGTGCCGGCGTGTTGCTGGTCCTTCCAGGACGACTCCCGTGGGCCCTCGGGCCGCAACGCGGTGAACGCCTGCTTTACCGAGGCGGCTGGCTACATGGTCGCAGCCAACAAGAATTTCCACTGCTTCTACTTCATCACGAGCGGGCGAGGAGCTCCGGCTGCATGCGTCCCGTAAGCTGCTTGCCGCCGCTGGGCCCTGCTGCCTGCGGGCCGCGGCGGTCGGAAGCGGGATTTACCCTGGCCGAAGCCATGCTGGTGCTGGTCATCGGGGCGATCATGCTCGGCGGCGCCACGCTGCTCTATACCGAGCTACGCAACAGCGCGGCCTCGGCCCTGGCTCAGGAGAAGATCGCGACGCTGCAAGGCCTGATCGAGAAGTACCAGGCCGCGGACTCCGGCACCTACCCCAGCGGTCAGGAACTCGCCGACGAGCTGGCTCAGGCCAGGTCAAGCGACTGGGCCAACAGCCCCTGGGGCGGCATGGCGCAGTGCATCAGCTCGGGCGCAGGGACGGCGGGGACCACCTGCGAGACACCCGACGGTCAATCGAGTGGTTATGCCTTGCGGTGGGTCGCTGTCGACGGCTCCACGCAGAACAAGGTGCAGGGGGGGCCCCAGGGCCAGGTTCCGCAGATCGCCGGTGACGGCGGGGTTTTGGACTACTTCAGTTTCGCCCCCGACATGCTGGCCAACGGCAACTATCCCTATCTGGCGGTCTACGATCACAACCTCGGCATGTACGACTTCACGTCGAGCTACGCCGTCGCCATCGAGGATCCCAGTGGCAACGAGTTCTACTTCGTCCGCGGGCCGGGCTTCTGTCCCAACAGCGTGTGCTGGGGGCCCGCGCCTGCGAGCCAGGTATCCAACATGATGGGGCCCTACGGCTGCGTCGGCTGTGCGCCCAAGTTCGAGCAGTAGGTCTTGCGTTGCAGCGAGCGCCTGACGATGGACCGTCCGGGTTAGCCTGGGCCCGGGCAAGGGTATAGTCGGGCATCGGATCGTCTGACGGAGAGCATGGACAAGGTCACCCTCACGACCGGCAACCCCGACCGGGTGGATAGCCTGCTGCGGCGCGCGGCGCGCTTGCTCCATAGGGCAGCGCTGGGGATCATGGCCCTGTCGATCGGCTTCTCCGGGTCACCGATGGCGGCGCTGGCTCTGGGATCCAGGCAACCGCACCGGCCACGAGGCCCCGTCGGTCGGATCGGGCCGGGGCGTTTCCTGGTGCCGACCCTGGTGCGACCTCCCTCCGAGCGTGGTGTGCGGCGGCCCTTCCACGACGAGGAAGTCTGGCGTCTGCCGGCTCGCCGCTCCGACGACTCGACCATCACGGTGGGCCAGACCGTGTCCGTGCCCCACGGCGAGGAGCCGGTCACGCTCAAGGCCGCCGGATTGTCCGTCCAGGAGGTGCTCGAGACGATCTCCGACATGGAGCACCTCAACATGGTCATCGACCCTTCCGTCAGCGGCACGGTGGCCGTGGATTTCCAGGGTATCCCGCTCAACAGCGTGCTCCAGACGCTGATGAGCACCAATGGCCTGACCCTGCAGAAGGTCGGTGACTCGCTCATCGTCTACCACAGCGGCCAGTTCGGCGAGGCGATGATCAAGTTCATCCCGGCCCATTACGAGCCTGCCAGCGAGCTCATCGCCAAGATCTCCGAGATCATCGGGACGACGGGCATTTCGGGGGCGCCCAACGGGGGGACGGGAGCGGGGGGCGCGGTGGCGCCGGCTGGCAAGGCGGACAAGCGAGATGCCCGCAGGCGTAGCTGCAGCCTACGTCGAGGAGATTTCGCGCCGGCCAACGCGGCCAGCGGGATGCCAGCGCGAGCCGCAGCCGGAGTCTATACGCGACAG
>JAJXWQ010000049.1 GCA_021781555.1 bacterium
CCGGTTTGAATGGATCGAGCCCGATGAGTCAAACGGGGCCCGGTTGCGCAGCGAAGCGACCGCGCAGAGGGCCCCGTTCAAACTGCAAAAGGTCTAGCGGCCCTTGAGCTTGGGATCGAGGGCGTCGCGCAGGCCGTCGCCGATGAAGTTGATGGAGACGACGACCAGGAAGATCATCAAGCCCGGATAGACCGCCAGCCAGGGCGTGGAGATCATGTACTGCTGGGCGTTGGTGAGCATGTTGCCCCAGGTCGGGACCGGCGGCTGGACGCCCATACCGAGGAATGACAGGGCGCTCTCGAGCAGGATGGCGTCACCGACCGAGAGCGTGGCCGCGACGAAGATCGGGGCCATCGCGTTGGGGATCATGTGGCGGACGATGATCCAGAACGACTTGCCGCCCACGGCACGTGAGGCCTCGACGAATTCCTGCTCCCGCAAGGCCAGGAACTCGCCGCGGACCAGACGCGCCACGCCCATCCAGCTCGTGGTCCCGATGATCGCCACGATGATGGGGAGCTGCTGGAGGTCCTGCGGAAGGAAGGGGACGAAGGTCTTGCCGCGGGTGAAGGACGACAGGACCATCAAGAGCATCAACAGCGGGATGGTCAGGAACATGTCGGTCATCCGCATGCCGATGGTGTCGACGATCTTGCCGAAGTAGCCCGAGATCGCGCCCACGATCGTGCCGATGAACACGCCCAGGAAGGCGGCGGTCAGACCCACGAACAGCGAGAATCGGCCGGCGACCAGCAAGCGCGCCAGGACGTCTTCACCGAGTTCGTCCGTGCCGAGCGGATGGGCCAGAGACGGCCAGGCCTGATTGGGGTTGTCGAGGTCGAGCGCGTCGAAGCGGGGCAAGAAGTGCGGGCCGATGATGCTCGCCAGGATCAGCAACACGAGCACGCCCAGAGAGATGACGGCCAGGCGGTGCTTGAGGAAGCGCCGGACGACCATCCTGAGGAACGGTTCGGCAGGCGGCATCACCTGCTCGGGAGCCTGCTCCCGGATCGCGGTCGACGATGTACTCATGCTCATGCTTGCTCCCGGCTCTTGAAGCGGACGGCCCTCAGGCATGCCAAGCCCTAGTCATAGCGGATCCGCGGGTCGAGGGCCGCATACACGATGTCGGCCAAGAGGTTGGAGACGACGACGGCGACCGCCGAGATGGTCAGGATGGCCATCATGAGGGGATAGTCGCTTTCGGCGAGCGCGTGGAAGAACAGGCGGCCCACGCCGGGCCAGCCGAAGATCTGCTCGGTCATGATCGCCCCACCCAGCAGGCCCGGCAGCGACAGCGCGATCAGGGTGACGAGCGGTATGAGGGCATTCCGGAAGGCGTGCTTCATGATGACGACCTGTTCCGAAAGCCCCTTGGCGCGTGCCATCCGCACGTAATCCTGCCGGATCACCTCGAGCATGCTCGATCGCATGTACCGGCTCCAGCCAGCCACGGACACGATCGACAGCATCGTGACGGGCAACACCATGTGCCAGGCCAGATCCAGGATGCCGCCGTGGCTGGCGATGGAGTGGATGCCGCCCGCAGGGAACCACCGCAGGTCCGCGGCGAAGATCAACATCAGCACCACCCCGAACCAGAACACCGGCAAGCTGTAGCCGATGAAGGCCAGCGTGGTGACGGTGAAGTCGAAGGCCGAGTACTGCTTGATGGCACTGGCGACGCCCAGCAGGACCCCGATGATCAGAGAGACGACGAGCGAGGCCCCCATCAGCATCAAGGTGTTCGGCAGGCGCGACAGGAACATGGCGAGCACCGGCTGCCCGCTCGTGAGCGACGCGCCGAAGTTGCCGGTCAGCATCGCGCCGAGCCAGAAGAAGTACTGCATCCAGAGGGGCTTGTCGAGGCCCATGATGTGCCGGATCTTCGCGAGGTCCTCGGGCCGGATGTGAGGATTCTGGGCGTAGGCCGCCAGCGGCCCTCCCGGCATGAGGTGCATCAGGAGGAAGAGGATGAGCGTGACCCCGAGCAGCAGGGGAATGCTGGTCAGGATCCGGCGAACGACGTAGGCGCCCATCTAGCCGATCCTCCTGGGTGCAATGAGCCGCATCTCGGCTACTCCTTCACGTACCAGTCCTGCGTATTCCACAGGTTGCCGGCGGAGGTCGGGTTGGGCCGGAAGCCGCCCACACGGTCGTTGATGGCGTCGATCGCCGTCCAGTTGAGCAGCGACAGCATGGGCATGTCGCGCCACAGGTCGTACTGGATGCGCTTGTAGATGGCTTCGCGCTTGGCCAGGTTGATCGTGGAATCGCCCGCGACGGTGAGGCGATCGACCTCGGGGTTGGAGTAGTAGGTGTCGTTCTCCCCGTTGGGCGGGAACTGGTGGCTGTTCCAGAGGAAGACGTCGTCGGGATCCGGGGACGAGATCCAGGCGAAGAGGGCGATCTGGTACTTGCCGGTGTTGAGCAGGCCGTCGGGGCGGCCGAACAGCGTGTCTGCCTGCACGTTCTCGATGTTGAGCCGGATGCCGACCTTGCGCAGGTAGTACTGGGCCACGCGTTCGGTCAGCTCGCGGGGCTTCATGCCGGCCGTGGTGACGATCGTGAACGAAAGGCGCTTGCCATCTTTGGCCCGGATCCCGTCCGGCCCCGGCTTCCAGCCGTCGGCCTCGAGAATCTGCTTGGCCTTGGCGGGATCGTAGGGGTACATCGACTCGATGGCGGGATTGAAGTACAGCTTGTTGAGGGGCGATTGATCCCCGTACGCGGGCGTGTAGAGGCCCTTGTAGATGATCTTGGAAAGCTTGTCGTCGTTGATCGCGTAGGCCATCGCCCGGCGTACCACCGGATCCTTGAGGATGGGATCCCGGGTGTTGAAGTCGAGGTGGTCATACTCGAGCGCCGGCGTCGTCAGCACCCTGATGCCGGGCATGGACTTGAGCTGGTCGTACTGCGTGATGGCCGCGCTCTGGTAGATGTCGATGTCGCCGCTCTCAAGCTGGATGAAGGCCGAGTTCTGGTCGGGCACGAACTTCATGATGAGTTCTTTGAGCTTGGGCTTGCGCCCGTAGTAGTAAGGATTGGGCACGTACGTGATGTGGTCGCCCGAAACCCAGTCCTTGATCTTGAACGGCCCCGAACCGATGGGATGGCGGTTCCACTTGCAGTGATTGAAGTGGCTGTCGCCCGGGCGGTCCTGCTCGGCGACAGCCTTGGCCAGCAGGTGCTCGGGCAGGATGGTGCCCCAAAGGTTGAGGTATGGCGCGTAGATCGACTTGAAGTGGACGATCGCCGTGTACGGATCCGGGGTGTCGATGCGCGTGATGCGGTCGAAGCCATCGCGGGAGCTGGCCATCACGGTGGGATTCATCTCCACCTTCCACGTGAACACCACGTCCTTGGACGTGATGGGCACGCCGTCCGACCACCGGGCGTGACGGAGGTGGAACGTGACCGTCATCCCCTTGCCCTCGAGCTTGACCAGGCCGTTCTCGAGCGTCGGGACCTGGAGCGCGAGGTCGGGGAAGAAGTGCATCTTGTTGTCGACCTGTACCAGTCCCGAGAAGACCGGGGACATGGCGTCGACACTCGCCATCATGTTGGAGATGATGGGATTGAGGCTATCGGGCTCCTGCTGCTCCTCGATCACGATGACCTGGCGCGGGGCGCCGCGGTCAGCGGTCGCCGGCGCGCAGGCCACCAGGCCCGCGCACAGGGCCACGGTAAGGCCGAACGATCCTGCCCGCGTGGCAGTCCGCATCCTGGTGCGCATCATCCTCACGCCCGGGGCACAGTTGCCAGTAGATGCGAGGCGGGGGCCACCTTGTGGAGGTGGCAGGCCACCAGGTGCCCCCCGCCGAGGTCGCCCAGCGGCGGATCCTCGGTCTTGCAGAGGTTGTTCGAAACCTCGTTGACCAGCGGGCAGCGGGTGTGGAAGCGGCACCCCGATGGCGGATTGACGGGGCTGGGGAGGTCGCCCTGGAGCAGCATGCGGTCGCGCTTGCGCTGGGTGGGATCCGCGATGGGGGCGGCCGACAACAGTGCCTGCGTGTAAGGGTGCTTGGGCTCCGCGTACAGGCGATCGGAGCTTGCGAGTTCCACCATCTTGCCCAGGTACATGACCGCCACGCGATCGCTGATGTGCTGCACGGTGGCGAGGTTGTGGGCGATGAAGAGATAGGTGAGCTTGAACTCGTCCTGGAGATCCGCCAGGAGGTTGAGCACCTGGGCCTGGACCGAGACGTCGAGGGCACTGACCGGCTCGTCGGCCACGATGAACTCGGGGTTGATCGCCAGGGCCCGAGCGATCCCGATGCGCTGACGCTGCCCGCCAGAGAATTCGTGCGGATAGCGGTTGGCGTAGGTCGGGGACATCCCGACCCGCTCGAGCAGTTCCTTGACGCGCTGCTGGATCTGCTTGCCGTCCATCAGCTTGTGCACGCGCAGCGGCTCGGCGATGGAGTCGCCGACCATCATGCGGGGATCGAGCGAGCCATAGGGATTCTGGAATACGATCTGCATCCGGCGGCGCATCGGGCGCATGTCACGGTCCTTGAGGGGCAAGAGATCCGTTCCGCCGAACCGCACCGAGCCGCTGGTTGGCTCGATGAGCCGCAGGATCAGCCGGCCCGTGGTCGACTTGCCGCAGCCCGACTCGCCCACGAGGCCGAGCGTCTCGCCCTTCAGGACGTCGAAGGAGATGCCGTCGACCGCCTTGACCGCCCCGACTTCCCGGCGGAACACGATGCCACGGTGGATCGGAAAATGTTTTTTCAGATCCTTGACTTCGAGGAGCTTGTCGGTCATCTAGGCCATCCCTTCGCGTCGCGGGCACATAGAATGGTGATTGTCTCTGGCATCAGAAAGTCACGGGTTAGCGGGTGGCCCCCGCGGGCGCAGGGGTGTCCTGCTGGCCCGCGGTGACCCAGCACCGGACCATATGATTGGTGTCGATCTGCTCCAGGAGCGGCATTTGCTGGCTGCACTTGCGGGTGTATTCGGTACAGCGCGGGGCGAACGCGCAGCCGGGCGGCAAGAGCGCCAGCGAGGGCGGCTGCCCCTCGATCGGAACCAGGCGGCTCTTCTTCTCGCCCAGCTGGGGAATGCTCTTGAGCAGGCCCCGGGTGTACGGATGCTTGGGATTGGCGAAGATTGTCGCGACGTCGCTGTATTCGACCACCTTGCCGGCGTACATCACCGCGACGTAATCGCACATCTCGGCGACGACGCCGAGATCGTGCGTGATGAGAATGATCGCCGCCTCGCGCTGGCGGCGGATGTCGTCCATCAGGGCCAGGATCTGGGCCTGGATCGTGACGTCGAGGGCCGTGGTCGGCTCGTCGGCGATCAGCAGCTCGGGTTCGCACGAAAGGGCCATCGCGATGACGACGCGCTGGCGCATGCCGCCCGAGAACTGGTGGGGATACTCGTCGATGCGGGATGCTGCCGACGGGATGCCGACGGCCTCGAGGGCGGCGATCGCCTTCTTGCGGGCGGTCCTCCTGTCGACGTGCTGGTGGAGGATGATCGCCTCCATGATTTGCTCTCCCACCGTCAGCACGGGATTGAGGCTGGTCAGGGGATCCTGGCTGATGAGGGCGATCCGGTTGCCCCGGATCCCGCGCATCTGCGCCTCGGGGAGCTTGAGCAGATCCTGGCCCTTGAACAGGATTTGCCCGCCCACCGTCCGGCCCTGCGGGGCCGCGACCAGTCGGAGAATGGACAGCGTCGTCACTGACTTGCCGCACCCGGACTCGCCGACGATGCCGAGAACCTGGCCGCGGTGGACCTCGAAGTCCACGCCGTCGACGGCCTTGACCACACCCTCTTCGGTGAAGAAGTGGGTCTGTAGACCGGAAACCTTGAGAAGGGGCTCTGCCACGTGGCCTTCCTTTGCAGACTCGGCTGCACGAGATCGGCGGAGATCCCGAAAAAATTACCACGCGGAAGCCCGAGATGCCAGCAAGCCGGAGTCGAGGGGCGGGAGGCGGCGCCAGGTCGTGATTCGGGGCTCGGCTCTTGGCGCGGGCGGATTTTGGGTAGGACTGGCGTATGAAGGCTTCCTCGATTCTTTTGTGCCTTTGCGCGATCCCGACCGCGCCGCTACTTGCGCCGGCCGGGGCCTTGGCGGCCGCCGCCCGGCCGGCGCCTCGGGGGTCTCTGGATCTGGCAATGACGCTGCACGCGCCGCCTTTCGCCGTCGCGGTCGCCGGCCTCGTTCCTGGCCTCGGTCAGCTCTCGCTGGGGGATCCGGCCGGGGCCGGCATCGCGCTGGGGGCGGTCGTGGTACCGGCTGTGCTGGGCTGGCCTGGGCTCCTGGGACCCGCGCATGTCGCCCCATCCGGTGCCGAGTATGGCATTCCCCCGGTGGTCTTTGGCGACCAGCCGCTCGCAGAGTCGATGTTCCTGGTCGGAGCCCAGGAAGCGTGGTTCGTCCAGGACTTCATGGCCTATCAGCAGGCGAACGAGGATCTGGCCCCCCAGCGGCTGGTGGGACGCCGGATCTATTCGGTGGCAGATCTCACGTCGGCCCCGGTCCAGTGGGCCGACTTCTGGGATTGGCGGGTCTGGGCCGCCGTGGCCGGGTCGCTGGCTTCCGACTACCTGATCGGTTCGATCGCGCCCGACAACACCCCGCCCGGCAAATCGCCGTTCCAGGCCAAGTCGGCCTCTTACTACGGCCTGTCCATGCCCCCCGGAGCCGCCTACGGCATCAACGTGGTGGGGGCCGGCGCCATGGGAGAACTGGCCGGGGTCGGGGAGGAATCTGCCTGGCGCGGGGTCATCCAGGACGAGATCGAGTGGGACACCGGATCTCCCTGGCTGGCCGTGGCTGCCACGTCCGTGCTCTTCGGACTCGCCCACGTCGGCGGCATCAACCAGACCTCCGCGGTCAAACAGTTCGTGGGAACGGCCATCGGGGGGGCGATCCTCGGCAGCCTTTACGTGTCGACTGGCCACGACCTGCGCAAGGACATCGCCGCGCATTCTTACTACGACGCCATCGGCATCGCCCTCAACGGCTTGCAGCCCACGATCCAGGGCAACAACGTCTTCGGAATCAATTACTCGTTCTGAAGACCGCAGCGCGGGAGCCAGGGGCGCAGGTTCCCGACCGCGCGGATCCCCGGGGTTCTCGCACTATCTTTCGACAGTCGCTATCATGGAAGTGATGAGCGATGCGGAAGTGATCCACGTAAAAGGCGCCCGGGAGCACAATCTCAAGAACGTCGACTTGATCATCCCGCGCAACCGGCTGGTCGTGTTCACCGGCGTGTCGGGATCCGGCAAGTCGTCGCTCGCCTTCGACACGATCTTCGCCGAGGGCCAGCGCCGCTACGTCGAGAGTCTTTCGGCCTACGCCCGGCAGTTCCTCGGTCAGCTCGACAAGCCGGATGTCGACCACATCGAGGGGCTGTCCCCGGCAATCTCCATCGACCAGAAGTCGACCAGCCACAATCCCCGGTCCACCGTCGGCACGGTCACCGAGATCTACGACTACCTGCGCCTCCTCTACGCTCGCATCGGCACCCCCCATTGCCCTACGTGCGGCCAGATCATCAACCCCCAGACGGTCGAGCAGATCGTCGACCGCGTGCTCCTGCTGCCCGAGGGCACCCGGTTCCAGGTCCTTGCGCCCCTGGTGCGCGGGCGCAAGGGCGAGTACCGCTCCCTGCTCGAGGACGCCCGTCGCGAGGGCTTCGTGCGCGTGCGGGTGGACGGCGAGATCCGCGATCTGGGCGAGGAGTTCGAGCTCGACAAGAACAAGAAGCACGACATCGCAGTAGTGATAGATCGACTTGTTGTCAAGGAGGATATTGCCACCCGCCTGGCCGACTCGGTGGGCCAGGCCCTCAAGAAGGCGGATGGCCTCGTCATCATCGAGGATCTCGGGATGCGCGACCGCCCCGCGCAAAATGACACCCTCTACTCCGAGCGCTTCGCCTGCGGCGAATGCGGTACCTCGATCGCCGAGATCGAGCCGCGCCTGTTCTCGTTCAACAGCCCGTTCGGTGCCTGTCCGGCCTGTCATGGGCTCGGTGCCAAGCGCGAGTTCGACCCGGTCCGCATCATTCCCGATCCCTCCCGGCCGCTCCGGGACGCCATCGCCCCCTGGAGCCGCACCGGCAACCCGTACTACCAGCAGTTGCTCGAGGCCGTGGCCAGGCACCTCGAGGTATCGCCAGGTACACCGTGGGAGGATCTGCCCGAGTCGGTGCGGACGGTGGTGCTGTACGGCACCGACCACAAGATCCATGTCGACCAGGAGTCCTGGTTCCCGCCATCGTCCGGGATGCGCTCGCACGGCGAAGCGCCCGGGCAGGGAGGTCCTTTTCGGCCCTGGGGCTACTCCACCCGCTACGAGGGCGTGATCCCGCAGCTGACGCGGCGCCTGGCCGAGTCCACTTCCGACAAGTTCAAGGAGGACATGGAGGTCTTCTTGACCGATCTCCCGTGCGAGACGTGCCAGGGCAAGCGCCTCAAGCCCGAAGCCCTGGCGATCACCGTGGGCGGCCGATCCATCGCCGAGTTGACGGCCCTGTCCATCCGCGCGGCCAAGGCGGCGTTGACGGGTCTCGAGCTGACCGGGCGCCAGCAGGCGATCGCCGCCCAGGTCCTCAAGGAGATCCACGCCCGGCTGCAGTTCCTGCTCGACGTCGGCCTCGACTACCTCACGCTCTCCCGCTCCGCAAATACCCTTTCGGGCGGCGAGGCCCAGCGCATTCGCCTGGCCACCCAGATCGGCAGCGGCCTCACGGGGGTGATGTACGTCCTGGACGAGCCCAGCATCGGCCTGCACCAGCGGGACAACAAGCGGCTCCTCACCACGCTCAAGCACCTGCGCGATCTCGGCAACACCGTCATCGTCGTCGAGCACGACGAGGAGACCATCCGCGAGGCGGATCATCTGGTCGACATCGGTCCCGGGGCGGGCGTTCATGGCGGGCGGATCGTCGCCAGCGGTTCCCCCGACGAGGTCGCGCTGGCCCCGGATTCCATCACGGGGCAGTACCTCTCGGGTCGCCGCGTCATCCCCACTCCGGCTTCCCGGCGGCCTGGCAACGGGGCCGTCTTGCGACTCCTGGGCTGCACCCTCAACAACCTCCAGGACATCGACGTCGAGTTCCCGCTCGGCCGCTTCGTCTGCATCACGGGCGTGTCGGGATCGGGCAAGTCTACGCTGGTCAACGATATCTTGCTGGCGGCCCTCAACTACTATCTCGGCCGCGGCCCACGGCCGCTGGGCCTGCGCGATGTCCGGGGGCTGGAGAACGTCGACAAGGCCATCGTCATCGACCAGGCGCCCATCGGCCGCACGCCGCGCTCCAACCCCGCCACCTACACGGGCCTCTTCGACATCATCCGCGACACCTTCGCCCAGACGGTCGAGGCCAAGGCGCGCGGTTATGGCCCCGGTCGCTTCTCGTTCAACGTGAAGGGCGGGCGGTGCGAGGCCTGCGGCGGCGAGGGCCTCAACCGCATCGAGATGCATTTCCTCCCGGACGTCTTCGTCGCCTGCGAGGTGTGCAAGGGCCGGCGCTACAACCGCGAGACGCTCGAGATCCGGTTCAAGGGCAAGTCGATCGGCGACGTCCTCGAGATGACCGTGGAGGAAGCCCTCGACTTCTTCTCGAGCATCCCCCGGGCCCGGACCAAGCTGCAGACCCTGCACGACGTCGGGCTCGACTACATCAAGCTCGGCCAGCCCGCCACCACGCTGTCGGGCGGCGAGGCCCAGCGGGTCAAGCTGGCCGAGCAGCTCTCCCGGCGCAGCACCGGCACGACGCTGCTCATCCTCGACGAGCCCACGACGGGTCTGGCCGCCTACGACGTCGACAAGCTCCTGTCGGTCCTGGGGCGCCTCGTGGACCAGGGCAACTCCATCGTCTGCATCGAGCACAATCTCGATGTCATCAAGACGGCCGACTGGATCGTCGACCTCGGGCCCGAGGGCGGAGATCGCGGCGGGACGATCGTGGCGGTCGGCACACCCGAGGAGATCGCGGCCCATCCGAACTCGTACACGGGCCAGTTCTTGCGGCCTTTGCTCGATCCCCGGCCCGCGGTCCCGGCGGCACGCCCCAAGCCTGCGACGGGTCGCCGCGGCCGGCAGAAGGTTGGCTGAGCTTGAGGCCAGGCCCCTGCCCGGAGCGCTTCGCGGGCGCATCCGGTTCCGTCGAATCCGATCTATCGATTCGCTGCCTGGCCGGGTACACTGATCCCGTCTTCTTCCTGGTGAAGGAGGTCCCGCGATGTTCTTCGAGCCCGTGATGTTCTTCGGATGGCTCGCCCTCCTGGTGGTTCCCGTGGTGGCCGTCGTGGCGGTGATCATGTGGTCGCCGCTGGGCCGCGCCCTGGCCTCGGTGATCCCGCCAATCCTGGCCACGGCAGCCATCGCCCTGCCCCTGGCCTACCTTCTCAATACCCTGCACGTGGCCCAGTGGGTGACGGCGGCGTGCGCGCTGACGGCGATCGTTTCGTGGTCGCCCCTGGGCAAGGGCTGCGGCGATGCCATTCGCAACCTGGCCGATCCCACGCGCTCTCGCAAGGCCCTCGCGGAGCTCGAAAGGCGTCTCGCTGACGCCGAGACCGAGATCGGTCACCTGCGCGAGGCCGCCGTCATCGGTTCCGGATCGCAGTCTCGTGCGGGCGCCGCTGCCTGGCAGGACGAGGCGTCCCGGCGCGCAGCCGAGGCCGGATCGCCCGGCTCCGGTTCGCGAGCCAGCTGGCGCGCCGAAGCCCGGTAGGGCCAAGCTCTTTGCCGTCTGGACGGGTCCCTCTACGCGGTCGCTTCGCTGCGTAACCCGGCCCGAGCCTGTCCCAGGGAAACCGCTTCAGCTGCTGGCTTCGAAGGCGCGCACGGCGCGGGCGATCGCCCGCATCTCGACCTCGCCGTAACGGTGGTCGATGGGCAGTGTCAGGATGCGATCGAAGAGCCACCAGGAGTCCGGGAAATCATCCCGGCGAATCTCCGGGGGCAGCTGCCAGTGGATCACGGTATAGATGTCCTGGTCGACCAGGTACTCCATGAGGGCATCCCGGCGCTCGGACAGGATGGGGAGGCCGTAGGGCACGACGGACTCCGGGAGATCGTCGAACAGAGGCCGCAGGGATAGGGTCCGGGGGGCGCCCGCGTCCGGCCGGTCGGGACCTGCTCCCGAGGAGGGATCGCGGCCAAACAGCAGGCCGAAGAGAGTGCGGTAATTTTTCCGGCGGCGCGCGGCCATGCGGGCGAGATCGAGCCCTTGAACCGCGGCGCGGGACCACCGGCTCATGGCGCGAGGCACGATCCTCTCGTCGAGCTCCTCCTCGGTCAGCTCCAGGTCGGCGGCTGCACCCCACCAGGCGTCGACGTCGCCGTCCCGCCGGGCCCGGAACTTGGCCATGCGGGCCAGGAGCTTGCGCCCGTAGACATCCGAGAGCTCCCGGTCTGGCCCTGGCGGTGCCGCCGTGGGCGGATCCAGGACCCTCGCCTCGGGTAGAGCGGGAGGATCGAAGGCCCGGCTGGATACCAGCAGGCCACCGTCCGGGACGGGCAGGAACTTGCGCAGGCTGGCGATTGCCCACTGCCCGCGCACTCGCGCCCACGGGGAGAGGAGCGCCTGCACCGCGTCCTCGAGGACCGGTACGCCAAGGTCGAAGAGGGCGGGATTCGCAGGAAAGCCGAAATAGTGGATGACCTGGATGGCGCCGCACCCCCGCGCCAGGGTCCGGATTCGCTCGGGATCCACCTCGAGATCCCGGTTCACCGGGTAGAACCGCACGTCGATGCCGGCCTCGCGGAAGGGCTGGACGACGGACTCACACCCGTAGGCGGGCAGGAGCACAGGGCCTCCGGGCAAGAGGTGGGTGGCCCACCAGCGCACGGCCTCCCGCGCCGAAGCGAACCAGGCGTGGGGCCGGCCCTCGACCTGGAGGGTCCTTGCCATCCGCGCATCGAGGTCGCCGCCGGGATCGTCGGGCGATCGCTCGCCCGGCGCGATCTCGATCTCGCCCCCGATCATCGGATTCGCAGGCTCACGGGGCCAGGCCTAGGCCTTTTGCAGTTTGAACGGGGCCCTCTGCGCGGTCGCTGCGTTGCGCAACCGGGTCCCGTTTGACTTTCAGTTTGACGGGTCCCTCTGCGCGGTCGCTGCGCTGCGCAACCGGGTCCCGTTTGACTTTCAGTTTGACGGGTCCCTCTGCGCGGTCGCTGCGCTGCGCAACCGGGTCCCGTTTGACTCATCGGGCTCGATCCATTCAAACCGGGAGCACTCTAGGGTAGGCCATGGAGGCGCCAGGGGAAAATCTTCCAGAAGTACAGCACGTACCAGTACGCCACGGCCCCGGACAGCAGGTAGGAGTCGACGCGATCGAGCATTCCTCCGTGGCCCGGAATGAGCTCTCCAGCATCCCGGCGGCCCACATCGCGCTTGATCATGGATTCGGAGAGATCGCTGATCTGCGCCGTCACGCTCACCAGCAACGCCAGGACCGTGCACTGCCACCAGGGCGACAGCGGCGAGACCTGGCCAAACCGGGGGAAGATCCAGTGGCAGGCCAGCCCGAGGGCCGTGGCAAAGACCGTGGCGCTGATCAGGCCGCCGATGGAGCCCTCGACCGTCTTGCGCGGCGAGAGCGGTCCGATGAGGGGTCGACGGCCCAGGAACTTGCCCGAGAAGTACGCCCCTACGTCCGTCATGATGACGGCGGCGAAGAACAGGAAGGTGAGCCAGGCACCGGAGGGGTAGGTGTAGGGGATGCCCCAGGCGTTGACGTTGCTCGCGCCGGGCGGGGCCAGGGGATCGGTCTGGGGGAACTTGCGCAGCAGGATGATGAAGCTCGGCAACCAGCCGGTGTAAAGGATCCCGAGGAAGGTGGTCGCGACGTCCGAGATGCTGGCCATCTGCGGCCCGCGGTGTCCCTCGGCCGCGGCCTTGGGATCGAAATGCGCGATCAGGTTCCAGTACGGGAACCAGGGCGCCCCTCGGACGATGAGGAAGAGGAAGGAGAGCACGAACACGGCCGTCAAGAAGCTGCCGTGGAACCTCGTGCCCGAGAACAGCGTGAGGACCATGATGGCCAGTCCCGAGACGATCCCGAGGTAGCGCGCCGGATGGTAGCCCTTGGCCTCGAACAGGTTGAAGAGTTCGGTCGTGGCGAAGGTCCCGGCGACCAGCAGGCTGATCGTCACGCCCACGTCGCCCAGGTAGACGGCCGCCAGCACGACGATGACCGCGACGACCCCGGTCACGACGCGGAGGCGCAGCTTGTGCGGGTCCTTGATGCCGACCGGAGCGTGCTCGCTAAGACCGTTTTCCTCGTCGGAAGGAAGGTCGGGGCGCGGTGGCGGATCAGGCGGATCCGAGGCGGAAGATGGGCCTGACGGTGCGGGATCTCGATCGGACATGGTCAGCTGGAGAGGGCGGTCGCGATGCTGGACAGACGCGAGACGAGCGCGGGATCCGCGGGGACGACCCAGAGCTCCACGGTCCCCTGGAGCGAGGCGCCGTCGCCGCTGGGTTCGAGCGCGGTCCTCACCCGGACCACCCGCCACGAGGCGGGTTCGGCCATGGGATCGATGGCGGCCTCGAGCCGCGTCGGCGCGGGATCGGCGCCGCGCGGCGCTCGAACCGGGGCCAGGTAGGGCTGGACGCGAAGCTCTGGCCCCGCCCCCTCGAGTTCCCTCCGGACCTCGTCGAGCGGTCGGGCCAAAAAACGATCGACCGCGAGCGCCGTCAAACTTCCATGATCTCCGCTTCTTTGGTCGCCAGGGTCTTGTCGAGTTCGACGATGAAGCGGTCGGTGGTCTTCTGCAAGGCATCCTGCTGGTGCTTGCTCTCGTCCTGCGGGATCTCGCCCTTTTTCTCGAGGGCCTTGATCTTGTCCACGTCGTCGCGGCGAACGTTGCGGATGGCGATCTTGCCCTCCTCGCATTCCTTGCGAGCGAGCTTGACCAGCTCCCTGCGGCGCTCCTCGGTCGGCACCGGGAAGACGAGCCGGATGACCTGGCCGTCGTTGCTGGGGTTGAGGCCAAGGTCCGACTTGAGGATCCCCTTCTCGATCGCCCCGAGCGCCGTGCGGTCGTAGGGCGTGATGACCAGCGTCCGCGCATCGGGCGACGAGATCGCGGCGATGGATTTGATGGGGGTCGGGGTGCCGTAGTAATCGGCCTCGATCCGATCCAGGATGGCTGGAGCCGCCCGACCGGTGCGGATGGCCGCGAACTCCTCCAGGACCCTGGCGACCGCCCGCTTCATCTTGTGCTCGGCTTCTTCGCGGATCTTGCTGGCAGCCAGGCCCGCAGCTGGAGCGGGGGCCTTCTTATCGTCCTTTGCCATGAGGCGAAACCTCTCCTGTCACGAGGGTGCCGATCCGCTCGCCTCTGGCGACTTTCTCGATGTTGCCAGGCCGCGAGAGGTCGAACACGATGATCGGGATGTCGGTGTCCTTGCAGAGCGAGATGGCCGTTGCGTCCATGACCTTGAGCTCGAGGTTGAGCACATCCTTGAAGCTGACCTGATCGTACTTGGTCGCCGCGGGGTTCTTCATCGGATCCGAATCGTAGACCCCGTCCACCTTGGTCGCCTTGAGAATCACGTCGGCGTTGATCTCCGCGGCGCGCAGGGAGGCGGCGGTATCGGTCGTGAAGTAGGGGTTGCCGGTCCCCGCCGCGAAGATGACGACGCGGCCCTTCTCGAGGTGACGGACCGCGCGGCGGCGAATGAAGGGCTCGGCGACTTCGTCCATGGCGATCGCGCTCTGGACCCGGGTCTTGATGCCGACCTTCTCGAGGCCGTCCTGCAGCGCCAGGCTGTTCATGACGGTCGCGAGCATGCCCATGTAGTCGGCCGAAGAGCGGTCCATGCCCGCCGCCGACATCGCGACGCCACGGAAGAGGTTGCCGCCCCCCACCACGATCGCCACCTCGACGCCGTCACCGTGCAAAGTGGCGACCTCGCAAGCAATGTGGCCGATGATGCGAGGATCGATGCCAAACGGCCTATCCCCCATCAGCGCCTCGCCGGACAGCTTGAGCAAGATCCGGCGGTACTTGTATCCCCGCTCCCGGGGATCGATCGGAACGAGGGGGGCGGTATCCACGGCGAGTGCTCCAGTCAGCCTACTTGGTGCCCTGGGCAGCAGCGACCTCGGCGGCGAAATCGTCGCTGCGCTTCTCGATGCCCTCCCCGAGCTGGTAGCGCACGAAGCGCCGGACATCGATCTTCTCGCCGAGCTTCGCCGTCTTCTGGCCGATGAGATCCTGGACCGTGATCTGGGGATCCTTGACGAACGACTGCTCGAGCAGGCAGATCTCCTCGAAGAACTTGTTGATCCGGCCCTCGACGATCTTCTCCCGGACGCCCTCGGGCTTGGTCTTGAGATCCTCGGAGCCCATCTGGATCTCTTTCTCCTTGGCTACGACGGCGGCGGGCACTTCCTCACGCCGGACGAAGCGGGGTGCGGCCGCCGCGATGTGCATCGCCACGTCCTTGACCAGCTCGGAGAACTCGGGGCTGCGGCCGACGAAATCGGTCTCGCAGTTGATCTCGACCAGCACGCCGATGCGGCCGCCCAGGTGGACATACGCGCCGACCTGGCCCTCAGAGGCGACGCGGCTCGCAAGCTTGGCGCCCTTGGCGATGCCCTTCTTGCGGAGCTCCTCGACGGCCTTCTCCAGGTTGCCGCCAGCCTCGACCAGCGCCTTTTTGCATTCCATCATGCCGGCTCCGGTCATCTCCCGCAATTCCTTGACCAGGGCGGCTGAAATCTCCTTAGCCTCGGTAGCCACGTCGAAACTCTCCTTAATTCGAACCAGGTGGATTGGCAACATTGTACCAGGCGCACGCACAGAAGCTGCCGAGCCGCGCTGCGAGGCCGCTGAAAGGGCCGCGCCCCGGCGCGGAGAGCGCCGGGGCGCGGTTACCCGGGATCAGCCGACCTGCGCCGGCTCGACGGTCGGTTCCCCTTCGCCAGCGGCGGCTTCGGCAAACTCGACGGGCGTCGTGCTCACGGTGGCAGCGGGCTTCTCGGATCCGTGCTGCTCGCCCTGACGGCCCTCGATGACCGCGTCGGCGACCTTGGCGGTCAGCAGCCGAACCGAACGGATGGCGTCGTCGTTGGCCGGGATGATCCAGTCGATCTCGTCGGGATCGGAGTTGGTGTCGGCCAGGGCGATGATGGGAATGCCGAGCTTGCGGGCCTCGCGGACCGCGATGTGCTCCTTGCGCGTGTCGATGATGAAGAGGATGTCAGGCCGGCGCTGCAGGCCCTTGATGCCGCCGAGCAGCCGTTCGAGCTTGGAGATCTCCTTCTCGAGCAGGATCACTTCCTTCTTGGGTAGCCGCTCGAAGGTGCCGTCGGCGCGCATGGTCTCGAGCTCGCGAAGGCGAGCGAGGCGCTTCTCGATGGTGGTCCAGTTGGTGAGCATGCCGCCCAGCCAGCGCTGGTTGACGAAGTGCATGTTGCAGCGCTCGGCTTCTTCCTGGACCGCCTCTTGAGCCTGCTTCTTGGTGCCGACGAACACGATCTGGCGACCCTCGAGCACCGAACCGCGGACGAAGTTATAGGCCTGGTCCAGGTACCGGGATGTCTTCTGCAGGTCGATGATGTAGATGCCGTTGCGCTCTCCGTGGATGTACGGGCGCATCTTGGGATTCCAGCGGCGTGTCTGGTGGCCGAAATGGACGCCCGCTTCGAGAAGCGACTTCATGGCGACGACCGGCATGAACAGGTACCTCCTGATGGAAAGCACTCGCGAGGTGCGAGAACTTCTTTGCGTGATCCTCCGCCGGCTTCGACTCGTCGAGGGCCCAGATCCGGCCTGGCCAGAAACCGGGCGCCCCTCTTCGATCCACCAGCGTGTGAAATGCCCTGACGATGCAGGGTGCATCCAAAACCTGGTCATCCTACCACGCATCCACGGTCTGGGCAAGGGAACGTTCTGGCCGAGAGTTCAGTCGCCAGGCCGTCTCCGGCCGAGCTCCCGCTGCGGGCCGGGAGGCTCCCGTATAATAGAGGGTCCCGAGCTAGATCCCGCAACCCGAGGTGACCGCAGTCATGCCCACAGTCCAGACCGTCCTGTTCGAGGCCGTCGAGATCGATGTCTCGAACAACAAGCAGCTCTTCATCCATCCGATCCATCGCGTGATCGCCGAGCAATTTCCCATCACGCTCAAGTTCGCCATCCTGAGCTGCTGCTACGACCTCAAGCCGGGCCAGTACTCGTGCCGTCACACGTTCCTGTCCGGCGACAAGAAGCAAAAGATCATCGACTACAGCCACGAGGCGGTCCGCCTGGATGCCGATGGCGGTGGGATGGGATTCCGGACGACCTTCGAGAACCTCAAGATCGACGCCCCGGGCAAATACTGGGTGCGTGCGGAGGTTCCTGGGTTGCGCGCCGAAGATGTCCTGTTGCGGATCGAAGAAAAGAAGAAGGGCGCCCCCCGCCTCAACATCCGGGGCTAGGAAGCTTCTCCGAGCCTAAGAACTTCATCTTATTTGCGCAATTTTGGCGCAAAGAACCGATGGTAAGCTGCAATCAGCAGCCTGACGCCGGTCGACACGGCAAGACTGCGCGCAAGAGCCATTTGCCGGTTTCGAGGAGCGTGCGGCTGATCACGGCGCGATGCGGCCGCAAGTCGGACGCTAAGGGGTAGATGGGCGTGACAAACCCGTGACATCTCGGCGGGGCCTCCCGTGTAGGATGTCAGATGAATGGCCGCCGCAGGGCCACGTCGAATCAGGAACGGGCCCTTGCCAAGAAAGAGCGGGCGGATGGATCGGAAACTCGGGCCCTGGGCCCGTCGGCACGGAGGATCTGGGTCGTGGATAGGCTGATCATCGACGGCGGCCGTCCGTTGACCGGAACGATCCCGATCAGTGGAGCCAAGAATGCCGCTCTGGCCCTTCTTGCAGGATCGTTGCTGGCCTCCGAGCCCACCGTGCTGCGCAACGTCCCCAGGCTGGTCGACATTCACGTGATGACAGAGGTCCTGGCCTCGCTGGGCATGAAGGTCGAAATTGCCGCGGACGGCGCTTTGCGGCTGGATGCCAGTTCCCTGACGGATTTCACGACTCCCTACGACCTGGTTACCCGCATGCGGGCTTCGTTCTTCGTTCTCGGGCCGGTCCTGGCCCGCCTCGGGCAAGCGCGCATTCCGCTGCCTGGCGGCTGCGCCATCGGATCGCGTCCGGTGGATCTTCACCTCAAGGGGCTGCGTAGCCTGGGAGCCAAGGTCACCATCGAGCACGGTTACGTCGAGGCTTCGGCCGATCAGCTGGTCGGGGCACCGGTCTATCTCGATTACCCTTCGGTCGGGGCCACCGAGACCATCATGATGGCGGCCACCCTTGCCGAAGGCACGACGACGATCGACAACTGCGCGCAGGAGCCCGAGATCGCGGACCTCGCCGACTTCCTGATCGCCATGGGCGCCCGCGTCGAGGGTGCGGGAACCGAGCAGATCACGATCCACGGCAGGCCGCGCCTCGAGGGGGGCGAATTCTCCTGCATCCCGGACCGCGTCGAGGCGGGGACCTTCCTGATCGCCGGAGCCATCACGGGCGGCGACCTGACCCTTTCAGGCGTGCGGCCCGAGCACCTGGCGGCGCTCATCGGCAAACTCCAGGAGATGGGGGCGATCCTTACTGCTCTTGATGGCGATGTTCTGCGGATCCAGGCCCCCGAGCGCCTCAAGGCGGCCGACGTGCGCACGATGCCTTTCCCCGGGTTCCCGACGGATCTGCAGGCCCAGATCATGGCCTTGCTGGCCGTTTCCGAGGGAACGGCCGTGATCTCCGAGACGGTCTTCGAGAACCGCTTCCTGCACGTCGACGAGCTCCTGCGGATGGGAGCCAACATCAAGACCGAAGGCAATGTGGCCGTGGTCCAGGGCGTGGACAGGCTATCCGGGGCCGAGGTTCGCGCCACCGACCTGCGGGCCGGTGCTGCGCTGGTACTGGCCGGTCTGGCCGCTCGCGGGCATACCATCATCTCGGGAGTTCACCACATCGACCGCGGCTACGAGGATCTCGAACGCAAGCTCGTCGCCGTCGGCGCTGCGATCGGCCGTTCCCAGGTCGAGGGGCAGGCAGGCGATCCGGCGGCGCCGGTGCCCGGCTTGACTCGCTGAACCCGGTGCTGGCCGCGCTGCCCCCGCCTTCTCCTGCGGCGGCGGCCGTGTTGGCCAGTCCCTCCCTTGCTCGGTCCGCGCAGACTCCCCACGCTACCCGCGTGCCGCTCGGGTCGGGAGGAACGGCGCCAGGCTCGCCGGTCTTCGCTGGAGCTGCGTTCCCACCGGGGCCCGACGTATCCTGCATTCGGTTGACGACGCTGGCCGCCTCGGGGGATCCGACCCGGTTGCGGGCGTTCATCGGTCTATCCTCCGGACCAGCCCTCGCGATCGCCAGCGCGAGCGCAGGGAGCTGGGAGCTGACGATTCCCGGGGCGACGGCGGATGCGCGCCTGCTCGGCGCGCACCCCACGGGCGATCGGCTCCTCCCGCAGGTTCTCGTCAGCCAGGCCACGACCGGCCTGGAGCTCCGGATGCCATGGGATTACGAGATGCCGGCCACGGTGGACGATCGGCCGGGTGGCCTCGAGGTGGTGTTCGACAAGATCTTCTCACGCGAATCCTCCCGGAGCCTGGCCCCCGGCATCGCCTTGCATTCTTTCCGGATGGGGACGCCGGCCGGGCCGGAGGCGGCCTGGGCTGTCACGGTGAGGCCGGGTAGCGGGCGTGTGGCGCCGATTGCGGCCTTTGAGCTCCCGGCCGGGACGCCGGCCGGCGGCGATCGGGGGTGGATCGCAGGCCTGTTTGGTTTGCTCTCCGATTTCGCCGGCCTGTCGCGGCCAGCCGCAGTCGGGCCGGGCCCGATGCTGGCGCCCGTGAGCGCGATGGCGAGCGCGTCCGGTGCCGTGGCAGCTGTCAACGGGGGGTATTTCAGCTGGAGCGACCGTCTGCCGGTCGGGCTGCTGGAGGTCGGCGGCAAGCCGATAGCGGGACCGCTCTTCGGTCGGGCCGCCATCGCGCTGTGGCCGGGCGCGCCCCGGATCTCCCGGGTCGAGGTCCAGCCGTGGGTCGAGCTGGCCGATCGGGAGAGTGCCGAGATCGACTTCCTGAACTTTCCACGGCAAGAGGACGCCCTGATGCTCTACACCCCGGCCTGGGGCGATCGCACGCGCCTGGGCCGGCAAGCGGGGAGCTTCGAGGTGGCGGTGGCTGCCGGGGGCAGGGTGCTGGGCGTGGGGAGTGGGGACCTTGGCATTCCGCCGGGCGGCTTCGTGCTGGCCGGAACCGGAGCCTACGGGCGGTGGCTCGAAGCCCGGGTGCACCGTGGCGATCGCATCGTGCTGCACGAGAATCTCGGCGCGTTCTGGGGCGACCGGCCGGATGTGGTGGGCGGCGGGCCCATCCTCGTCCGGGACGGCAGGGTGGACGTAGAGCACGAGCACTTCCCCGACGACATCCTGCGCGGGCGCAACCCGCGGACGGCGATCGGCGTCAGGCCCGATGGCACGATCGTGATCGTCGGGGTCGAAGGCGGCCAGGCGCGGAGCGTTGGCATGACGCTTCCCGAGCTGGCCGATTTCATGGTCGACCGCGGCGTCGCGCAAGCGATGAACCTCGATGGCGGCGGCTCGACGACGATCTGGGCCCAGGGGACGGTCCTCAATCGGCCGTCCGACGGAGCCGAGCGCGCGGTCGCCGACGCCCTGGTGGTGATCCCGCGCAGCGCAGCGACCGCGCAGAGGGACCCGTCGGAGCTCAAAAAGTTCTGGTAAGCAGCGGGCCAAAGGAGTCAAACGAGGCCCGGTTGCGCAGCGCGGCGACCGCGCAGAGGGACCCGTTCACACTACAAAAATCCACGATGCCCGGCGGGTCAGGACGCGACCAGAAGGACCAGCGCCGCGTGCGGCTCGAGGATCGCTTGCAGGGTAGGGCCGGCCAGCGTGAGCTCGTGGCCGGATAGCAGATCGCGGAGCCGGACGGGCGAGGCGGCACCGGGGGGCTGGACGATGGCACTCGTGTCGACGCTGGCGAGCCGCGACGAGGCGGCCAGATTGGCCAGGACCAGGACCCGCCGGGAGTCGTGCAGGCGGAGAAACGCGAGGACCCCCGGGTCGCCACCTGGAAGGATGCGGAGCGCGCCGCGGCCGAAGAGGGCCGCGTGGCGCTTGCGAGCCGCGAGAAACCTGCGCGTCCAGTTGAGCAGCGATCCCGGCTGGCGATCCTGAGCCTCGACGTTCGTGCCCATGTAGTGGTAGTCGGGGCTGACGACCACGGGCAGCGCCAGACTCTGGGGGTCGCAGGCCGAGAATCCCGCATTGCGCGTCCCGCTCCACTGCATGGGGGTCCGGACGCCATGACGATCGGGCAGGTAGAGGTTGTCGCCCATCGCGATCTCGTCGCCGTAATAAAGCACAGGGGTGCCCGGCAGGGTCAGGAGCAGGACATTCAGGAGTTCGATCCGGCGCCGATCTCCCCCCAGGAGGGGGGCCAGGCGCCGGCGGATGCCGAGGTTGATGCGGGCTCGGGGGTCCGGGGCCCAGTGGCGCCACAGCTCCTGGCGCTCCGCGTCGCTCACCATCTCGAGGGAGAGCTCGTCGTGGTTGCGCAGGAAGGTCGCCCACTGGCAGCCCGGGGGGAGGTCCGGCAGCTGCGCCAGGACCTCGGTGATGGGCTCGGCGCACTCCCGTTCGAGCGCCAGGTAGAGCCTCGGCATGAGGGGAAAGTTGAACGCCATGTGGCACTCGTCGCCCGCTCCGAAGTAGGCGAGGGTCTGCTCGGTGCACTGGTTGGCCTCGGCCAGGAGCATCCGGCCGGCGAAGCGCGAATCGACGTGAGCGCGGAGCTCCCTGAGGAACCGGTGGGTCTCGGGCAAGCTCTCGCAGGTCGTGCCCTCCCGCTTGAAGAGATAGGGCACCGCGTCCAGCCGCAGGCCATCGACCCCGAGCTGCAGCCAGAAGTCGGTCACGTCCAGGATCGCCTCGCGCACGGCCGGGTGGTCGTAATTGAGGTCGGGCTGGCTCGAATAGAAGCGGTGGAAGAAGAACTGCTCGGCGACCGGGTCCCAGCTCCAGTTGGAGCGCTCGAAGTCGCGAAAGATGACGCGGGCTCCGGCCAGCCCGTCCGCGGCGTCGCTCCAGAGGTACCAGTCGCGCTCCGGGCTGCCCCTTTGCGCGTGCCGCGCCCTCTGGAACCAGGGATGCTGATCCGAGGTGTGGTTCAGCACGAGCTCGGTGATGACGCGTAGATCCCGGGCGTGCGCGGCCTCGAGGAAGCGCTGGAAGTCGTCGAGCGTGCCGCAATCCGGATGCACCGATCGGTAATCGGCGATATCGTAGCCATCGTCGCGCAGCGGCGAGGGGTAGAAGGGCAGGAGCCAAAGGGCCGTCACGCCGAGGCTCTGCAGGTAATCGAGGCGCGACGTCAGCCCCGCGAAGTCGCCGTTGCCGTCCGAGTCGGCATCCGCGAAGGATCGCACGCGGACCTCGTAGATCACCGCGGTCCTGTACCAGTCGTCCACTCTTTCCGGCTACTCCTTCATCCCGGCCATGGCGATTCCCTTGATGAAATACCGCTGGAAGAAGATGAAGACTAGCAAGACAGGGATCGTGTTGAACATCGATCCCGCCATGATCAGCGTCCACCGGGTCACGTGGAGACCCTTGAAGAAGTTCAGGCCGACCGGCAGCGTGAAGAGGCTGGGAGAGTCGAGGACGATCACAGGCCAGGCGAACATGTTCCAGCTCGCCATGAAGCCGGTGATCGACACGGAGGCGATCGCCGGGCCCGCCAGCGGCAGCACGATGCGCCAGAAGGTCCCGAACCGCGACAGCCCGTCGAGCTTGGCGGCTTCTTCGAGCTCTTCCGGCAGCCCCTTGAGAAACTGGCTCACCAGGAAGGTTCCGGACGTGAGGCTTCCCACGAGGCCGGGGATGAGGGCCCACCAGGTGTTGATCCACCCGAGCTCCGACAGCGTGGCGTAGTTGGGGATCCACAGGACCTGCCCCGGGATCATCAGCGAGGCCAGCATGAGGATGAACACGGCCTGGCGCCCCAGGAAGGGGATGCGAGCCAGGGCGTAGCCTCCCAGCAGGCTGAGGACTGCCAGCACGATGACCGAAACGGTGGCCACGACGAGGCTGTTGAGTACCCAGCGCAAGAAGAGCGGGGATGCGGTCATCAGCTCCCGGTAGTGCTCGAGGGTGGCCGGATGCGGCAGCAAGCCGGGGGCGAAGGCCTGGCCCTTGAGGCTGGTCAGGACGCTGAAGACGAAGGGGAAGACCGAGAAGAGTGTGAAGGCCGCCAGGACGACATACAGTAGCCAGCGTCCAGGATCCCTCGGGATCGGCGGTCGCGGGATCGGGGCTTCGCAACCCAAAGAGTCACTCCCCAAGGAGGCGCTTTTGCACCATGGTGCAGGCAAAGATGATCGTGGCGAGGACGAAGGCGATGGCGCAGGCATAGCCCATGTTGAAGTTGACGAAGGCCTCCTTGTAGACCAGGTAGGCCGTCGTGAGGGTCGCCTTGAGGGGGCCACCGTCGGTCATCACGTAGACCTGGTCGAAGACCTGGAAGCAGCCGATCATCCCCATCGTGACCACGAAGAAGAGCGTCGGGCGCAGCTGCGGCAGCGTCACGTGCCAGAGGAGCTGGCGGCGGGAGGCGCCATCCACCCGAGCGGCCTCGAAGAGGGTCTCGGGGATGGCCTGGAGACCGGCCAGGAAGACGATCATGAAGAAGCCCGCCGTGGACCAGACGTTCTGAGCCATGATCGCCCACAGGGCCGTGCGTGGGTTTCCCAGCCAGTCAACCGGCGTCTGTAGCCCGAACCCGCGCAAGACGACGTCCAGGTGGAGCCAGGCCAGCGCCGCGTTGAGGAACCCGGTCTTGACGAACAAGAACGTGAAGATCAGCGCGATGGCGACGGAACTCGTGACCGAGGGGAGGAAGAAGGCCACGCGAAAGAAGGTCTTGCCGCGGAGCTGTTGGTCCATGAGCAGGGCGAGGCCGAGTGCCAGCGCCGTCTGCGCGCTCACCACGACCCCCGTGTAGACGAAGGTGTTCTTGATGCTGATCCAGAAATCGCCCTGCGTCAGCAGGCGGCGGTAGTTCGCCAGGCCGATCCACCGCGGCGGGGAGAACAGGTCAAAGGCATGGAACGACAGCCAGAAGGCCTGCCCGAGGGGCCACAGGGCGAAGATTCCGAGCAGGGCCAGGAAGGGGGCCAGGAACGTGTAGGCCGCCAGGGTCTCGCCTGGCACGCTCTTTCGCACCATCACTGGCCGCCGATCGCAGCGATCCCAGCTGCCGCCGCAAGGAGCGCCCGCCGCGGGGAGCTGGCTCCCAGGAAGACCTTCTGGACCGCCTCGCCGAGGCGATCGACGACGCGGCCGCCCTCCGGGCCGAAGGCGAAGGGCCGAGCGTACCGGGCTCCGGCCAGGATCGCCCGATACCTGGGATGTTGCTCGGCGTACCGGGCGCTTGCAGCCTTGCGGCTGGGCACCGCGAAGGTCACCTGTGCCTCGGCTGCGGAGCTGGTCAGGTAGGAGATGAGTTTCCAGGCCGCGGCTTTGTGGCGGCAGGCCTTGGGCATCGCGTAGGCGACGGTGAACAGGAAGTTGCTTCGCCCTGCGGGTCCGGCCGGGAGCTCTGTCGTGCCGTAGCGGACGCCGGGATACGCCCGGGCGAGGTAAGGGATGAGCCAGCCGCCCTCGAAGACCATCGCGGCTTGCTGGCGGCCGAACACATCGCCGGTCCAGCTGCTTCCCACCTCGGAGGGGTAGACCGCGCAGCCGTCCTTGCCGGCCAGGCCGGCATACCAGCTGAGGGCTCCGATGCCCGCGGGACTGGCGATCGTGCAGTCGCCGCGGGCGTCGAACAGGGCGGCCCCGAACTCCCGGGCAATCGGTATGTAGCGGTCCGGATCGCCGTCCGTGAGGGCGAATCCGTACTGCGGCGGACGGGCCTGCGGCCGGGTGAGGGCGATCGCTGCCCGGCGCAGCCTTGCCAGGGTCCAGGTGGCGTCCGGATAGGGCTGCTGGGCCCGGTCGAAAAGCGTCTTGTTGTAGAAGAGCGCCAGGGTGTTGAAGTCCTTCGGGATGCCGTAGAGGTGCCCCTTGGCGGAGAACGCCCGGACCAGGGAACCGACGAAGTCGTGTCGCCGGGTGGTGCGCGAACGAGCCACGAAGGCATCGAGCGGTTCGAGGACGTGCTTGCGCCAGAGTGGCTCGAACTGCGCGGCATCCAGGTAGAACACGTCGGGGGCAGCGTGGCTGGCCAGCATGGCCAGCAGCTTCGAGTCATACTGGCTGGGAACGGGTTCGTACCCGACATGGATGCCGGGATGGCTGCGGTTGAATTCCGTCACCAGCTTGGCCATCAGGTCCGTCTCGGCCGGGTTCCCGGCATAGCCCGAGAAGCGCAGGTTCACCACCCTGGCGCCTCCGGGGTGCACCTGGCAACCGGACCCGAGCAGCACGGCCAGGAAAATCCCGGCTCGTTTGCGGGCAATCATAACGTGATCCAGTGTGCCCCGCTTGCAGGGGGGCAAAACCGTTCAGGCAGCGAGTTTCAGGGGGCCGGGGCAGCTTCGCGGCGAAGGCGTCGGGCCGAAGGCGTCAAACGGGGCCCGGCTCGCGAGCGGACAGCAACCAGACGAGCTCGGGAAATATCCCGATCTCGGCCTGTTCCTCGAAGATGGCGTCCTGGCTGGCGAAGAAAGCCTCCTCGACCGCGACCATGCGCTCCACGACTCCATCGGGGGCAAGCCGGCAAAGGTCGGGTTCGCTCACCGAAAAGTGGTGGCGGCAGGCCAGCGGTCGCACGGCGTAGATGGCGCAGTTGCCCTCGGCCAGAAACGGGCAGGCGATCCTGCGTTGCCAGTACGCGGCCGCCAGCTCCTCGGTCACGGCCTCGAGATCGCCATCGGCGGATTCCTGGAGCCGGCGCCGGAGATCGGCTGTGTCCTCCAGCCAGAGCGCGAGCCGGGCGTCCAGGCTCTGGCGATCGCCATCCGGAAGCTCAAGCAGGTGTCCGGCGGCGATCCCGGCCTCGGCTGCCGTTGCCATCACGAGCTGGTGGCAGCACGCGGCGCAGCCGCGCTGGCAGGTGGGCTTGATGCCCTCGGCGGCGTAGCGGTCGAGCACGATCTCGAGATTCCGGTCGGAGTCGCGGTAGAGCTCGAGCATCGTGGCGTAGGGCGGGTGGAGTTCGATCTCGATCGCTCCGGACCCATCCGGGTTCTCGTGGGCCATGGCTGACACGGTGGAATCGGCCTCCTCACGCCGCACTCCGATTCTACCGGCAAACGGACCTACTCGGCCAAGCGCGCCAGCAGGCGCCCTGCGGAGCGGGTCGATGTGGAGAGCCCGGTGCCAGGGATCTTTCTCGGATGCCGGCCCCTGGGATGGCGAGGAAACTGGATCGCGTTTATGCTGGATGCACACGTCCGCGCGTTTTATGTTCGCCCGCACGCCGGGAAACCTCGATGAAGAGGTCATGGGAGTCTATTCGTCGTGCAGCTCAAGACGATATATGAACCGTTTCGCATCAAGGCCGTCGAGCCCATCAAGCTCGCGACCCGCCAGGAGCGCCTGCGGGTCCTGGAGAAGGCCGGATACAACCTGTTTGCCGTCGAGGCGGACGACGTCCTCATCGACCTTTTGACCGACAGCGGCACGGGGGCGATGTCGGCAGCCCAGTGGGGCGCCCTGATGCAGGGTGACGAGTCCTATGCGGGCTCGCGCAGTTTCTACCGCCTCGAGAGGGTCGTGCGCGACCTCACGGGGCTCAAGTACGTCCTGCCTACCCACCAGGGCCGTGCGGCCGAGCGCATCCTCTTTTCGATCCTCGCGGGACCTGGCAAGGTGTTCCTGGCCAATTCCCACTTCGACACCACCCGCGCCAATATCGAGTACTCGGGGGCCACTGCTCGCGACCTGCTTCCCCGGGAGGCCCAGGTCCCTTCGACGATCCTCCCGTTCAAGGGGAACATCGACCTCGACTTCCTCGAGCGCAGCATCGCGGAGGTCGGCGTGGAGAACGTTCCGCTCATCATCTTGACCGTCACGAACAACACGGCGGGTGGCCAGCCGGTCTCGCTCGAGAACATCCGCGGTGCGCGCAAGATCGCCGATCGTTACGGGATCCCGCTCTTCCTCGATTGTGCGCGGTTCGCCGAGAACGCCTACTTCATCAAGACCCGGGAGCCCGGTCAGCAGGATCGCTCGGTGCGGGACATCGCCCGCGAGATGTTCCGCCTTGCGGACGGCTGCTGGATGAGCGCCAAGAAGGACGGCCTGGTCAACATGGGGGGATTCCTGGCGGTCAACGATTCCGAGCTGGCCGCCAAGGCTCGCAACCTGCTCATCCTCACCGAGGGCTTCCCGACCTACGGCGGGATGGCCGGGCGCGATCTCGAGGCCCTGGCCCAGGGGCTCGAGGAAGTGACGGACGAGAACTACCTGCAGTATCGGGTGCGGTCGATCGCCTACCTGGCCGAAGCTCTCCAGCAAGCGGGGGTTCCCTTGCTCCTTCCGCCGGGCGGCCACGCGGTCTACCTCGACGCCAAGGCCTTCCTGCCCCACGTGCCGCAGTCTCAGTATCCGGGCCACGCCCTGGCGTGCGCCCTGTACATCGAGGGCGGGATCCGCACCGTCGAGATCGGGAGCGTGATGTTCGCCCACGTCGGCCCTGACGGCAAGGAAGTCTTCGCCCAGAACGAGCTCGTGCGGATGGCCTTCCCACGCCGCGTCTACACCCAGAGCCACGTGGACTACGTGGTCGAGGTGCTGGCCGATCTGCATGCCCGGCGTCACGAGATCCGCGGCGTGCGGATCGTCGAGCAGCCGCCCTTCTTGCGTCATTTCACGGCCCGCTTCGAGCCGATCGCGCCAGAAACAGCGGACCTGGCGCACGTATAGAGCTTCGGGAGGCCAGCAGCCTCCCGTTCCCGGTGCAGGTTCTCTCCGGGTTTTTCCTTCCCCCTCTTCCACCTCATCGTCGCCGTGGCTTGCGACGCACGGCATGCTCTTGTCGAAAGGTAGTCGATCAATGGCAAAACGTTCCTGGGCCGAGCCCTTCCGTATCAAGGTCGTGGAGCCCATCACCACGACCACCCGCGCATACCGCGAGCGCGCCATTCGCGAGGCGGGCTTCAATACATTCCAGCTCCGCAGCGCCGATGTCTACATCGACCTGCTGACGGACTCGGGCACCAGCGCCATGAGCGATAACCAGTGGGCTGGCCTGATGCTGGGTGACGAGGCCTACGCCGGGAGCCGCAACTTCTACCACCTCGAAGAGGCGGTCCAGACCATCTATGGCTACCGCCACGTGATCCCCACGCACCAGGGCCGGGGAGCCGAGCACATCCTGTCGCAGTGCCTGATCCAGCCCGGCCACTTCGAGATCGGAA
>JAJXWQ010000050.1 GCA_021781555.1 bacterium
CTAGAGTGCTCCCGGTTTGAATGGATCGAGCCCGATGAGTCAAACGGGGCCCGGTTGCGCAGCGAAGCGACCGCGCAGAGGGCCCCGTTCAAACTGCAAAGGGCTTAGAGTGCTCCCGGTTTGAATGGATCGAGCCCGATGAGTCAAACGGGGCCCGGTTGCGCAGCGAAGCGACCGCGCAGAGGGCCCCGTTCAAACTGCAAAAGGTCTAGAGAATGCGCTTGCCCAGTGCTGACAAGATCAACTCGACGGCAAGGAGCGAGGTCCGGTTGTTGTCGTCGAAGACCGGATTGACCTCGACCACGTCCAGGCTCGTCAGCTTGCCGCTGTCGGCGACGAGCTCCATGGCCAGGTGCGCCTCCCGGTAATTCGCGCCGCCGATGACGCGACTTCCCACCCCGGGCGCAACCTCCGGATCCACGAAGTCGACATCCAGGCTCACGTGCAAGGCGTCCGTGTGGGCGGTCGCCAGGGCGATCGCTCGTGACACGATCTCCTTGATCCCGAACTCGTCGATGTCCCGCATCGTGAACACATGGACGCCCGACTGCCGGATCAGCTTTCGCTCGCCGCTGTCGAGGTCGCGCGCTCCGACCAGCACCGTGTCCTCCGGCCGCACCTTGGGCCAGAACCCCCCGAGCTCGACCAGGCGCGAGTCGCCCAGGCCCAAGCACACGGCCAGCGGCATCCCATGGATATTGGCGCTGTGGCTGGTTTCGGGGGTGTTGAAGTCGCCGTGGGCATCGAACCAGATGAGTCCCAGACGCTTGCCCGCCGTGACCAGGGGTTCGGCGACCGCCGCGACGCTTCCCATGGCAATGCTGTGATCGCCGCCCAGAAAGAGCGGGAAGCGCCCCGACCTCACGATATCCCGGGCCCCGGCCAGCGTCGCTTCGCAGGTCGCGAGGATCGGCGCGAGGAACTTGAGCCGGGCCTCGGTCACGGCCAGCGTCTCGGGAATGGGCGCGGCGACGTCGCCCGCGTCGCAGACGTCCCATCCGATCTTCGCAAGCTTGGCATCCAGACCGGCGATGCGAAGCGATCGGGTGGCCATGTCGACGCCGCGATGCCCGGCTCCGAGATCGAGGGGGACGCCGAGGACCGTGATGGCACGTTTGCGAGAGTTCATCTTTTGATGCTAGCAGGTATGCGGATTCGAGCCAGCTTCAGGCTCGGCCGGAACCGGTCGCGCGGCCGCGGCCTCCTGGACCGGCCGGTAGCTCTGGCGGTGGGCCGGACAGGGCCCGAGGCGGGCGAGGATCTCGCGGTGCTCGGGCGTGGGGTAGCCTTTATGGCGATCGAAGCCATAGGCGGGGTGCTCCCGGTGCAGGGCGTCCATCACCTTGTCGCGGTGAACCTTGGCGAGGATCGAGGCCGCGGCGATCGCCGCGCACCGGGCATCCCCCCCGATGATCGCACGCTGTGGCAGGGTGACTTCTCGGATCGGCAGGTGGCCGTCGACGATCACCAGGTCCACGACCCCGGGCGGGAAGGCTATCGCCATGTTGGCCAGCGCCGTTCGCATCGCCAGGAAGCTCGCGTTCAGGATGTTGACCCGGTCGATCTCGGCCACGCCGGCCTCGCCGATGCCCCAGGCGATCGCGTGTCGGACGATCTTCTCGGCCAGCTTCGCCCTGACCGCCGGAGTCAGCTTCTTGCTGTCGTCGAGCCCGGCCAGGGCCCGCCGTGCCGTCCGGTAGCTGCGATCCGAGATCCCGGGCAGCACCACGGCGGCGGCCACCACGGGACCCGCGAGCGGCCCCCGCCCGGCCTCGTCCACGCCGGCGATCCGCTCGTACCCCTGCACGCGAAGCTTGCGCTCGGTCGACCACATGGCAGCCGAGTATAGCACCCCGCGAATCGCCCCCACCCCGGCCCCGAGGCGCCCGCAAGCGGCCGTTCTGCTGGCGTGATAGGATCGGCGCGTCATGCAGATTCCTGAGAGGCCCGCGACGGACGGCGTCGCGGAGTTCGTCGCCTCTCAACCTTTCGCTCTCGACGAGTTCCAGGTCGAGGCCATCGGTCACCTCGCCGCAGGACGATCCGTGCTGGTTTCAGCGCCAACTGGATCCGGCAAGACCGTGATCGCCGAGTACGCCGTCCACGCCGCGCTGGCGTCCGGCAGCCGCTGCGTCTACACCACGCCGCTCAAGGCGCTTTCCAACCAGAAGTACCGCGATCTCAAGGCGCAGCTCGGCGACCAGGTCGGCCTGATGACAGGCGACGTGGTCATCGATCCCGATGCGCCGATCCTCATCATGACCACCGAGATCCTGCGCAATATCTTGCAGGCGGACCCCGACCGCGTGGCCGACGTCTCGCACGTCATCCTCGACGAAGCGCACTACATCGCCGCCGAGGGCCGCGGGACGGTCTGGGAGGAGACGATCGTCTTCCTGGGCAAGGCGACCCTGGTGGTTGCCCTGTCGGCCACGATCTCGAACGCCGACGAGCTGGCTGCCTGGGTCTCCTCGGTCCACCGACCGATGGCCGTGGTCTTCCACGCCGAGCGCCCGGTGCCGCTCGAGGCCTACGTGGCGTTGCCCGGCATCACCCGGCTCTTCGACGACAAGGGCCGCCTGGCGCTGCGCGCCTTCCGGGGGAATGCGGAGGAGCGGCGCCCGCGGACGTTCTCGGGCGGCCGCAACTTCGCCCGCGAGGGCTGGATCGATGCCCCGGATCCCGTGTCCGTGGTGCGTGGGCTCAGGCTCAAGCGGATGCTGCCGGCGATCTACTTCGTGTTCAGCCGCCAGGGTTGTGAAGATCACACCCGGGACCTCGTTCAAGCCGATCTGGAGCTCACGACCAAAGACGAGGCCATGGAGATCCAGGCGGCGATCGATCAGGCGATCCAGCAGACCCCGGGCCTCATGGGCTCCATCGCATCGCGCCGCTGGATGGAGTTCCTGCCCGAGGGCGTCGCCCCGCACCACGCCGGCCTGCTTCCGCCACTCAAGCTCCTGATCGAGAAGCTCTTCCAGCGGGGCCTGATCAAGGTCGTCTTCGCCACGGAGACCCTCTCGGCGGGCATCAACATGCCAGCTCGCACGGTCGTGCTCTCCAACCTCGTCAAGCGCTCCGACGATGGGATGCGGATGCTGACGGTAGGCGAGTTCCACCAGATGACGGGCCGCGCCGGGCGGCGCGGGATGGACGAGGTCGGCTACGGGGTGGTGCTCGCCAGCCACCGCTATGCGCCACAGGATGTCGTTCGCCTGGTGAGGGGCGCGGTAGAGCCGCTGCGGAGCCGCTTCACGCTCAACTACAACATGGTGGTCAACCTCACCCATCGCTACGAGCCCCGGACTGCGCGGCGGATCGTCGAGCAGAGCTTCGCGAGCTTCCAGAATGACGCGCTGATCGCCCATCTCTACGAGCAGCGAGATCGCCTGAGCGAGCAGATTTCCCGCTTCGATCCGACCTGCCCGGTCACCCGAGCCGAGCCCGCGGCTCCGGCGGCGAGTTCCGGCGGGTCGGCTGCCAGCGATGCTGGCAAGGCTGAAACCAGGGATGTCTTGCGAGCGGACTGGCTGGATCGCTTCGAGATCCTGGCCGGCCGCTGGGAATCGGTCCGCAAGCGCCTGGCGGCCCTCGAGGCTCAGCGGCGCTACCTTTCGCGAAACGTCGCCACCGACCTGCTGGCGCGGGCGCCCATCGGCAGCTGGCTGCTGATCCACGCTCCGGGCCGCCCCCGGCCCGAGCTGGCGGTATTGCTGGCCAAGCAGGAAACCCGGGGCGGTGACGTCCACTTCTCGGTCCTCACGAGCCTCCCGGCGATGCTGCGGCTCGGCACCCAGCACCTGGTCACCGTTCCGGAGGGACGGCCGGTCGCGGCGCTGCCGGCGCACGTCCTCGCCAAGGCCCGATCGCTGTCGTACCTGCAGCACAAGCGCCCGGACGGCCTGGAGTTCGACTTCGACCTGCAGGTGCAAAAGAGCGGGGTCGACCTCGCCGACATCGAGTGGGCGATGGCGGAATCCCCCGACCTCGTGAAACTCCGCGCCAAGCTCGGTCAGCTGAACGCGGACCTGGCCCGGCTGCCCTGCGGGACCTGCGCGGCGCAGCGCGAGTGCAAGGACCGGGTTGCCGAGCGGCGGCTACTCGATCAGGAGATCGCGCAGGTACACGAGCACATCGAATCCGTCCGTAGCAGCCACTGGCGAGAGTTCAAGGCGCTGATACAGGTGCTCGTGGAAGCCAGGTATCTGCGCGAGCGCGAGCTGCTGGCGCGGGGAATTGCGCTGGCCAACATCCGCACGACGAACGAGCTGATGGCCGCCGAGTGCGTGGCCGGTGGCTTCCTCGAGGGCAAGAGCCCGACCGAGATGGCGGCGATCGTGAGCTGCCTGGTAGCGGAACCGCCCAGAGGCCGCCAGGCCTGGTACGCGCTGCCATTCGGTGCGGCCGTGCACGAGGTCGTGCGCGGTCTCGGCCGCATCGGACGCGATCTCTTCCACCTTCAGACCCGCCACCGGGTCGATCTGCCGATCTACCTGGTCACCGAATACGCCGGTCTCACCCAGGCCTGGGCCGAGGGCGCGACGTGGTCCGAGCTCATCACCCGAAGCGGTATCGACGAGGGCCAGCTGGTGCGTCACTTGCGCCAGGTGATCGACATGTTGAGCCAGTTCCGGGAAATTCCCGGCGTCAGCGCGGGCTTTCACGCACGAGCCCGGGAGGCCGCGGCGCTGCTCGATCGTGACATCGTCAAGGAAGTCTTCTGAAGCGACCGCGCAGAGGGCCTCGAACCAGCTGAAAAAAGATAAGGGACAATGAAGCCTCAGTTGAGCTTCGAGCTGACCTAGCACGATTTGTCCGCTTTCGGGGAACAACTACAGGAGCTCATTCGCCCGCGGGATCTACCGGAGAACGAAACTTGGTCGACAAGATCTCGAGCCAGCCCAGCCAGGTCGCGGCCGTTCGGCCCAAGGCCGCGGCTCCGGCCGCCCAGCCGACCCTCCAGGCCGATTCGACCCGGATCGCCCGGGCGACCGCTTCCGGCAGCGCGCAGGTGGTACGCACCCTGGACGGGCGTGCATACTTCCGCACCGGCAACGCGGATCCGGCCAACGACGACCACGCCGCGCTCGATCGGACCCTCGACGCGATGGTCGCCAGCCTCAAGACCCTCACTCCGGAGCAACAGGTCAAGCTGCTGGCCGATCCCAGCTTCGCGATCGAGGTCCGCGGCCACGCCAGCAACCTCGGCAGCAACAAGCACTTCGACAACCTCGGCCTCTCGCGCAAGCGCGCCGCGGCCACGGCCAGGTACATCCAGAGCTACCTGCACAGCAAGGGCATCGACATCCCGCCGACGGCGATCAAGACGACGGCCTGCGGAGCCCCCGGCCCCGCCAAGGCGGCAGATAACAACGACCCGTCCGATCGCAGCGTCCACGTCATCGTGACGCTTCCCGGCCTCAGCCCGCTGCCGCAAACCTCTGCCAGCACAGCTGCCAGCACGTCCGCCGCCCCTGGCGCGCCGTCTGGCGGGCGCGGCCCCACCGACGGCGCCAAGCCGGCCGGTGGACCCGGTACCGCGTCCCATGCGGGCGCTCCGTCCAGGCCCGGCCCCGCGGCTTCTGCCGGGACCGCCCTCGCGGAGTTCGACCGCCTCACCCAGCCACTCGACGGCATGCTCTCCCAGGCCACCGCCAGCGATGCGACGCTGGCCAGTCGGGAGGCCACCGTCGCCCGGGCCCAGGCCGCACTCAAGGCCGCGTCGGCGCTCGTCACGGAGCTCGATGCGGACGCCCAGCCGGGCGCGGAGGCCCTTCTCAACGGCCTCGACGACAAGACCAGCGCCCTCGCCCAGCAGGCCAGCGGCGAGCGTGCCACGCTGACGCAGTTGCAGGCTCAGCTCAAGGCGGATTCGGACCAGATCCACGCGGCCGCCGGCGCCAAGGAGACGACCACCACGTCCTGGAACGACAACGGCAACCCGGTCACTGTCAGCCAGGCCCCGCTCCACGATCTGGCCGCGCAGCTCTTTGCCAAGTACAAGGACCCGAGCGCCATCGGCAAGGGCCTGCCCAGCGACGCCAGCCAGGCACTGTCCACGCAGATCGCCGACCTCATGCGCACCCTTTGCGAGACGGTCGCGCAGCACGCCAGCGACGATAAGTTCGACCCGACCGACAACGACTACATGTTCGGGCGACCTGGCCCCAGGTTCACCAAGGACTGGGACACACTCAAGTCCATCCTGGCCACGACCGGCACGCCCAGCGAGGCCCAGCGCACCAAGGCAATCTCGGCCCTCGACGACATGGGCAAGGCGGTCAAGGACTTCGACGATCCGGTGGTCAAGCAGGCCACGCAGTCGGTCTACGACGAGCTAACGACCCAGGTCTCCAAGAAGCTGTCGGGCTAGCCGTGCCGCTCTAAGCCGGCGCCGCGGCTGCGATGCCGGCCTCGAGCAAGACTCGGTCCAGATCGGCCAGGGCCCGCTCGGCCATCCGCTCGTGCCGCTGACGCTTGTCGCGCACGGGCGGGTCGATGGGATCGAACAGGCCCCAGTTGCTGTTCATGGGCTGGAAGACCGCGGGATCGCAGGTAGAGACGTAGCGAGCCAGGGCCCCGAGCATCGTCGTCGGGGGCAGGACGACCGGAACCTGGCCCGAGAGGGCACGCGCCAGGTTGAGTCCGGCGAGCAGGCCCGTTGCAGCGGCCTCCGTGTAGCCTTCCACGCCGATGAGCGTGCCGGCGGCGAACCAGTCCGGCTGCTCCCGCCAGCAGAGCGATGGCTCCAGGAACGACGGTGCCGCCAGGAAGGTGTTTTGGTGCATGACGCCCAGGCGGGCGAACTCGGCGTGCTCGAGGCCGGGAATGAGGGCGAATACCCGCTTCTGCTCGGGCCACTTGAGCTGGGTCTGGAAGCCCACCAGGTTGAAGAGATCGCCGGCGACATTGTCCTGGCGGAGCTGCACGACCGCCCAGGGGCGCTTGCCGGTGCGCGGATCGACCAGACCCACGGGCTTCATCGGACCGAAGCGCAGCGCGTCCTCGCCGCGCCGCGCCAGGACCTCGACCGGCAGGCAGCCCTCGAAGAAGGTCGCGCTCCGCTCCTGGTCGAGGTGCAGCACGGCGTTCTCGGCGTCGCGCAAGGCCAGCCAGAAGCGCTCGTATTCCGCCTTGTCCATCGGTGCGTTGAGGTATACGCCCTCGCCCTTGCCGTACCGCGAGGCAGCAAAGAGCCGGGATTCGTCGAGCGACTCCCGGCTCACGACGGGAGCGGCGGCGTCGAAGAAGTGCAGGTGATCCCGTCCGACCAGATCCCGGAGCCGCCCGGCCAGCGCCTCGCTGGTGAGAGGCCCCGTGGCGAGGACGAGCGGGCCGGCGAGCTCGGTGACCTCGCCTCGCACGATCGTGACCCGAGGGTGCGCCTCCAGATGCCGCGTGAGTTCGGCCGAGAAGACGTCCCGGTCCACGGCCAGGGCCGATCCTGCCGGCACGCGCGCCCGCTCGGCCGCAGCCAGCACGAGCGACCCGAACCGCCGCATTTCGGCCTTGAGCAAGGCCGGGGCGCTGCCGAAGGTATCCGAGCCCAGCGAGTTGGAGCAGACCAGCTCGCCCAGATGGTCTGTGCGGTGTGCGGGGGTCGCGCGGACGGGCCGCTGCTCGTGCAGCACCACCGCGATGCCGCGCTCGGCCAGCTGCCAGGCGGCCTCGGTCCCGGCCAGCCCGCCGCCGATCACGTGGGCCTGGCGCCGGCTTCCGTCAGGCACCGGCAGCAAAGGCGTGCAGGCGGAGCCCGGGCCGAGGCGTGGCGCTCACCTCAGGCCTCCTGGAGTTCCTGGCCCGGCAAGGGCTTCTTGGCACTGGGCACGTTGGTGATGTTCTTGCACTCGGGATTGGCACAGAGCAAGAAGGGGCGGCCCTTGGCCTTGGAGCGCTGGCGTGTCATGTAGGTCTGGCACTTGGGGCACTTGTGGGGCGTCGGCTCGCCCCAGGACTTCCATTCGCACGCGGGCCAGGTGTTGCAGCCATAGAAAGTCTTGCCGGTACGCGTGCGCTTCTCGATGATCTCGCCTTCGCAACCTTCCCGCAGACACTTCATGCCGAGTTTCTTGACGATGGGCTTGGTGGTCTTGCAGGTGGGGTAGTCCTCGCAGGCCAGGAAGTCGCCGAACCGGCCCGACTTGATGAGCAGCTGCTTGCCGCAGGTGGGACAGGCCTCGCCGGAGGGAATGGCGATCGCCTGCATCTCCTGCTCGGCCCTGGCCAGGGTCTCCATGAACGGCTGGTAGAAACCAGATAGCACCGTGACCCAGTCTCGATGGCCCTCCTCGACCTCGTCGAGATCCTGCTCCATCTTGGAAGTGAAGTGGGTATCGACGATGTCGGGGAAGTGGCGCACCAGCTGATCGTTGACGCGACGACCGAGCTGGGTGGGCTTCAAGGCCTTGCCGTCCTTCTCGACGTACTCGCGATCCTGGATCGTGGCGATCGTCGGAGCGTAGGTCGATGGCCGGCCGACGCCAAGTTCCTCGAGCGTCTTGACCAGCGTGGCCTCGGAAAAACGTGGCGGCGGCTGTGTGAAATGCTGCTTGGGTAGGATCTGCTTGAGATTCAGGGATTCGCCCTCTGCCAGCTGCGGAATCTTGACCTGCCGCTCGGGCTCGGCATCCTCCTCGGCGGTTTCTTGATAGGCCGCCTGGTAACCCGCGAAGACGACCTTGGTGTCGGTGGCCCGGAGCAGACCCTCGGCGGCTGCGATGTCGACCGTGGTGACCTCGAGCCGGGCGTTGCCCATCTGCGAGGCGCAGAAGCGCTCCCAGATCACGCGGTAGAGCTTGAGCTGCTCTGCGCTCAGGTGGTCCTTGAGGCTGTCGGGCGTCCGGTGGATCGACGTCGGGCGGATGGCCTCGTGGGCTTCCTGGGCGCCCTTGCGGCTGGCGTAGACCCGCCTTGCCGGGGGCAGGTAGTCGGGCCCGTAGCGTTCGCGGATGTAGGCGGTGGATTCCTCGTAGGCCTCGTCGGCAATCCGGACGGAGTCGGTTCGCATGTAGGTGATCAGACCGACGTGCCCCTGCGAACCGAGATCCAGGCCCTCGTAGAGCTGCTGGGCGATGGCCATCGTGCGCTTGACGGCAAAGCCGAAGCGCCGCGAGGCCTCCTGCTGGAGCGTCGACGTCGTGAACGGAGCGGCAGGCTGCCGCTTCTGCTCGCGGGTCTGGACCTTGGCCACCGAGTACGAAGCAGCCTCCAGGTCCTTGGTGATGGCCTGGGCCTTTTCCGCGCCGGAAATCTCCGGCTTGACGCCCTTCCACCGGACCAGCTCCGCGACGAAAGGCTGCTTGCCCTTGGCGAGTTCGGCCTCGATCGTCCAGTACTCCTGGGCCACGAAAGCCTCGATTTCCGCCTCCCGATCGCAGATGATGCGCACGGCGACGCTCTGGACCCGTCCCGCGGACAGGCCCCGCTTGACCTTGGCCCAGAGGAGCGGCGAGATCTTGTAGCCCACCAGGCGATCGAGCACCCGGCGAGCTTGCTGCGCGTTGACGCGCTGCATGTCGATGTCGCGGGGATTGCGGACCGCCCTCAGGACGGCTTCCCGGGTGATCTCGTTGAACTCGATGCGCCGCATCGGCACCTTGAGGGCCTGCAAGATCGTGGCCAGGTGCCAGGCGATCGCCTCCCCCTCGCGATCGGGGTCGGGCGCGAGGTAGACCTCCTCGGCCTCCTTGGCCGCGGCCTTGAGGCCGTGGACGACCTTTTCCTTCTCTTCCATCACGACGTACTGCGGGTGGAAGTCGTTCTTCACGTCGACCCCCAGGCTCTTCTTGGGCAGGTCACGCACGTGCCCGGCGGAGGCCCTGACCATGAAATCCTTGCCCAGGATCTTCTCGATGGTCTTGGCCTTGGCCGGGGATTCGACGATGACGAGGGTTTTTGACATGAGTGGGACTATACCTCAGCAATCGATTTTTTCACTGCGGTGATCGATACGAATCCAGAACTTTCGCCTGGCGCCGCGTTGGAGATGGTCATTTGCGGCCGTATATGCCACCTGGTTGACTCACGATCCGCCCCTTGAGCTCGAGTATGGTCAACTCGCGCATGATCTCCGGGAGCGACGCCTTGAGGCGCTCGGCGAGTTGATCTGCGCTGGTGCCCTCGGAGTCGATCGCCTGGTACAGGCGCTCGAGATCGCCGGCCTCCTGCGTCGCGGCAGGCCGGGTGCCATCTTGCGCCGACCAGCCCAGATCCGCCAGGACATCGCCTGCTGAGGTTACCAGGCGGGCGCCATCTCGCAAGAGCGCATGGCTGCCCGCGAAGCTCGGGGCATCGGCCGGACCCGGGACCACCATGACCTCGGTGGCGCCCCTGGCGGCATCTTCTGCGGTGATCAGGGCGCCACTGCGCTCGGGAGCCTCGACGACGATCACTGCGTGGGCGATCCCGGCAATCAGCCGGTTGCGGGCCGGAAACTGCCAGCGCAAGGCCTCGTTGCCAGGCGGATACTCGCTGATGACGGCCATGCCGCCGGTCAGCATCCGCTCGTAGAGGGGGCGGTTGGAGGAGGGAAATCCGGTCACGGGAGATCCAGCCAGGATCGCGGCCGTACGACCGTCCGCCGCCAGGGCTCCCGCATGTGCGGCGGCATCGATCCCCCACGCGAGACCCGAGAGCACGAGAACACCTTGGGTCGCGAGATCGGCAGCCAGCTGCGCGGCGATACGTCGCCCATACGCGGTGCACCGGCGCGTGCCGACGATCGCAACGACGCGATCCCACCTGGGCAACGGGCCCAGATGGTAGAGAGCGACCGGACAACCCGGAATCTCCCGCAGGCGCGGCGGGAAGTTCGCGTCGTGCCTGCTTACGGTCTGGACATCCACCAGGAGCACCTCCGCCTTGCGGCTTTGGGCCGAGCCCTTAACGAGCCTTAGCCAAAAAGGCCCTGGAAAGCTGGGACCCGGCCTTGCGGCCGGGTCCCGGAAAACGAAGACTGCGACTAGTTCGACGAGGTGGCGTCGGTCGAATCGGTCGAGGTGCCGGTCGTCGTGGAGTCGGTTGACACGGCGCTCGAATCGGTAGCTACCGACTGGGTGGTCTCGGAACCGGTGGCGGTCGTGGTGGTGGTCGACTCGGTGGCGGACTGCGTGGTGGTGCCGCTCGAGCTGTTGCTCTTGGGCTGGCAGCCCACCGCGGCGACCAAGGCGAGGCCCATCAACGAAACCATGATCGTGCGCTTCAGCATCCCGTTCTCCTTTACTTCGTGTCTGCTGGCTAGGTCTCTAATTGCAGATGAGATTTTGCCGAATTATAAAGCCTTGTTATCCAGATGACAAGGGGCTGGATCCCCGATGCTTTTCCTTGCGCCCGCCGGGTTCCCCCACCCGTTCCGCCAGATCTAGCCCCTGCCGGTGATCCGGCGCACTAGCCAGCAGTTTTCCCGGTTGCGATCGTAGTCCTCGAGGATGAAGTCCAGCGCGGCCCGCATGATCTCGGACTTACCGACCTTGAGTCTCTGCTCCGTCCGCAGGCGCAGCATGACAACCTCGAGTTTGAGGAGCTGGTCTTCGGAGAAGTAAAAGGTCGCCCGCTGGTTGTATTCCTCCTCGTCGGCCGCTGCCGGGGGTACCCCTGCGGGCTCCTGGTAGGCTCCGGAGCCGGAACCTGGCTCCTGGTAGCCGCTAGGCGCGGGCCCGGCCTTCGGGCGTCTCCTCATGGATGACCTTCCTTACCTATCGACGAGTGGCCAGTGGTGTCTTGTGCGATGCTGCGATATTACGGAGTCCCTGATGGACGTGTAAGTATAAGAAATCACATTCCTGATAATCCCAAAGTGTCGGCGTGACGTACAACACAGGAGCGTGACACCGGGCAAAAGCGCATTATGTCCCGGTCCAAGAGCCCTGATAGAAGGTCGAGTGCTTGGGTATAACTCGGCTGGCCTGGCTTTCAGGCTGTCGTCCCGGGGACCGATTTCGATCGGTCGGGGTCGGAATTTCTGGCGAGGCCAGCACCAGGCGATCAGCAGGAACGAGATGGTCGAATCACCCCACCTGCCGGAAATCCGGGCCAAACGGCCTGCTATCTGGTTGCGCGGGTTGTTGGCCGCGGCCATGGTAGGCGCGGTGGCGGGCTGCCAGGCCTACAGCATGGGCAATCCGTTCCTCCCCCGAGCGCGCCTGCAGGCGATCGTGGAGGACCCCACGACGACCGTGACGATCATGCCGACGTCTACCACCAACTACACCTCCGCCGTCTCGCCACAGGTGACGCGTTTCCTGCTCCAGCCCGTACCGGGCGATATCGCGCCAGCGTCGACCATCACCGCGTTCTCCATCCAGTGGTACGACATCGACGGCGCCACGATCAGTTCGCAACTGATCCCAGCGCGAACCCAGGGCATCACGGTCCTCGTGCCCAAGGGGGTGGCGTCGACCAACGGTACTTCGGGTTCCACTAGCGGGACCACCGGGTCCACCAGCGGCGGTTCGGCCACGACCGGGGCCAATGGCGAGGTCGATATCCCCGTGGTCACCAACGGTGTGACGGGGTACGGCTTCGACAACGGATTCACGACCGATCCGGTCCAGAACGTGGCGGTCCCTCGTACCGACCAGTGGTCTCAGTACCTGACCGGCAAGGTGACCTTCTCGGGACGCGACGAGAACGGGTGGCCCATCGTCGGCCCAGACGGCGTGGATCCGCCCACGGCATACTTCCAGCTCGAGTTCATCACCGAGGCGTCCGGGTCTTCGTCCACCAGCGGCTCCTCCGTCGCCTCCTCGCCCGCCGCCTCGTCTCCGGCCGCGGGATTTGCCGCCGGCGGGTAGCGTAATCGAGATGCGATCGACCTTTAACCGCAACGCCAGCCGCCGCCTGGGGCCCGCGGGCCTCGCTGCGCGGATCCTGGCTGGATCCATGATCCTGTTGACGGCTGCCTGCTCATCGCAGATGTCCGTCTACAAGCAGGGCTACGCGGCGTTCTTGTTCCCCGAGGACCTCCCGGACACGATCCCGGTTTCTCCCCCGCTGTCTCAGCTGGGTGCCATTTATGGTCATGTCCAGGATCCCAATGGCAGCCCCCTGCCCGGGGCTCGCATCACCGACGGCGCAGCGGTCACCCTGGCCTCCGACGGCCAGTACGTGTTTCCCACCCGCGAGTACAACGCCACGGACGATCCCAACGTCATTCTCGGGGTCGATGGCGCGACGCTTTCAGCGGGCGATTTCGTGCTAGATGGCCTCCCGCTGGGCAACGATACGCTCACGGTCTCCTTCGACGAGGTCAAGACCACGGTTCCGGTTTTCGTCGGCCCGTCCAGCTTCAGCGCGGTGGTCAATCCCAAGCTCGGCGTCACCCCACCCAACTACGGAGCCAGCTACGCCAACCCCGAGACCAAGGGCACGATCGTGGTCCCCTTCTATCGGGCCGTCGTCGGATCTCAGGGCGTGCGCGCCGCGGAGGTCGATCCGCCGTCCATCGAGGGCCTCATCACGCTGGCGTCGGGTTCGAGTCCGGTCGTCTCCTGGCCCAGCGGCTCGAAGGTGGCTCTCGTTCTACGGGTCACGCCGCCAGCCAATGCTGCGGTGCAGATCGCCAGCGCGAGCATCCTCTACGAGAACGACTCCGGCACTCCTCTCTTCGATCCAACCAACGGCTCGGCCTACATGGAGGTCGTGCGCAACATCTCGCCCGTGGTCACGGTTCTCCCGGGCACGAGCAAGACCTCGGGGCCTCCAGCTGCGGTCGTGCTCGACCTCGCCAACTCGATGATCGCCTCCGACGACGTGGCTGCCGCCGTGATCACTTTCCCGGCCACGGATCCGCAGAACCATACGCTCCAGGTGACCGTACCGATCCACATGGCGGTCACCGGTAGCAACGGATAGCAGGGCGTAGGGTCACAAACTCAAGCGCTGCACCCCGGGGGCGTTTCCATCAAGCCGCGACGTTGCGGTCGAGAGCCGCGCTTGATGAAGTGCAGGCTGCGCCTTTACGGACGCAGCCTGCACCGGGTAAGGGGGATTTGGGGTCAATAAACTTTCCGCGCCCCGTCGCAATCAGGCAGCGGTATTGACGTGCCGACCCACGCCGGCAGCTGCCTGGGCAGCCTTGGCGGCTTGCTCCTTGGCCAGCAATTGCTGGGCTTGCACGTCGCCGTGGGCGGCTTCTTGTGCCGTCTGCTGCGGAGTTTCCTTGGCTTCGACCGCAGCGCCCGATGGGCCGCTTGCGGCTTGCTGCGCGGCGGCAGGCACGCCCGCAGTGCCCATGGGGTGGCCTCCTCTTTTTACCAGGGAAAACCGCTCGCACGTCCGGTCCCGTGGCCACCCCGAAAAGGCCAAAGTGCATCCGTGCAAGTTCTTCAACTATATTTGCTGGGAGATCGGAACTCAAGACTGTTATGTCTGCCTGGCCAATTTCCTCCCGAGAACACCCGGAATCCAGTTGTGCCTATAATCGCATGTGGGCGTTCTGCTGGCGGAAGCTGCGGTCCTCTTGGCCACGAGCCTCAAGGAGGGGCCAGAAGACCCACTCTGCGTGATCGACTGGCTTTCGAGAGGGGATTTCTGATCGTGGAGCTCACAGGCCCTGCCTGGCTGGCTGATTGCAGTGCCGGCGCAGGGTCCGTATATACGCGCATCAAGCTCCTGCGCAGGAGGCTCGAGGGAGCCGGTCTGGCCGAGTTTCGGCGGATCCACGGTCGGGGCTACAAGATCGGGGCCTCGCTGGCGTGCTGAGACGTCTACGCACTACGCTGGTAGCCTGGTATGCCTCGACCCTGGTCGCGTGCATCTTGCTTTTCGGAATCTGCGGCATCTTCGTCCTTCACCTCGTCTTGATGCGGGAGATCGATGCCACCTTGGTATCCACGGCAGGCTTGCTTCAGACTTCGGTCGACGAGCTCCCCAGGGAAGCGCCGGTCTCGCAACGGCTTCAGACCATCGCGGATGAGACGCGCGAAGTTGCGCGTGGATACCGGCTCGCGGCCTTCAGGCTTGCGGGCGCGGATGGCCTGATGGTTACCGGAGGGCGCTTCCGCCTGGGACCGCTCCCGGCGGGCTTCTCGGATTCGACCGTTAACGGGAAACCGTACCGCACCTATACCCGCATCGGCCGGGACGGGAGCATCGCGGTCGCGATGTCGAGACATTTCGACCGCGAGCTCATGCACAAGAGCTGGCTCGCCCTGGCGATCTTGAGCCCGCTCATGCTCGGGATGTCGATTGGCGGCGGGCTCTGGCTGGCGGCTCGGGCGAGTGCTCCGATCGATGCCGCGTTCGAGCGTCTCAAACGCTTCACGGCGGATGTTTCGCACGAGCTGCGGACGCCTTTGGCCATCGTCCAGGCCGAGGTGGACGTCGGGCTCGCCAAGGAGGAACCTGCGATCCAGGATCTCGTGCGCCGGCTCACGCGGATCGGCAAGGCCAACGAACGCATGGTGCAGCTCGTGAGCGACCTCTTCTTGTGGGTCCGGCAAGATTCCGGGCGGTTGATCATGCGGCGGGAATCCTTGCCCGTCGCGGAGCTGCTCGAGGAGGTCGCGGCGGGCCTCGCTCTCGTCCATCCCTCGATCCGCTTCCGAGTCGACGCTCCCGAAGGGCTGTCGTGCCTCGGCGATCCGGTCCACCTGCGCCAGGCGCTGCTGAACCTGGCCGACAATGCGGCCCACCATTCCCGCTGCGGCGGGGAGGTCGTTCTCTCGGCGCGAGCCGAATCCTCCCGGGCCACCCTCGCGGTCGAAGATCACGGAGCCGGAATCTCCCCGGACATCCTGCAGCATCTCTTCGATCGCTTTTCTCGGTCCGGCGATCGCCCCGGGTTGGGACTGGGCCTGGCGATCAGCCGAGCGATCGTGGATGCTCACGAAAGCACCCTCGAGTTCGCTACCGAGCCCGAGGTCGGCACGCGCTTCTGGTTCAAGATCGAGAGGGACCCGGTGGCGGCTTCAGTTCACGAAAACGCCACGAACCCGGATCTATCCTGAAGCCACCGGCCCCTGTCTCTCGACCCCGAGGATGACTGGGGCCGGTTCTTGGGGGGACGGGCCCTGCCCCACGCGCGATGGCTCACCAGGCCTTCGACGGCTGGCCCCGTCGTAGCGATGTCATCGCAACCATTCCCCCGATGGCGAGCAGAAGAATCCCTGATGATGCGATGCGACCGAAATCAAGCCCGCCCGGAACGTGCGGCTTGGTCAGAGTATCTCCGAGCGTCGCTCCGAGAGGACGAGTCAGAACATATGCAGCCCAGAACAGCAGGCTTCGGGAAATACGCGTCGTGAGGTAAAGCACGGCCGCCAGGGCGATCAATCCACCGAAAACGAGCGCGCCTCGTCCGAACCCGAGTCCAAGCGACGTCGCGGTGAAGTCACCTAGCGCGGTACCCAGGGTGTTCGAGACCAGGATGGCCAGCCAGTAGACGATTTCGTTCGTTCGCGTGGAAAGTTTGTCGGTTTGGATCGATCCTGTGTAGTAGCAGCCAGGCTGCCAGCACGCCGATGACCAGGGCCAGTTCCATGGCAGACGACCCGACATAGCCCAGCTTGAACGTGCGATCGAGCATGTCGGAAGTCGTCGTACCCACGGTTGTGGTCGCAATGACGACCAGCCAGTAAAATTCTGGCCGGTAGCGCCTGGCTCGATAAAAGGTAACCATACTTTCGCGGGATGCGAATAAAACATCACAAGAGCGGAACGGTAGTTGATCCTGCGACAATCCGACTCCAGATGAGCTCGCAATGGAGTCTGCCAGGCAATTCATGTCCCGCCAGCCTCGGATGTTCGCCGTTTCGATCGCTCCCTTTCGCGAAGGTCGACCCTATGAGGGCAAGTGGCGGTTGTTTCGGATCACTTCAGGACCTTGGCATGAAGAAACGTGGCCCTCGCAACGGTTAGAGTGCTCCCGGTTTGAATGGATCGAGCCCGATGAGTCAAACGGGGCCCGGTTGCGCAGCGAAGCGACCGCGCAGAGGGCCCCGTTCAAACTGCAAAAGGTCTAGAGACCGGACAAACGGGCAAATCCGGATAGCTTTCGTCCTCGCAGCGAGGTCATTTGCGGCAAATATGCGACAGTTCACGAGAACACTACAAACGTGCTCTAGCCTTGGTGAATAAGCTCTTGAGCGCCAAGCCGAGCAGCCCGAGGGTCGACTGGACCATCGGACGGGACGGAACGAGTTTCGCCCGGGATCGTTGCGTGCCGCGGAAAAAGGAGGGTTCATCTTGCCCCAGATCGGAGGCCCGCAGGGCTCAGCTTTTCCGCTTCCAGGGGGGGAAGAAGCTGCAATCGTCCGGACGCTCCTGAACAAGGTGCCCGAGATCACGATCTACTTCTGGATCATCAAGATCATGGCCACGACGATCGGGGAGACCGCTGCCGATCTCCTGAGCGAGACCATGCACCTGGGCCTGGTGATCACCAGCTACATCATGAGCGGCATACTGATCGTGGCACTGGTCTTTCAGTTTCGCACCCGCAAGTACGTTCCTGGCTTTTATTGGTTCGCGGTGGCGCTGCTCGCCGTGGTCGGCACCTTGATCAGCGATTTCTTCGCCGACCAGATGCATGTTCCACTTCAGGTAAACATCACCGCCTTCTCGATTCTCCTGGCGGCAACCTTCGCGACCTGGTACGGGTACGAAAGGACCTTGTCGATCCACACGATATTCACCCGCAGGCGCGAAGCGTTCTACTGGGCGGCAATCCTGTTCACCTTTGCACTGGGAACCTCGGGAGGTGATTTCCTTTCCGAGAAGCTCAACTGGGGCTATCTCAACTCCGCGCTCATTTTCGCGGCAGGCATCCTGGTCATCACGATCGGCTACTACCGATTCAAGTGGAATCCCGTGGCTTCCTTCTGGATTGCCTACATCCTGACGCGTCCGTTGGGTGGATCGATCGGCGATTTCCTGACACAGCCCCATTCGGCAGGCGGCTTGGGTCTTGGCACGATCGGGACGAGCGCGATTTTCTTGTCCACGATCTTCGGCCTGGTCGTCTATCTGACCAAGAGTGGAGTCGATCAGACTTCCTCGGTGGACGCGCGTGAGATGCTGAACCCCACCGAGGATGACAAGGGCCTCGATGTCGTCGGTGCTCCCTGAGGTTCTCCCGGTTTCAAGGGGTCGCGATTCCGCAGCGCAGCGCAGCGATCGCGCTGAGGGACCCGTTTCGGCTGAAAAAGGTAGAGCGCCCGCTGAGGGACTCGAACCCCCGACATCAACCTTAGGACGGTCGCGTTCTATCCAACTGAACTAAGCGGGCCAGACTCCATTCTACACGACGCCATCAAGGCTTTCCGGTGCCCGCCCAGGCCGCGGCTACCGGCCCCGGGTGATGGCGCGCTGGATCTCCTCGAGCTCGGCGTTCTGGATCTCCTCGAACTCGGCCTTGGAGATCCGGTTGAATACCGCCACGACCTCGGCGTCGTACATGGTGCCCGCGAAACGGTTGAGCTCCTCGTAGGCGGCTTCGTAGGACAGCGCCCGCCGGTAGGCGCGGTCCGAACACATGGCGTCGTAGGTGTCGGCGACCGACAGCACGCGCGAACCGTAGGGGATGGCTGCTGCTGCCAGTCCCTGGAAATAGCCGGTTCCGTCCCAGCGCTCGTGGTGGAAGCCCGCGATCTCGGCGACATCCTCCATACCGCCGATGGCTCGCACGATGAGGCCGCTCTTGCGAGGGTGCTCCCGGACGATGGCCCATTCCTCGGCCGTGAGCTTGCCGGGCTTGTCGAGGATGTTGGTGGGGATCGCGACCTTGCCCGCGTCGTGTAGCAGGCCTGCGTGGTAGATCTTCATCTGCTCGGACTCGGATCTGCCCGCGTGGCGTGCGATCAGGCGAGCGAAGGCCGCCACGCGCCAGCTGTGCCCGTGAGTGTAGGCGTGCTTGGCGTCGATGATGGCCGCGAAGACGCGCAAGATGGACTCGACGAAGTTCGGCTCGTCGAACTTGATGAGCTTGGCGAGGTCGACGACGTCGAGGTGGAGCTGGCGCCACTGGGTCTCGGCAAAGACCGACATCGTCCAGGGGCCTTTCTCCTGGACCTCCAGGTACGCGTCGGCGACTTCCTCGGATACCTTGCGGCCGCGCCAGCGCCAGGCCACGTCGCGCAAGCGCGCCCGCGGATCGAGGTCCAGGCGCGGGCTGGTGAGGAAAACCTGGTCGTCGAGCTCGTTGACCAGGGCGAGGATCTGGCTTGCCTGGGTGATCTGCGCCCCCCGCAGGCCCTCGGGGTACCCGCTGCCGTCGAAGCGCTCCCGGTGTTGCCGGATGAGCTGGGCCGCGCCGTCCAGGGAGGGAATCCAGGCGCAGATGTCCGCCGCGACGGCCGGATAGTTGCGCAGATGTGCGGGCGTGACCCCCGAAAGCGCCATCGTCCGGCGATCCTCGTCCGACAGGCAGATTTCGCCGAGATCGTGCAGGAGGCCGGCGTAGAAAAGGTCTCGCAGCTCCTCGGAGGCCAGGCCCAGGATGGCGCCGGTCTGCACCGAGGCGATGGCAACCCGGAGGGAATGCTGTTGCTTGTTGCCGAGTGCGAGGTCGAGGACGAGTCCGAGCGCCTTGAGCAGATCCTTGAACAACCGCTGCTGGCGGTTGCTCAAGATCTGTGAAATAGGGTGCGGATTCATCGAGGCCCGTTACTCGTTATTCCCCGGCAAGGGACCCTTCCTAAGGACGTGCCGGGTGTAGTTTCGTAAGGACTGGCAGGGCAAGCGCAAGCATTCGGTCACCAGGCAAGACCTCCACGAGGTTTCCGGACCGGATCGCCGCCACGGCGAAGTAGATCGTCCGGCCAGGATCCTGGCCGAGGCCGACCACCGGAACCTCGACGTGAACGGCGGTCTTGGCGATGGCGACCTGGACCGGAACCGGCCCCGCGTCCCAGGTGAAGACCTCCCGCGCCTCCGAGAGCACTCCCTGGGGGGGATCCAGCCCGACACGGATCTCGTGTGCGTACAGGAACCGGGCGGTCACGCCGGTCAGGCCGGGCTGCGGGCGGGCGTTGATCGGGGAGTTGAATCGCGTCTGGGCCGGGTAGCACAGCAGGATCAAGAGTTCGTCACGACCATCGAGGCCGAACTGGGACGCCAGCTCCAGGTCGAACTCGACGGTCCGGCCGTCGGACTTGTACTCGATCCGGCTGATGGCCCTGGCCGCTGCGTGCATCGTGGTCTGGCCCGCAGAGGGATCGTAGGTGCCGCTGGCGGGCTCAGGCAGGGCAAGGGTGGCTGGAAGCGGTGCGACGGGTTCGAGGAGTTCGGCAGGTACGACCGAGCCCATGAGCTCGTAGGCATTGCGCAGGTGAAGCCGGAACTGCTGGTCGAAAAGCTCGTCCTGGCCGGAATCGTGGCCCTGGCCGAACCACCAGAACCAGTCGCTTCCCTCTGCCGCCAGGAGTTCCTCGTAGGCCGCCTGGCCGCCCGGTCCGACGTGATGCTCGTACGTCTCGCGGGCCTGGCCCAGGAGGTCCCAGGCGCGGTTCTTGACCGGATCCCCGATCCACGTGGTGAAGTCCGAGCCGATCCAGGAGCCCGAGAAGATCCCATCGAGGCGGGTGGAGGGCGGGTGCTTGGCCAGGTAATCGCTGACCGTGACCAGCTGGATGCCGGGATCGGCGGACACCCCGTCGTAGAAGGATCGCAGGAAATCCCAGCCGTCCTCGGCGTAATGCTCCCAGCAGTTCTCGCCGTCGAGGGCGATCGTCACGAGGGGGTCGGGGTGCGGGCACGCGGCTGCGATTCCCGCCAGGCGCGCATGGAGGTCATGCGCCGCCTGGGCGCCGGGCACCTTGGCATAGGAGAAGCCGATGAGGTCGGAGAGCACCACGTCCCGGAAGACCATCGCCAGCGGGCCAGACGGCGTGTCGACCTGGTAAGGCCGGTACAGGACCTCCGGCTGCAGGATCCGGCCGGACGCATCCCTGACGAGACGCTGATCGAGCGAGCGCGCCAGGATGCCTTCGTCGGATACGGCCCAGCGGATGCCCTCGCGGGCCATGAGGTCGAGGGCTGCCGGGCTGACCGATTCCTCGGACGGCCACATGCCCGTGGGCCGGTACCCGAACCGGTCCTCGAAGTAAGAGAGCCCGCGCCGGATGTGCTCGCTGGCATCTTGCGGGTAGCAAAAGGCCCGCTGTGGCAGCGAGAGGCCGGGGCGGGCCACGCGGGCGCTGTCGGTGTCCACCAACAGGGGCAAGATGGGGTGATAGAAGGGCGTGGTCGTGAGCTCGATCTGCCCCAGCGCGCGCATCTCCGCGTACTCCGGCACGATGCGGGCGAGGACTTCACGTTGCTTGCGGACGACGAGCTCCCGGTCAGCCTGGGTGAACCGCTGGCCGCGCTGCACCAGGGCCGCGAGCTCCGGGTCCGATTTGCGCCACAGCGGGTCGAACCAGGCGAGGTTGAACCAGACGGTGAGGTCGATCAGGTCCTGGTGGGTGAACGCCCGGGAGGCCTCCGCGGGCGTGAACTGGGCCAGGAGGTCGTTGCGCTTGAGCGCCAGCTGGTGATAGCGCGGGAAGGGGGCCAGCATTCGATCCCACTGGACATCGAAGAACCGCGTCATGACGTAGGCGCGGTCCGACGCCGACCAGTTCGAGACCGGAGCGAGGGTGAGCTCCAGCGCCCGGTCGACCGCGCCCCCTTGCGCGTAGTCGACCACCTGCTCGATCAGGGACGGCACGAGGTTGAAGGTCTGCCGGATCTCCGGGTAGTGCCGGAGGATGGCCACCATGTCGAGGTAGTCCTTGGTGCCGTGCAGGCGGACCCAGGGCATGAGGTAGCGCCCGCTGAGCCGATCCTTGTAGAGCGGCTGGTGCATGTGCCAGATGAAGGCGACGTGAAGCATGCGGCCAGGCACCTAGGCCCGGTTCAGATTGGAGAACGTGCGAATGGACATTGACGCGGACCCCTCGACCGTGATTTCCTGGCTCTGCGCAAGGCGGAGTCATAGTATAAGGCAGGTCTGCCAGATCCCCATCGAATGAAGTATCGGAACCGTACCTCGCGCCACGTTATCGAGGTAGCGGCTGTGCCGCCTTCCCGGCCCGGGGTGCTCCCCCAAGTTTCGCCGATCGCCGTGTCGATCTGCTCCAGGTGCGACCTCGCGTGGACGTCCGCCACGTGAAGGGGCGGCCCATATGGATGCGGGCTCGACCCCTGGTTGCGGCGCTCCTTGGAGTCCTTGCCGTCCTGTCGGCAGGCACCGCGGCGGCCACGGCCATCGAGTCGCCGGCTGACTGGACCAGCCCCTCGGTCTTCGATCACGGCTCGCTCACCTTGCGGGTCACCGGTGCGGCGCTGTCCGAGCCGGGAGGCAGCCGGTTCGACGTCTGGGCCGACAGTCCCGAGGCCACGGTCACTGTCATGAACCATTCTCCAGGCTTCTATCACGGCGTCCTGCACTGGCACAACGTACCTGCCGGCAGCTACCTCGAGTCGGGCAAGCGCGTCGTCGAGGCGGCTACTGCGACGGGCGGAAACCTGGCGGCCTCCATTGGCCTGGCCGGCGGGGGCTCCCGGACCTTCGAGCTCAAGTCCAACTTCCGCCAGGACGTGACCTTTGCCGTCGTGGAATCGCCCCACCGGGTCCTCCGGCTGTTGCCGCGCTCGGGGGCCGAGCATCCGCAGTTCGCGGTCGAACTCGGGGGGCTGGGCCTGGCGGCGGCCCCGACCGCCGTGGGTGACCTCAGCTTCCCGACCTACTTGATGCCGGGCTTGCACGATTCGGCCCGTCTCGTGCGCCAGCAGATCGGGGGCGCGTACGGCGTTTTCGGGGTGGGGCCGGATCGCGTGCTCATGCTGGACGATCGCGCCCACCGGCTGGGGGCGCGCCAGCTTGGCTGGCTGGCAGAGCAGCTCGCCGAGTTCCGGGAAGAAGGCGTGCGGCGGGTGTTTGCTTGCTTCGAGATACCTCCGTTCGATCCCCGGCTCCACTACCGCGATGGCCTGGACTATCGACCGGAATCACGCCGCATCGCTCATCTGTTCCGTGACGCCCACATCGTGGCGATCTTTTCGGGAACCGGGCAGCGCAGTTACACCCGGACCTGGTACGGCTTCAAGGAGATCCTGCTCTCGGATCGCCAAGCCGCGATCGTCCAGACGACGCCCGCCGGGGTATCCATTCACCGCGTCACGCGGTAGGGTTCCCGGGCCCGCTCCGCGCAACCTGGCGATGCCCGCCTCCGCCGCCAGCACGGGCCGGGTGGTTCCAACGCTGACGAAGCCCCGCCGAAGCGGGGCTTGGTTCGGGCCGGGTCCGGCGGGATGCCGATCCGGCTTGGGGTCGCTTCCGGTCTAGAAAGGCAGCCGGATCTTCGAGTCGCGCGGGGGCTCGACGGTCCAGTCGGTCGTCCAGGTGGGCATTGTCGGTTCCTCCCTCGGCACGCTGCGCGTGCCCATCTTTGCTTCCGGGATACAAGGCCGGTTCAGGGAATACCGTGACTGCGATGGGTGGTGCGAATCTGGACTGTAGTTAATATAATCTTAAGTAGGTGACTTCTGTTATCTTAACCATCGCCCCGGCGAAGATCAAGAGCGTCTTTACATCATGCGAACATTCGTCTTCGGAATCTCTGGAATGCTCGGCCACGCCGTGGCTGGAGCCTTCCTCGAAGTCGGCCACGCGGTGGCCGGATGTGGCACGCGAGACCGCCAGGTTCTCGCGCTCCCCGGCGAGATCCGGTACGAGCGCTACGCCTTCGAAAGCTGGGATCCAGAGGCCATCGCCCGGTTGATCGGTGACGCCGAGGTCGTGATCCAGCTGGCCGCTTACACCCGCGTGGATCAGGCCGAAGCGGAGCCCCTGCTCGCGCACCGTACCAATGCCCTTTTCGCCCAGGCCGTGGCCCGCGCATGCGAGATCACGGGGGCCGACCTGCTCTACGTGAGCACGGATTATGTCTTCGACGGCAGGGCGGGCCGGTCCTACCGCGAGTGGGACGCGACGGCCCCGGCCTCCGTTTACGGGCAGAGCAAGCTCGCGGGCGAGCTCGCCGTCCGGCGAATTCCGCGGCACTACATCGTGCGCACGAGCTGGTTGTTCGGCGAGCATGGTCCCAACTTCGTCGCCACCATCCTCAAGGCCGGCCGCGAGCAGCCGGAGCTCAAGGTGGTCAACGATCAGTTCGGTTCGCCCACGTACACCGGCGATCTGGCACGGGCGATCGCCCGGCTGGTGACGACCCGCCGTTACGGCGTCTACCACCTGACCAACCGGGGGATCACCACCTGGTTCGACTTCGCTTGCGAGATCTTCCGCCAGAAAGGGGTAGCCACTCCCGTTCTTCCGCGTTCCACCGCCGACGCCGGCCGCCCGGCTCCGCGGCCTCCCTACAGCGTGCTGGAAAACTGGGCCTGGCAGGTGGCCGGCGAGGAGCTGCTGCCGGCGTGGGAGGATGCGCTCGGGAGGTACCTGGTAAGATCGCTTCGATGACTCTCGAGCGTTCCCGGAGCGCCCTCGTCACGGGTAGTGCCGGATTCGTCGGCCAGCACCTCCTCCGGCAGCTGCTGGGTCGGGGCTACGCCGTACACGGCACGATCCGGCCCGGCGATGCCAGCTTCGGTGGTTTGTCGCGAGAGGAGCGAGCGCGGATCACCGTCCACCCGGCCGACCTCGCGGATCGGCCGGCCCTCGAGCGAGCGCTGGCCGAGGCACGGCCCACCCACGTCTTCCACCTGGCCGGCCAGCCCTTCGTGCCGGACTCCGTGCGCGATCCCGAGGGCACCTTCCGCACCAACGTCCTGGGGACCATCGCGCTCTACGAGGCCATCCGCCAGACCTGCAGGGCGCTGCCGCGCGTGGTGGTGGCGGGTTCGGCCGAGATCTATGGTCTGGTCCGGCCCGCAGACCTGCCGCTCACCGAGCGCTCGCCGTTCAATCCCGCCAATCCCTATGCGGCCAGCAAGGTTGCCCAGTTCTACCTCGGCCTGCAGGCGTGGAACAGCTGGAAGCTTCCTGTCATCTACGCCGTGGCCTTCAATCACATCGGTCCCGGCCAGAGTGATCGCTTTGTCGTCAGCTCCTTTGCCCGCCAGCTGGTCGAGATGCAACTGGGCCAAAGAGAGCCGGTGCTCGAGGTCGGCAACCTCGAGGCGCGGCGCGACTTCACGGACGTTCGCGACGTGGTGCGGGCCTACGCTCTGCTGGCCGAGCGCGGGGAGCCGGGCGAGGCCTACAACGTATGCTCTGGCGAGGCGCACGCGATCGCCGACGTCGAGCACGCCCTCGAGGCGATCGTAGGCATCGCGCCCGAGCGGCGCACGGATCCGCTGCGCATGCGCCCGAGCGATCTGCCCGAGTTGCGGGGGGACCACGCCAAGCTCGAGGCCGCCACGGGCTGGCGGCCGGAGATCTCGCTAGCGGAGAGCCTCGGCGCGGTCGTGGCGGGTTGGCGGTCGGCGTTGGCCCCGGACGCCACGCCGGAGGTAGCCAAGCCCTGATGGCCTCGGAGCCGTTGTCGCCGGATCCCGCGGACGTTCTCGAGATCCACGATCCCGAGATCGACGTCGACGCCCTCATGGAGCGCGTGCGCGCTGCGGTGCGAGCGCGCGGGGAGGTCCCGCTGGCGGACGTTCCCGTGAATAGCCGTGCCAGTCGGCTCCTCGAGGCGGTCCTGCGCCTGCACACCGAGGCCGCTCGCCTCGGCGAGATCAGCGTGGCGCGGGGCGGATGGATCGGGCGCCTGGAGTTTCTGGCCCGGCGCGTGGTACGCAAGCTCCTCTCGCCCTACCTCAAGCAGCAGCAGGCGATCCACGAGGCGATCGTGCAGGCGATCGACCTGCTCGTGGCCGAACTCGTCGAAGGCCGCGATTGAAGCTCACCTTCGTCACGCCATGGTGGGGACCCGAGGCCAGGGGCGGTGCGGAGACGGCATGCCGGCAAACGGCCCTGCGACTGGCTGCAGCTGGGCTCGACGTCGAGGTGCTGACGACCTGCTCGCGAAGCTTCCTGTCCGCGTGGGACCACGACGACTACCGGCCGGGCGAGGGTATCGAGGCAGGCGTGAGGGTGCGCCGCTTCGCCTGCCGGCGGCGCGACCGGTCGGCCTTCGATGCCATCAATCGCAAGCTGCTCAAGGGCGAGGCGATATCGGCCACGGAAGAAACGACCTTCGTCGCAGAGTCCATCAATTCCCCGGATCTGGTGGACTTCATCGCGCAAAACGCCGGCGATCGCGTCTTCGTCTTCATCCCCTACCTCTACGGGACCACGGTCCAGGGGGCCATGGCCGCCCCCGCGCGGTCCGTCCTGATTCCCTGCCTGCACGACGAGGCCTACGCTCGCCTGGCCCCCGTCCGCGCGATGTTCGAGAGCGTGCGGGGCATCGGGTTCCTGTCCGCGCCGGAGCGCGAGCTGGCGCAGGGGCTCTACCGCATGCAGGACAGCTCCGATCGCATGCTTGGCCTCGGCGTCGAGGGGGGGCGCGGAGATGCAGCGCGCTTTCGGGCCCGGCACGGTTCCGAGCCCTTCGTGCTGTATGTCGGGCGCAAGGATGCCACCAAGGGCACGCCGCTGTTGATCGAGGCCTTCCTGCGCTACAAGTTTGAGCACCCCGGACCCCTGCGTTTGCTCCTGGCTGGGCCCGGCGCGGTCGACACCAAGGGTTCTCCGTTCGTCGCGGACCTTGGCTACCTGCCGGAGGACGACAAGCACGATGCCTTTGCGGCGGCCGCGGTGTTCTGCAACCCGTCGTGGAACGAGTCGTTCTCCATCGTCTTGATGGAGGCCTGGCTGGCCGGCACCCCGGCCCTGGTCCACGCTCGCTGCGCCGTCACCCGCGATCACGTGCGCAGGGCCAAGGGCGGGCTGTACTTCCACACGCCGGCCGAGTTCGCCGCGGCGCTCGATCTGCTCCTCGATCCGGCCCTCGGCCCGAAGATGGGAGCCAACGGCCGGCGCTACGTCCGGCTCAACTTCACCTGGGACGCGGTGGTGCGGCGGTACCTCGCCGCGCTCCGGGCCTGGGGCTTTGCCGATATCGCTCGGCTGGCTACTTGAGTCCCATGCGGATCGTCCAGTTACTCGAATCCTTCGCTCCCGGCGATGCCATCAGCAACAGCGTGACGGCGCTGGCCAGGCTGGCGCGTGCCGGGGGCTGGCAGGCCGACGTCGTGGCCGCTCACGTCCACCCTCGGGTTGCCGACCAGGCCGTGCCGTTCGCGCAGTACCGTTGGGCCGGGGTCGCGGCCGGCGATCTGGTGCTCTTTCACCACTCCATCGGCACTCCGCTGGTGCGGCGGCTCCGCCGGCTGCCCGGTCGCAAGGTGCTCGTGTACCACAACGTCACCCCCGCGCACTTCTTTGCGGGAGTCAACGCGGGCGTCGAGCGGGCAGCACGCCAGGGCCGCCGCCAGCTGCGCGAGCTCAAGCGGGTGGGTTTCACGGCGACCGTCTCGGACTCGAGCTTCAACCGCGCCGAGCTCGAGGAGCTCGGCTTTGCTCGCAACCACGTCGTCCCGATCCTCCTCGATTTCGATCGCCTTGCCTCCACGGCCCCGGACCCGCGCCTGGCCGCCACGCTCGACGACGGGGCCGTCAACTGGGTCTTCGTAGGACGGCTTGCTCCCAACAAGCGCCAGGACGACCTCATCGCGGTCTTCGCCCACTACCAGCGCCACGTCAACCCGCGCTCGCGGCTGCTCCTGGTTGGCACCGGCGCCGGCATGGAGTCCTATGCCAGCAAGCTCGAGGTCCGGGCCAACGAGCTCGGGATTCGCGAGCACGTGATGTTCCTGGGCCTGGTCTCGCTCGCTCAGCTCGTCGCCTGTTACCGGGCCGCTCATGTGTTCGTGGGGATGAGCGAGCACGAAGGTTTCTGCGTGCCGCTGGCAGAGAGCATGCTGTTCGACGTCCCGATCGTGGCCTACGCCGCCGCCAGCGTCCCCGAGACCCTGGGCGGCGCCGGCATCCTGGTGCGGAGCAAGGATCCGGCGATCGTCTCGGCGATCGCCCACCTGGCCGCCACCGACGCGACCTTGCGCCAGAAGCTCCTTGCTACGCAGCGGTCTCGGCTATCAGGCTTATCACCAGAGCGGGTGGGGAGTGCCTGGCTGGCGCTACTTGAGGACCTCGCCGCCCGCTAGGCCTTTTGCAGTTTGAACGGGGCCCTCTGCGCGGTCGCTTCGCTGCGCAACCGGGCCCCGTTTGACTCATCGGGCTCGATCCATTCAAACCGGGAGCACTCTAAAGAGCCCGGAAGGCGACGTCTTCGTGGGTCGCCCTTTCGAGTTTCCGGGAAGACGTCACGCCGATGCAGTACCCATAAACCAGGAGCTTGGTCATCATCCTGGGGTGGTAGGCAGCCTTCCCACGCCCGTCCTTCTCGTCGT
>JAJXWQ010000051.1 GCA_021781555.1 bacterium
CACCCGGTGGCCCGCCTGGGGGTGCTCATCGGCGGCGGCATCGGGATCCTGATCCCCTTGCTCGAGATGCTCCTCCCGGAGAAGGCCAAGCCCTTCATTCCCTCGGCCATGGGGCTCGGCCTGTCCATGGTCATCCCGGCCTGGAACTCGATCTCCATGTTCCTTGGCGCCCTCATCGGGCTCATCTGGCAGCGCTTCTATCCGGACAACGCCAAGAGCTACCTCATTCCGGTCAGCTCGGGCGTCATTGCGGGCGAGAGCCTGATGGGCGTCCTGGTCGCCCTGCTCGGCGTCTTGCCCTCCTAGGACTGGCTTTCGGCCGTGCCGGCAACCGCATCCACCGGCGCGAGATCCGTGCTATCCGATCTCACGGCCAGCATGAGCAGGCGCTCCATGCGCTCGAGCCGTGCCTCGATGGCGTGCAGGTGCTGCTGCATGTCGTCGACCTCGGCTTCGGCCTTGTAGTTGACGGCAAAGTCGATGATGGCCTCGCGCTTGTCGCGGGCCGCCTGGCGGTTCTGGCTCATCATGATGATCGGAGCCTGGAAGGCTGCGGTGAACGACAAGATGAGGTTCAAGAGGATGAAGGGTGGCCCGTCGAACCGGGCAGGACCGGTCAGGATCAGGGTGTTGAGTATCATCCAGACGGCCAGGAACAGCGCGAAGATGGTGATGAAGGGCCAGCTGCCGCCGAAGGACGCGATGCGGTCTGCGAGGCGATCGCTCCACCGGGTCGTGTGCTGGTAATCCTCCTCGAGATGCGAAACGATCTGGGTCTCGTAGGCGTCGACGATGCGGCCGATCCGTTCGGTGTGGCGTTCCTCGAGGGGGATGTCGAAGCCATCGAAGTGGGCCGCCGGGGCGGCTCGGTCCTGGGTGCTGGCGGCTGGCACGGTGGGGCATCCTCTTGTTGCGGTGGCGGGGGATCGAGCCTCTGCGGGACTTGCGCATCCAGGCGTGGGCATCCCGCCTTGCGCTCGTTCCCATGTACCCGGCCTGGATCTGCTTTGGCGGGCTGCGTGCGGTCCCTGCACGGCGCGCGGCGGTTTGTGACCAGGTTCCGCGGGGCCGCCAGACGAAGCTCTCGATCCCGTGAGCGATCCGGTATATAACGATCGCCAGGTTCTGCGGCGCCGACCGCCAGCCAGAGGGAGGGAACGCATGCCCCGCGCGATGAACCACCTCGCCCCGTGGCTCGCCGCCGCGACCGTCGCGATCCTGGCTGCCGGCTGCTGGAATCTGGCGGCGAAGAGGGCGCCCACTCCCGGCACTTCGGCGATGCCCGGGACGGATCAGCGTCCAGAGCCGACCACCGAGGAGCTCGCCCTGGACGTGGCTCGTCGCCAGCACGCGACGGGCGGGCTCGATGCGCTTGGCTTCGAGGTCTTTGCTGCGATCGCCTCGGCGAGTCCGACCGTGAACCTGGCCCTTTCTCCGGCCAGCTTGGGCCGTGCCTTGCTCATGGCCTATTTCGGGGCGCAGGGGAGCACCAAAGACGAACTCGCGACCGCCCTGGGTATGCCCGATCAGACGGATACGACGGTCGGTGATTGGGTGGACGCCACCGGCCCCAGTCTCAAGCCGGACGGTGTGGACATCGAGGTTGCGGATTCGGCCTGGATCCAGGCGGGATTCTCGGTCCTGCCTGGCTTCACGTCGGCCTTGCAAAGCCACTTCGGCGCCGCGGTGGGAGCGTTCACCGATTCCACGGATGGCAGCCAGAAGATCGGTGCGTGGATCGCCCAGGCGACCAAGGGGCTCCTGGATAGCTACCAGATGCCGGTCGGCACGCGGGTCGATCTGGTCGATGCGCTGTACTTCAAGAGCCGCTGGGACCAGGTCTTTGACCCGAGCCTGACGCAGGATCGCCCGTTCTACGCCTCTTCCACCGAGACGATCCAGGTGCCGACGATGGATCAGTCCGGCCGTTACTCCTACGCCGAGACGGATGGCTATCAAGTCATCAAGTTGCCTTATCAAAATAGTGTCTACGCGATGTACATACTCGAGGCTTCGGACTCGGTGAGCGTCCCGACACCGCTGGACGCGCCGACATTCGCCAGCCTGGCTGCCGCGTTGTCCGAGCAGCCGGGGGAGATCCTCCTGCCTCGGTTTTCCTTCAGCGAGAACCAGGATCTGACCGGGCCGCTGAAGGCTGCGGGACTGGCCCCGGTGTTCACCAGCGGGGCCGACTTCTCCGGGATCGCGCCCGGCCTCTTCATCGGCGACGTCCAGCAGCAGGATCACGTCGCCGTCGACGAGACGGGGACGGTGGCGGCCGCGGCCACCGAGATCGGAATGATGGGCGCAGCGGAGCCAGCCGCGACGCCTCCTTTCCGGATGGATGTCGATCGCCCCTTCACCTTCGTCATCCGCGACGATTCGACCGGTGGCGTGCTCTTCGTGGGCCACATCGCCGACCCCTTGCTGTAGCTCGCCCGATGCGAGCGCGGGGAGCCGGCCCCGTTCAAACTGCAAAAGGCCTAGCCCGGCGTCGGTTCAGGCGGGCTTGTCGAAAACTCTGCCAGGACTCGCTCCGTATCAGCCCCCAGGGCGGGGCATCCGGCCCGTGGCGGCCGCTGCCAGGGGCCGATCGCCAGACAGGATGCGGGGTCGATCGCCGGATCGCCCAGGGCGGCCTCGACCGAGTTGACGGCGCTCACGGGGAGATCCCGGCCGGCGGTCAGAGCCAGCCAGTGCTCGCGCGGGGCCTGCGCCAGCCGATCGGCGAGGAGGCTTCGCGCCTGGACGCCAGCCTCGCCTGGGTCGAGACCCAGCGGCGCGAGCTCGGGGAGATCGACGAGTGCGACGAACCGTTGCCAGAACTTGGGCTCGACGGCCGCGACCGCGAGCTGGAGCCCATCCGCGCAGCGGTAGATGTTGTAAGCCGGACAGCGGCCGGCCAGCAAGCCGGTCGGCGTTCCGGTGGGCTCCGGTGGCGCCACGGCCCCGGGACCTGTCGGGGGCGTGAGCCCTGCCGTCGAGCGGGCCGCCGCATCGGCGAACAGCCAGGTCATGAATGCCATGGCGCCCGAGAGCAGCGGCTGCTCGACCCGTCGGCCCCGGCCCGTTCGCGCTCGCTCGAGGAGGGCGGCGAGGATGGCCGAGGAGGCCATGATGCCCGAGGTGACGTCCGCGAGCTGGACCGAGGGAAGCCAGGGCCCGTCGCCCCGCTCGCCCGTCCACGCTGGCGGCGGCGCGCCCAGGGAGCCAAGCAGACCAGAAAGCGCGGTGAGGTTGAGGTCGTGGCCGACCGTCCGCAGTTCGTCGGGGCGGGAGCGATCGGCGGTCTCCGGGCGAGCAAAACCTGGCAGCGAGCAGAGGATGAGCCGGCGATTGTCCTCCACAAGGGCCGCGGGGGCCAGCCCCCAGGCCTCGAGCGTGCCGGGCCGGAAGCTCTCGACGAGGACATCCGCGTGCCGGGCGAGCTGCCGGACCCGCTCGACCCCGCCCGGTGTCCTGAGGTCGAGCGCGACGGACTCGGCTCCGCCGAAGAACGCCGCAAAGCCAGCGCCGGTGCCACCCACTCGGGGTTCGAGCGCCCGCAGGGGATCGCCCCCGGCGGGATCTTCGATCTTGATCCACCTCGCCCCGAGCCCGATGAGGATCCGCGCCAGCACGCCGCCCGGCACCATGCGGGAAAGATCCAGGACGACCGTGCCGCTTAGCGGGAGGCTGGCAGCGCTCGGGGAGTTCAAGAGTGGAACGGTTCGCGGACCGGGCCATCGCCGTGAAAGTGCCCGCCACCGCTGGCCACGTCGACGAGCCGTTGCGCCGGCTTGAAGCGGTTGCCGTGGCGGCTTGCCAGATCCAGCATCCGCTGGACCGCGTTCTGCGGACCCATCGCGTCGAGGTACCGGAAGGGCCCGCCGGTGAAGGGCGGGAAGCCCAGCCCGAGGATCGCGCCCACGTCCCCGTCCGCGGCGGAGGCCAGGACGCTCTCTTCCAGGCAGTGCACGGCTTCGTTCATCATCACGAACGCCAGGCGATCGGCCATGTCCTTGCGGTCCTGTGCCTTGCGGACCGGGCCGCCGAAGAAGGTGTAGATGTCGGGGTTGACGGACTTTCTGGCCTTGGAGCCCGCCGGGGGATAGCGGTAGAAGCCGCGGCCATTCTTGCGACCGAGGTAGCCCGCGTCGACCAGCTTGACCAGGAGGTCGGCACTCCGGTCCGCATCGCCCAGTCGGTCGGCGAAGGCTCGTGCCAGATCCCGCGAGACGTGCGCGCCGACGTCGATCCCGACTTCGTCCAGCAAGGCGATCGGACCGACCGGGAAGCCGAAGTCGAGAGCCGCCGCATCGACCTCGGCGAGGTCCGCGCCCTCGGCGAGCAGGGCGATGGCCTCGCCCAGATAAGGGGCCAGGATGCGCGAGGTGTAGAAGCCCGGGCCGTCGTGTACGACGATGCAGGTCTTGCCCTGCGCCATGCCGAACTTGCGGGCCGTGGCGATCGCCCACGCTTCGGTCCTGTCCGTCACGACGATCTCGAGGAGCGGCATCTTGGGCACGGGGGAGAAGTAGTGCATACCCAGCACGCGACCTGGATGGCGCGCATGCTCCGCGATCCGGGCGACGGGCAGGGCGCTCGTGTTGGAGGCGAAGACCGCTTCGGGGCCAATGACCTCCTCGACCTCGGCCAGCACGCGTTGCTTGAGGTCGAGCTTCTCGAATACGGCTTCGATGACCAGATCCGCGCCCGCCAGGTCCTCGGTGCGGGTGGTCAGGTGGAGGTGGGACCACTGGCGGTCGCGATCGAGATGGGTCAGGCCACCCGACTTGACCCGCTTGGCGAGGGACGTCGCGATGTTCCTGGCGCACCGGGAGAGCGTGTCGGCGGAGATGTCCTTGACGAAGACCGGCACCTGTCCGAGCGAGACCGACGCGATCCCCTCACCCATGAAGCCGCCGCCGATCACCGCCAGCTGCCTGACCGGGCGAGGCGGGGTCGTGGCGGCCGGCTTCTTGTCGCTCATCGCCATGAACAGGCGGATCAGGTGCTTGGAAGCGTCGGATGCGACGAGCTGCCCGAACCCCTGGACCTCGCTCCGGTATCCGGCGGCAACGCCGCGGCCCAGGCCCGTAGCCACGGCATCGAGGATGAGCCACGGCGCCGGGTAGAGCCCGCGGGTCTTCTTGCGGACCTCCTTGCGAGCCGCCGCCAGGGCCAGGCTTCGCAGCGGGGTGAAGGTGAGCAGGCGATCGCGCCGGGACAGCCGATGCCTGCGGGTGAGGGCTCCTTGCGCGAGGCGGGCTGCCGCGGCCGCGGCAGTATCGACGATGCCGCCCGGCGAGGTGATGGCGTCGATCATGCCGAGTTCGAGCGCCTTGCCGGGGCGCACGCGATCGCCCGACAGGAGCAGGTTGAGTGCCGCCGGGAGCCCGATCAAGCGAGGCAGGCGCTGGCACCCACCGGCCGCAGGCAGGAGCCCGAGCGTGACCTCGGGAAGACCGACCGTGGTCTTGGGGCTGTCACTGGCGATGCGGTAGTGGCACGCGAGCGCCACCTCGTAGCCGCCGCCGAGCGCCGGACCATCGATGGCCGCGACGAACGGCTTGCCAGAGCCCGCGATCCGGTCGAGGAGCGCATGGCCCACCTGCGACAGGCGCTCGGCGGAAGGGGCGTCCGAGATCGCCAGGAATTCCTTGAAGTCGGCCCCCGCGATGAAGTTATCCGCCTTGGCAGATGCCAGCACGCAGGCCTTGATCTCGGGATCCGCCAGGGCCTGGTCGAGGGCGGTCTGGAACGCGTCGAAGAGGCGGCTGGACAGCACGTTGACCTTGCTGTCCGGGGTGTCGAAGATCAGCACTCCGATGCCATCCGGGCGCTTTTCGAGTCTGACTGCGCTGGGCTCGGAAGCTCCACTTTCCACCACGTTCCTCCTTGGTCGTCTCGCTGCGCAACCGGTCCCCGTTGGACTCCTCGGGCCGGGTTCTTCAAAACGGGAGCATGCTAGAGCCGTTCCAGGACCATCGCGTGGCCCTCGGCGCCTGCGGCGCAGGCTGAAACCAGGCCATAGCGAGCGTTCTCGGCGATCATCCGGCGGGCGGCCGTGGTGACCAGGCGGGCTCCGGTCGCGCCGAAGGGATGACCGATCGACAGGGAGCCGCCCCAGGCGTTGGTCCGCGCTAGGTCGACCTTGCCTACGCTGTCCGGGCGCCCGAGACGCTGGCGGCAGAACTCGGCATCCTCAAGCAGCCGGATCGTGGCCACCATCTGTGCGGCGAAGGCCTCGTGAAGCTCCAGCACGCCGATCTCGTCCAGGTGCAGGCCCGCACGATCGAGGGCCTGGGGAATCGCCAGCGTCGGTCCGAGAAGAAGCTCCTCGCGAGGATCCATCGCCACGAAGGCGTAGGACTTGATCGCGGCAAGCGGCTGCACTCCTAGCTCCGCCGCCTTCTCCTCGCTCATCAACAGCACGGCGGCGCCTCCGTCGGTGAGAGGCGAACTGTTGCCGGCCGTCACCGTGCCGAACTGGCGATCAAAAACCGGAGCCAAGCTCTCGAGCTTGGCCATGGTGGAGTCCCCGCGGATCGCGTTGTCCTGGGTGATCGCCTGGTAGCTCGGGGGCGCAAAGGCCCAGACGATCTGGTCGCCGAGCTTGCCGTCGGCGGTTGCCTTGGCGGCGCGATGGTGGCTCGAGAGGGCAAACTCGTCCTGGTCCCGGCGCGTGATGCCAAACCGCTTGGCCATGCGCTCGGCATTGTCGCCCATGGTCAGGCCGGTGGTGAACTCGGCGATCGCAGGCGCCTCGGGTTCGAAATCGCTCGGCTTGAGGCCGGACATGTACTTGAGGAAATCCAGCGGTCCGCGAGCCTTCTGGGCCGCAATGAGGCGCTGGCGGACCTTGCGCCTGAAGCGGATCGGCACGTCCGAGAGCGTCTCGACGCCTCCGGCGATCACGATGTCGGCCATCCGGGCGGAGATGGCCTCGACCGCGCTGGCGACCGCCACGTTGGCCGACGTGCAGGCCGCCGTGACAGTGAATGCGGGGGTCGACAGCGGCAGGCCAGCCGCCAGGCCGATCTCGCGCGCCACATTGCTCGTCTTGGGCTCGGCCAGGACGGTCCCCATGATCACGCGATCGATCTGCTCCGGGTCGAGGCGATTCCGGTCGACCAAGGCGGAGATCGCCATCGCCCCGAGCTCGTAGGCCATGAGGTCGTTGTAGCCGGTCGACGCGCGCAGGAACGGGGTCCGGCAGCCGTCGACGATGACGGTGCGTCTAGGTGCGAGCGTGGGCGTGGACATGGGCCTGGATCCCCCATCCGGAACCGGCACTTGCCGGATGTTCCGCCGACGTGCCGCGCAGGCGAAACCCGGACCGACTGCGCGAGACGTATGCCCTATTTTACCCGCCACTCACCCGGGTGCGCGGACGGCGACAATCAGGTGCCTGGGTTGGTGGCGAGCGGCGACCTGGACTGCGACGGTTTCCCGCGGACGGTGGTGGAGGTAGAAACAAGACCATCACCGCCTTCAGCGGAAGGGCATGCGTCCGGGCAAAGGCGCGAGGGAGCAGCTCTTCTGGAGATGATCGATATTTCCTGGCCCCTACCGGGGCAAGCACAGGCTCAAAGGGGCAATCTGCTGTGGCGCAGCCTCCACCGACTGCTGCTCGGCACCTTTCCGTTCGAGCGAAATCCGGCCCTGGGACTTCTCGAGCCCGGGGCAGGCGGCATCCATGGGGTCAGGCACCTGGCCGTGCCCATCGGGGATCACTTTTCCCCGGCCATCCTGTTCACGCCCAAGAAGCATCTCGGAAGTACCGTGCTGCTGGTCCACGGGACATCGGCCTCGGATATCTGTCCTTACTATCTGGTCATCCGGGAGCTACTGGCCCACGGCCACCAGGTCCTCACCTTCCACCTCGATGGCCACGGGGGTAATCCGCGGCCCCTGCGGCAGGGAAGCATCGACGAGTGCGTCCCGGCGGCCATCCACTTCCTGGCGGCTGAACTCGACGTCGAACGCGAGCATCTCGGGATGCTGGGAGTGAGCCTCGGCGGCGCGTGCGCGCTCCACGCGGGCGACTCGGTCAAGGCCCTGGTATCGCTGGGCACACCCACATCGCTGAGCCTGACCGAACTCGACAAGGCGGCCGAGGCCGTGGGCCTCTTTGTCCCCGAGATGTACCAGCTCGCGATCGAGGCCACGCCCAACTGCATGCTCGCCTTCGTCACCGATCCGGTCCGCGTCGAGTGCGGGGAAGGAGCCACCTGCGAGGAGATCGACCTGCTCGACGTGCGGATGATGCCGTTCATCGACGAGACGGTACGCCGGCTCGATCCGGTGGCCAGCGCGGGCCGGCTGAACGATACCGCCCTGCTGGTCGTGAACGGAGCCTGGGATCGCCAGGCCACGCCCGAGGCCGCCGTTGCCATCTTCGACGCGGCTCCGGGCCCCAAGGAGCTCGCCTTGGTCCCACGTCGGAACCATTTCACGCTGATCACCAGCCAGGCCGTAGCCGAGCTGGCAGCCTCCTGGTTCGACGAGTGGCTCTAGAGTGCTCCCGGCTTGAATGGATCGAGCCCGATGAGTCAAACGGGGCCCGGTTGCGCAGCGAAGCGACCGCGCAGAGGGCCCCGTTCAAGTCACAAAAAATATAGGCATCCTTCAAGCTTGGTCTGGCCTTAACCTCGTGGGCGAACGCTCGGACCCCTGGCCTCCGATAATCACCCCGGCTGCCCCGACAGGGGCCGGGCCGAGGAGAGAGAGGTAGGGTTCAGTCCGCTGAACCCCGAAGGGGAGGAGCCATCGATGAGTCTTGCAAGTTCGATCGACAGCAGCGCGACCAGGATCGCAAGTGACGCGATCCGGAGTCTTCCCGCGGTCGTCCGGCCGGCGGCACAGTCGGCCAGCCAGGCCATGGGCAAGATGGCAGCCGACGTGAGCAGCCTGAGTGACGATGCCCTGCAAAAGGCCATGGCCCGGATTGCCGACCTCAGCAGCCAGAACGTCCAGCTTGCCTCGCAGGACGCTGCGGACAAGGCATCGCTGGCCTCCGAGACGGCTGCATACAACCAGGCCGTGGGCGAGATCACCCAGGCCAACACCGTGATCCAGGGCCTCAATGCCCGGGTGGCACCGGCCGAGCAGAAGGTCGCGAGCGGCACTGCCGAGGTGCAGGCTTTCACCAGTGACTGGAACGAGGGCATGACCGCCCTGGCCCAATACGCGAACGACGCCAACGGCTGGATGCAGCAGGCCAACCAGATGCTCCAGAATGCGGCGGCCCACATCACCAACCTCGGCCAGATCTTCCTCAAGTAGGGATCGACCTCGAGTACCAGGTGTCGCTCAGCGAGGAAGTGAGGAGAGAGTCCATGTCTTCGGTCAAGTCACAGTCCGTCCTGCGTCCGGTTCCGCCGCCCGTTGCCACGCCCACGACTCGCACGGCGAGCCATTCGGCTGCCAGCGGCTGGAGCCTTGGGGGCGATAGCTATTTCCCCAGCCGGCCGGTCCCGCCGCCGGTCTACCATCCGGTGCCCCCGCCGGTGGCGCAGCCGGCGCCTCCGCCGGTTGACGAGCCGACGCCCCCGCCGATCTCCCGGTACTGGGGCCAGCCGGATTCCCCGTGGAGCAACCCGCAGGCGGTGTTCTCGCAGTTCGAGCAGGCCAAGAGTCAGGTCGAGTACGCGTACAACAACACCGACATGACGAGTGCGCAGGAGAACGGCCTGGAGAACCAGCTCGCCGATCGGGCCGCCCAGGAACTCGTGGCCCTGAATGCCTATCCTGTCCAGGACCGCCTCTCGGCACTCAACGAGATCTACAACGACTCGCCGATGTCCTCTTCGACGTTCAGCGCCTATCAATCCCAGCTCACCCAGCAGGCGATGAGCTCCATCCTCGCGAGCTTCCCGGCGACCTTCTCGAGTCCCGAAGCGGTTGCCGACCAGTTCCTGCAATCCAAGAGCCAGGTCGACACCCTCTACAACTCGACCGACATGACGAGTGCGCAGGAGAACGACGTGGAGAACCAGCTCGCCGAGCGGGCCGCCGGGCAACTCGTCGCCATGGCCGACTCCTCGGTGGAAGACCGGATCTCGGCGCTCAACACGATCTACAACAGCTCGCCCATGAGTTCGGATACCTTCAACTTCTATTCAGAGGAGATCTCCCAGCAGGCCAGCAGTCCCTGGTAGCGGTTTTCGAGTGGAGCCGTCTCGGGCGCTTCGATCGCGCCTGGCGATTTTCGGATCGAGCTGGGAGCTGGCCGAACCGGTGCTCGCTCGCCTATCCTGGGAAATCTCCGGAGCGCTGTCGCCGGACTGCCACCTGGATGCGTTCGGCGGGTTCCCCATGGCTTCTGGCCGAGATTCTTGAAGGAGGCTTTCGATGTTCCACCCGAAGACCCTCGCCATCGCGCTGCTCGGCGCAGCCTTGGTCGCACTGTGCGGGACGCCGGCCATGGCGCAGGCCCCCTCGCCCCAGGGCAGCGCTGCTGCCATCGTCCGCCCCGGCCACCCGGAGCGCATGATGAATCGCCGCATGAGGATGCGTCGCCGCAGGCGCCAGCATGCTCCCTTGATGCGGCGGGCGTGGCGATCCCTGACGATGGCGGAGAGGGCCTTGGGCAAGGCCAGGCCCGTCTTCGGCGGTCATCGCGTCAAGGCTCTCGCCCTGGTCCGGCAGGCCAAGGAAGAGCTCCGGCGCGCGGCGCGGTACGCCAAGGAGCACTCCCGGGAAAAGTTGCCGCAAAAGGAGAAATAGCTTTAACTTCAGGTAAAGATAAGGTAAACTAACGAGCGTGCCGAAGGGCGATGGGGCCTCCCATCGCCCGCTGTGGGAGGTGCCGCCCGTGCCCAACAATGCTCGCGCCTGGTTGAGCCTGGCGGTCATGACGGCGGCGGCGCTGTCGGGCTGCGGCGGATTGACGGCGACCATCGACGCCTCGAACGCCGCGCCGCCGGTGTCCGCTGCGGCGGTTCCGGCCCCGGACGCGGCGTGGTACCCCTCGCCCAACTTCAACGCTCGCCCGGCGGGCATGGCCATCGACACGATCCTCCTTCACCACACCGCCAGCGCCGGCAATGCCGAGTCGACCGCGAGGTACTTCGCAAACCCGGCCGCTCAGGTCAGCAGCCACTACATCGTGGATCGCGACGGATCCATCATCCGCTGCGTTCAGGATGTCGACAGGGCCTGGCATGCGGGCGTCAGCGAGTTCGACGGCCGGCCCAACGTCAACAACTACTCGATCGGCATCGAGATCTGCAACGTGGGCGACAACATCGAGCCCTATCCCAACGCGCAGGTATACGCCACGATGCGTCTTTCGGCGTACCTGGTCGAGGAGTACGGCATCCCCCTGTCCCACATCACCCGCCACCGGGACGTGGCCTTGCCTCCGGGGCGCAAGACGGACACGTCCAACAACTTTCCGCTGGCCTACTACCTGGCCGGGGTGCAGGATCTGGTCGAGGGCATGCCAGTGCCGGCGCGTATCCAGCCGCTGGCCCCTCCTGGCTACGATCCGAGCGTCCGTCTGTACACGGTGAAGCCGGGGGATACCTGGCAGATCATCGCCGATGGTCAGCTCGACAATGCCGCCCGCGCAGGCGACCTCGAGCTGGCCAATCCGGGCGTGACCCTCACGCCGGGGACAACCATCCACCTGCCGACGAATTACGAAGGATTCTTCCAGCTCCATCCGATGTCGGCTTCGACCGTCCTCGGCTTGTTCTGGCCGGCTGCGTAAACAGCTCCGGGCCACCGCTCTGCGCGGTCGTGCCGCACGCACAACAGTCATCGAGGAAGCGGCTCTGGCCGCGTTCTGGCGCGCCCGGAACCGTTGTGGAACCGGGCGCCGCCTGACTCCTCGGGCCCGATCCCTTCAAACCGGGAGCCCGCTTGCTTGGCTCTACCGAGCGGCCGACAAGGCGCGGCGGCGAGCCTCCTGGATCATCTCCTGGCGCAGGGTGGGATCGGCCCACCTGGCCTGGGCCTCGGGGGCGAGCTCCCGGATGGGATCGAAGTACAGGAACATCTGCCCGGGCTTGACGCTGGGAGCGATATAGACCGCGATGCCGTTCTCCCGATCGTAGTACTCGAAGCTGTGGACGTCCCGCTTGCCGCCGCCGCCAGGGGCGTCGCAGACGAAGACCGGTGTGTTGAAGCCGGCGGTCGAGCCGCGGACGTACTTTTCGATGTCGAGGGCGGTCTGGATCCGCGTGCGCAGGTCCTCGACCCCTTTGACCATGTCGTGCATGTAGACGTAATAGGGGTGCACGTTGATGTGGCCTAGCCGCTTGACCAGCACCCGCATCGTCTCGGGATTGTCGTTGACGCCACGGATCAGGACGCTCTGGTTGCGGACCGTGATGCCGCGCTCGAACAGGACCTGCAAGGCCCTCGCGCTGATGGCCGTGATCTCGTTGGGGTGGCTGAAGTGCGTGTGGAGGACGACTTCCTTGCCCAGCTTGCGCCCCATCTCGGCCAGGTGGCTGACGGCGTCGGTCCACTCGGCGTGCGACAGGATCTTCATCGGCATGACCGCGGGGCCTTTGGTCGCCAGGCGGATGCGGCGGATGTTCGGCATCTTGAGCAGGGTCTCGCCGATCTGCTCGAGGCTGCGGGGAGCCAGCTGGAACGTGTCGCCGCCCGAGACCACGATGTCCTCGAGTTCGGGCCGCGAGGCGACGTACTTGAACGCCCTGGCCCAGCGGCGCGGATCGATCCCAAGATGGACCTTCTCTACCTCGTCGGTATCGAGGCCGACGGCGTAGGAGCGCGTGCAGTAACGGCAGTAGACGGGGCAGGTGTTGAGCGGCAGGAAGAGCGCCTTGTCGGCATAGCGGTGCGTGAGCCCGGGGACCGGCGCATCCTCTTGCTCGTGCAGCGAATCGAGGGTGAGCATGGGGTGGTCGGGTTCGAGGCGGCTGGCGACGGGGATGAACTGGGTGCGGATCGGGTCCTGATACGGATCCTCCCAGTTGATGAGGCTCATGATGTACGGCGAGACGCGCACGGCCATCGGGGCGCGCTTGAAGCCTTCCCTGGCGTCGGCGATGAACTCGGGTGGCGCCAGGTCGGCGATGGTGGCAATCAGCCGATCGGCGTTGATGACCGAGTTCTTGCCTTGCCAGATGTGGTCGAGGAAGGTCGTCTCGTCGACGTCGCGGTAAGCCGGAATGCGCCGCCAGAACTCACCGTCGAGCAAATTCTTGTGGATCAACAGGTCGTCGCCAGCCGGCGGCTTGAGGGAGGTGACCTCCTCGGCGGTATACGGAGGAACGGTCGGATCGAGGACGCTCATGAGCAAGCTTCTCCTGCCCACCAGGGGCTGTCAGCAGAGGGTTGCGCCCGCAGGCGCACCGAGGAGAAGACCGGATCAAAGGCCGTAATGCGGCTTATCCCCGTTCCCGAAGGCGGGGTCGAAGCGCAAGGGCGCAATCCACAAGGTCGTCATGAAGGCAAGCACGCGAAAAGGCGATCGCCTTGATTATCGGCGATCGCCTGCTGGAATTCAACCTGGAAGGGCGCCCGGTGGAAGGCGCAGCGGGGGTTACTGGTAGATCGTGCCGTCCGCCGTCTCGATGTAGCCGGCATCCCCGGCCACGTTGGCGTGATGGGTCCAGTGGATGCCGTTCTTGCCAGGATCGTGGTACTCGACGCCGCGAATGGTCAGGTCGTCGCCGACCTGGATACCCGGGACTTCCTCGCCATACGTGACGTCGTTGTCGACCTCGAGGTTCATGCCGGCGTCCGGCGAGGTTTCTTGCACCTCGAAACGCTGGTGCGGCAGGCCAGTGGTATCGGCCGGGAGAAGCTCGGTCACCGTGCACTCGATCGTCGTGAACTTGGACTGGGAAGGCACGGACTGCGCAGCTAGCGAACTGCCGGTACTCAGGGTCGAGAGGTTGGAACTATAGCCAGTTCCCGAAGCGCCACAGCCCGCGACGAGGCCGCAGGCGACCGCGCAAGCAAGAACAGAAACCGTAAGCCGCATGTGGGTCCCTTTCAAAGGATGGCACCTCAATCCCTGACTACGCGATCTCTATCGGACCCCCGCGGGGACGCCATGCTAGAGATAATCCGAATTTAACCTTCGCTGGATCGTTTCTTAGAGTGCTCCCGGTTTGAATGGATCGAGCCCGATGAGTCAAACGGGGCCCGGCTGCGCAGCGAAGCGACCGCGCAGAGGGCCCCGCTCAAACTGCAAAAGGCCCAGAAAAAACCTGGTGCCGCGGCGGGAGCTCCAGGGCAGCTCGCGGGGCCGGATCCAGAGGGAATCTTCCGGTCGGGTCGCTTCGCCGTCCGCCGGCCGCTACAATCAGAGCTGATGCGCATCACCAAGGCGGATTACCACGGTTCGGCACACGGTCGGCAGGCCTTTCCCCCGGCGGGAAGGCCGGAGATCGTCGTGGTGGGGAGATCCAACGCGGGCAAGTCTTCGGTCATCAACTGCCTGGCCGCCCGCAAGAACCTCGCGCACACGGGCCAGACCCCGGGGGTGACGACGGCCATCCAGTTCTATGCGATCAACGACGCCTTCTGGCTGGTGGACCTGCCAGGCTACGGTTTCGCCCGGGTCTCGCAGCACGAGCGGGAGCGCTGGAAGGACCTCATCGAGAGCTACCTGGAGGATCGTCGGGCACTGCGCCTGGCCTTGATGGTGGTCGACGCACGGCGGCTCCCGGACGATCTCGACCGGATGATGGTCGATTGGCTGCGCTCTCGGCAGCTCGGCTTCGTGATCCTGGCCAACAAGGCCGACAAGTTGAAGGCCAAGGAGGGCAAGCAGGCTCTCCTGACGCTGGGTGGGCACCTGGACCTCGTCGCGTCGGAAAGCCTGCTCTTCTCGGCCCATTCCGGTCTCAATCGCGATCGCCTCCTGTCGTTGATTTCGAGCCGCCTCGGGTCCGGGGGGGAACGCGGTGGCTGATGCCCGGGTTCGGCCCGGCGCAGCGGCCTGCCAGATGCAGTCGCCTACCCTCTGGTGGCCCGGCAAGACAGACCGGGGCGTCGGGGCCGGTGCGGCGGAACTGAGCTGGATCGAGCAGCACGCGGGCTCGGCGCGGATCGGCGATCGGGTGGGCGCTCCTGGCGCAAGGCTTCCGGGGGGCGGCAGCAACCGGCTCGTCGCGGGCGATAACCTGGCCGTGATGACGGCTCTGCTCGACGAGCTCGAAGGCCAAGTCCCGCTCATCTACCTGGACCCGCCCTTCGCCACCGGGACCCAGTGGGCGCGACGCAGTGCCATCGGAGCGCACCGCGGCGTCTTTGATGGTCCGATGGTGGAGCAGACGGCCTACGGCGATGTCTGGCCCGGCGGGCTTTCCGGGTACCTCGAGATGCTCTGGCCCCGGCTACGGATCGCCTACCGCCTGCTGGCCCCCTCGGGGACGCTCTTCGTGCACGTCGGGTGGCAGGTCAACTCCTACGTGCGCCTCTTGCTCGACGAGCTGTTCGGGGCCGATCGCCTCCTCGACGAGATCGTCTGGCACTACCAGACTTCTGGCGGAGCTCCGCTCGCCACCTTGATCAAGAACCACGCCACGATCCTCCATTACGCCAAGGGCGACACGTGGACCTTCAACCAGATCAAGGAGCCCTGGCCCGAGGCCACGCTGCGCAAGTGGCAGCGGGATGCCGACGGGCGCATCTACCGGGTCCAGAGCCGGTTCGGCAAGCGCTACTACATCGATCCGGCCGGAAAGCGCAGCGACGATGTCTGGGTGGCCACTCTCGCGTCTCGCTCCCATGAGCGAACCCGCTATCCGACCCAGAAGCCAGAGGCCCTCCTCGAGCGCATCATCGGCCTGGCGAGCCAGCCCGGGGACCTGGTTTGCGACTTCTTCTGCGGGTCGGGCACGACCGCCGCCGTCGCCGAGCGGCTGGGCCGGAGATGGCTGGCCTGTGACAGCGGGGTCTTTGCCGTGCAGACGACCCGCCGCCGCCTGGCGCAGGCCGGCGCCGGGTTTGAACTCTTCGAGGCCGCGGGCCCGACTCGCGAATGGTCTGTCGGCCTGCCCCCCGCCGGGGGACCCGAGATCCAGGCGTCCCTGGTGTCGGATGCCGGGGGCCGGTGGCAGGTGCGTCTCGAGGGGCTCTGGCATCCGGAGCGGGCCGCCTGGCCAGCCGAGGCCAGAGCCGCCTGCAAGCAGTGGCACGATGCGCTGGAGGAGTGGGAGGTCGACTGGAGTTACGATGGCGCGGTCTTCCGGCCCGGATTTGCGGCCCGGCGAACGCGGCGGGATCGCTCGCTGGCTCTGGCGTCGCCCCACATGCAGCTCGCGCCCGGGCGCCATCGCGTGCGGGTGAGGGCGATCGACTTTCTGGGCCAGGCTGCCGCCTGGGAACAAGAGCTTGGCGCTTGACTTGTCCCGGCCATGCCTGGCTCCGGCCTGGAGAGGATCGGGCCGAAGGAGTCAAACGGGGCCCGGTTGCGCAGCGTAGCGTCCGCGCAGAGGGACCCGTTCAGACCGAGAACAACCTAAGACTGCCCGTCCCGAGCTGGCGGGGAGGGGTCGCCCGACGCGGCGGGATTCTCTGACTGTCCAGCGGGGAAGCCGATCGCAGGGGTTGCCACCGCCGGTGGCCCAGCCTCGAACGGCTCGGCCGGCGCGGCGAGTTGCAGCCCCAGGCGCGACTGGCGTTGCTCCTTGGGGCGTGTCACCGCCCAGATCACGATGCCAAGGCCAATCGCGATCATGGGCAGACTGAGGATCTGGCCCATGTGAAAAGGCGTTCCCAGCACGCTGCCGTTGGGATTGGTCGGCGTGATGAACTGCGGATCGGCCTGGCGGAAGAATTCGACGAAGAACCGGATGCAGCCGTAGCCCCCGATGAAGGCGCCCAGCACGGTTCCGCGCGGGGCCCGCTTCATGTACAGCATGACGAGCAGCGTGAAAAGGAAGAAGCCTTCAAGGGCTAGCTCGTAAAGCTCCGAGGGATGGCGGGGCAGGCCGCCATACTGGTTGAAGATGGAGATCCACGCCGGATGCGTCTGCAGGAGGATCCTGTCGTCGCCACGCGCGCCGGGGAAGACCATCGCCCAGGGCACGTTGATGGCCGGCTTTCCCCAGAGCTCGCCGTTGATGAAGTTGCCGAACCGTCCCAGCGCCAGGCCGACCGGAACCCCGACGATGGCGACATCCGCCAGATCGAGGAACGAGACACCCTTGCGTCGGCACCACACCCACCCTGCGAGCAAGGTGCCAATGAGCCCGCCGTGGAACGACATCCCGCCGTGCCACACCGCGATGATCTCGAACGGGTGGTGGAAGTACTCGACCGGGTTGTAGAACAGCACGTAGCCGAGTCGGCCACCCAGCACGACCCCCAGGATCAGGTTGCCAAGCAGATCCGAAAGCTCACCCTCGACGAATCCGAGCTGGCGCTTTCGATTGAGAAAGTTAAGCAACCACCACTCGAACCAGAACCCGAGCAGGTACATCAAGCCGTACCAGTGCACGGCCAGCGGCCCGAGCTGCAAGGCCACGGGGTTGAAGTGGGGATACGGGATCACGAGTGGAGCTATCACGGCGCCCATGTTCAAGCTGTTCGGATCGACCGTCAAGTGGCGGCGCCTCCGAGCATGCCTTGCGGGGCCAAGGTTGGCAGGGGACACCGACGATCCTGTAGACTTGCGGCGTGCATCCGCTGATTCTCCTCGGCGTCGTGGTGGCGCTGGCCCTGGTCTTCGACTACAGCAACGGCTTTCACGACACCGCCAACGCCATCGCCGCATCGGTATCGACCGGTGTCATCTCCCCCCGAAGGGCGGTGGTGCTCTCGGGGGTGTTGAACTTCGCCGGAGCCCTGGCCGGAACGGCGGTCGCCAGGACCATCATTTCGAAGATCGTCGATCCCACGACGGTCGGGCAGGGCCTCGTCATCGCCGCGCTCGTGTCCGCCATCGCCTGGAATCTGATCACCTGGTGGAGCGGCATCCCCAGCTCCAGCTCGCATGCCATCCTCGGCGCAGTCGTCGGGGCGACCGTGGCCGCAGAGGGATTTCGTGCGGTCAAGATCGCCGGCGTCACCGAAATCTTCCTGGCGCTCGTCACCAGCCCGATCATCGGGTTCTTCGTCGCTTTCATCTTGATGACGGCGCTCTACTGGATCTTCCGCAAGGCCCATCCCGCTCCCGTGCGCGCGGCTTTCCGGCCGCTCGAGATCCTGGCCTCTGCCTGGCTTTCGTTCAGCCACGGATCGTCGGATGCGCAAAAGAGCATGGGCATCATCACGATGGCGTTCATCGGCTACGCTACAGCTGGCCACGCGTTGCCACTCTGGGTGCTGCCCCGCCATCTCGATCCCCATTCCGGCAAGATGCTCTTCGACGTCCCGATCTGGGTCAAGGCGATCTGTGCGCTGTCGATGGGCATCGGAACGGCCGCGGGGGGCTGGCGCATCATCAAGACGATGGGGACCAAGGTCGTCAAGCTCGAGCCGCACAACGCCTTCATCGTCGACACGACGAGCGCTCTGGTCATTTCGGCCTTCGTCAACATTCCTGGCCTCGGGCTTCCGGTCAGCACGACGCACGTCGTCTCGGGCGCGGTCATGGGCGTCGGTGCCACCAAGCGCCTGTCGGCCGTCCGCTGGGGGGTCGCGGGCAACATGCTGCTTGCCTGGATCTTGACCATCCCCATCACGGGGGTGATCGCCGCGATCCTCTACCGTCTCTTGATCGCCGTTCACGTTTCCTGACCGCTCGCGGCGCTCGAGACCCGAGCCGTTTGGCCGGGCAGGGATCGGGCCGAAGCCGTTCAGGCTGCAAGAGGCGGAGCCGGACCGCTACGGCCCTCGCTCCCGCCAGATCCCGGATCAATCCAGCAGCCGGCTCATCTGCTCGGTCGGGGGGGACCGTCGGAGCTCTTCCCACGATCCATCGTGGACGACCCGTCCCCTCTCGATCGCCACGACCCGTGTTCCCAGACGCTCGAGCCAGCGAGCCTGGTGGTCGACCGCCAGCAAGGCGAAACCGAGGCGGGATCGCCAGGTCGACAGTGCCTCGGTGAGATCCCGCATCACCGCGGAGTCCAGGCCACCGAAAGGCTCGTCGAGCAGGACCACCATGGGCCTTCGCGCCAGCATCCGGGCCAGGGCCACGCGGCGGGCCTGCCCGCCGGACAGGCTGCGCACGCTGGCGTGCCAGAGCGATTCGAGACCCAGAGCCTGGCGTAGCTCGGCGATCCAGTCCCCGGTCGTCTGCTGCGGCCCATCTCGATCGTCCTGGCCCGGGCCGGGCCGGGCGCCCGCCTTCTCGCGAGCTCCCACCCCGAACCGGACGTTCTGCTCGACCGACATGTGCCAGAAGAGGTTGTCGTTCTGGGTGAGGTATCCCACCGGCCTCTCGTGGAGCGGTACCGGCGGGGGGAAGAGGATCCTGTCCCGCACCCGCACCTCCCCGGCATCGGGAGGTTCGAATCCCGCCAGGCAAGAAAGGAGGGTGCTCTTTCCCTGGCCGGAGCCCCCGAATAACCCCACGGCCTCGCCAGGGGCGACGTGCAGGCGGACGTCGAGCGTAAACTCCCTGCGGCGCTTGAGGATCCGAGCGTCAAGCACCGGAACGCTCCCGGTGGCGGGCCAGGAGATGCGCCAGGAGCGGCAAGGGCAAGGCGCTCAGCAGGAACACCAACAGGAGCGGCATGACGGCCGGCAAACCCGAGTCCTGCAGGTTGATCCAGAGCTGCACCGGCATGCCTGCCGGGAAGTAGCTCGTCACCATCACGGCGCCGAACTCTCCGAGCGCTCGCACCCAGGCCAGGCTCAAGGCGACCGCCAGTCCAAGCCGTGAGAGCGGAAGGGTGATGCGCCAGAAGACGCGCCAGGGGGTGGCCCCCAGGAGCCCTGCGGTTCGTTCGAGCTCGCGCGGCACGGACTCGAAGGCGCCGCGTGCCGCCAGCACGTAGTAGCCCATGGCGACGTAAACCTGCGCGGTCACGAAGGCGATGGCGCTGTTGCTGGTAGGCACGCCAAGGCGCAGGAGCCACGCGCCGACGGGCGCCCCGGGACCGAAGGCCAGGGCCAGCAAGATGCCGAGAGCCAGCGGCGGCAGCAGGACCGAGACGAGGAGGGCCGCCTCCCACAGGGTGCGGCCGGATCCTGCCAGGCGCGCCAGGTACCAGGCGGCGGGCGTGCCGATGACCACGACGATGGCCAGCGCCAGCCCGGTGAGTCCCAGGGAGATTCTCACCGCTGCCAGGGTGGATCCCGGCGTTTCGCCATCGAATTGCCAGGGGCCGACATGGGCGAGAAGTCCGGTCAAGGGAAACAGCAATGCGGCAACCAAGAGCGCCATGCCGATCGCCGGACCCAGCCTGCGGAGGGCCCGCCCGAGGGCCGTGGATGCGGAAGCTCTGGTTATCGTCAGCTCCCCCGCAAGCCGGCGCGAGGCACCTCATGACCCGCTCGGTCGCCCGCCAGGAGAGCGGGCGCCCGGTCTGGCGCGTCGTAGTGGTAGGACTGCAGGATACGCTGGCCCTCGGGGCTCGCCAGCCAGCGGACGAACGCCCGTGCCGCGCGGGGGTGGGGGGAGCCCGTCAGCGGGGCTGCATAGAACACCAGCGGGTCGGGGCGGAGAGTCCGGCCGGCGATCGTCTCGGAAACGGCCGCGTACTGCGCCCGCAGCGAGGCCTCCCCCAGATCGATGGCGGCCGGCAAGGCCACGAAGGGGAGGCCCAGGGCCTGGGGCTCGGTCCGGTAAGCCGTTGCCGCGTCGAGCTCTCCACCCTGCAGGCGTGCCATCACGCCGGCCTCCGGAAAGATCTGGGCGAAATTGAGCTCGGGGCCGAGGATCTTGGACTCGAGATCGTTCTGGTGATACTCGCGTGCGGCAAGGTCCATGAGGAAGAGGGTGTTCAGCCCCTGGGGGTCGTGCCGGGGGTCGGTGCGGCCGAACCGGAACCCGGGCGACTCGAGGATGCGCCACCACGGCTCGGCTCCGGGCCGGTCGGCCCGCTTGAGGAGGGTAGCGAAGCGACTCCGGGGACTGTACGCAATCACCATGCGGGTGCGGGCGATCGCCGTGGCGCGGCCAGCCATCCGGGCCTCCTGCACGAGCCGCATCGGGCCGCTGGTCACGGAGACGAAGACGTCGGGTTGGAGGCTGCCCGCGGCGATCAGGCGGGCCAGCGCCATGGCGCCCTGGCCGCGACCCCGCACGTCGACACCGAGCGCTCGTGCCGCTGCGGTTCTGACGCCACCATCCATCACGGCGCCCATCGACCCCGCATACGCCACGTCCAGCGGCGCGAGGGTCCCCCCGGGTCGCCAAGACGCGATGGCAGCCAGGATGGCCACCCCGACAAACCGCTCGATGCTCACCTGGTGGATCTTACGCCCCCGGTGCTGACCACGAAAAGGAGCGCGGCAGGCCGCACCCCTTCCCGATCGGCCCGGGGCACCGGAGCGGAGCTATCAGTGGCGAGTCAGCAGGCGCATCTTGAGGAGCTGGATGGCCTTGAGCATCATCAATCCGTTGCGGTTCCCTGGCTGCGCCAGCAGGCAGAGACGCCACCTGCGCTCGAGCGCCTCGAGATCGTCGTGGGAGTACGCGCCCGCGGCGACGCGACCGATCAGGGTCTCGACATCCACATCGAGGGCATCCGAGAGCTGCACCAGCACGAACAGGGAGGGCTGGGGCACGAGATTGTGCTCGAGCTTGACCAGGTAGGTCGCGTTGATGCCCGTCGCCGTCTGAAGCTGTAGCAGCGACAGTCCTCGCGAGATGCGCGCGAGGTTCAGCGCCGAGCCCAGCGTCTGGTTGCTGCGAGCCTGCTGCCAGGCGGCGATGAGCTCCGAGGGCGACTCCGGAACCCACGACGCGGCCTTGTCCGGCCGCCTCGCGAGCTTGCGCCACGCCGCCTCTACTCGCCGCAGAAGCGATTGCCAGAACTGCAAAGGCGCTCACCCCCTTTGATTGGCTAGCCCGCCCACATGGTCTGCCCGCAAACGGCCAGAGGCCCACTCCAGCGCGGTACCGGAGCCTGCGGCAATGGACCCGCCCTTGGCTCCAAGCCTATTAAGACCTTTATTGTAAATGATTATGAACCCATCGGGGGCCGTTGACAAGAGCAAAATCGAAAACTTGAAAGAGATTGAATGAGGCCAAAACGGGCGCCTGCCCGAAGCCGTGGGGATGTCGTGAAGCCGCCTCGGGCGGCTCCGTTTTCCAAAAATTCACCACGATCGGTGGTTTTCCCCCAGCTTTCCCCCAGAATTCCCCTGAAATATCCCAAATTAAATCCTCGTTATCCCCCGAAAAATGAGACTTCTGCACTTGACCACATCCTGGATCCGTGCAGGGCTAGACAGCCTATCTAGGGTCGCCTATAGTCATGGCACCGGCAAACGACGCTAGATGTAGCGTCGTCGCGTGCGGGGATCGTTACGGATCGTCAGGGAGTAAAGATGCTGTCCAAGAACGCGCTCACCGTCCTCGAGAAGCGCTACCTGCGCAAGGACGACCAGGGAAACCTCGCCGAAACCCCCGAGGAGCTCTTCACGCGAGTGGCGCGGACCCTCGCCGAGCTTGATCGCCAGTACGGCGCGACGGATGCCGAGATCGAGGAGACCGCGCGCACCTTCTTCGCGACCTTGACCGCTCTCGACTTCCTGCCCAACAGCCCGACCCTGGCCAACGCCGGCACCCGGACGGGGCAGCTCAGCGCGTGCTTCGTGCTGCCTGTTCCGGACGACCTGGGCGGGATCTTCGGGGCGATCCGGGAGGCCGCGCTGATCCACCAGACGGGCGGCGGCACCGGATTTGCATTCAGCCGGCTGCGTCCCAAGGGAGACCTGGTTGGCTCCACCAAGGGCGTGAGCTCGGGCCCGGTCAGCTTCATGGATGTCTTCAACGCCGCCACCGAGTCCATCAAGCAGGGCGGCATGCGTCGCGGCGCCAACATGGGCATCTTGCGCGTGGATCACCCCGACATCATGGAGTTCATTCGCCACAAGGAAGATCTGTCCAAGCTCACCAACTTCAACATCTCGGTGGCGGTGACGGATCGGTTCATGCAGGCGGTCGAGAGAGGCGAGCGGTACGACCTGATCAACCCCCGCACGGGCGACCCGGCGGGCCAGCTCGAGGCCCGGGAGGTCTTCCGCGAGATCGTGGAGCGTGCCCATTCCACCGGTGAGCCGGGCGTGATCTTCATCGATCGCATCAATGCCACCCAGCCCACGCCTTGGTTGGGGGAGATCGAGAGCACCAACCCCTGTGGCGAGCAGCCCCTGTTGCCCTACGAGAGCTGCAACCTGGGCTCGATCAATCTCGAGCGGATGGTCGTCGAGCACCAGGGCAAGGGCTCCGTCGACTGGGAGCGGCTCCGGCATACCGTTCACGTGGCCACCCACCTGCTCGACAACGTGATCGACGCCAACAAGTACTCGATTCCGCAGATCGCCGAGGTCACCTTCTCGACCCGCAAGATCGGGCTCGGCGTCATGGGCTTTGCTCGCATGCTGGCAGCGCTCGGCATCGCCTATGCGTCGGACGAGGGCCGGGCGATGGCCGAGAGGGTGATGAGCTTCATCGACTTCGAGAGCAAGCGCAAGAGCGTGGACCTGGCCAAGATGCGCGGGCCCTACCCGGCGTACCAGGCCGACAATCGCTACCCCATGCTCTGGCAGGCGCGGCACCACCAGCCCAACCGGCACCCGGAGGCGGACTACCTGGGCCTGCTCGCCGATCTCGAGCGCCATGGGTTGCGCAACGCCTGCACGACCACCATCGCACCGACGGGTACCTTGTCGATTCTCGCCGACACCACTGGCGGGGTCGAGCCGATGTTCGCGCTTGCCTTCAAGCGGCTCCAGGCCGACACCGAAATGCCCGAGATCGACGGCCTGTTCCTCAAGGTGGCCAAGGAGATGGGCTTCTACTCGGAGCGCCTCATGAAGGCCATCGAGACCAACCACGGCAGCCTCGGGGGCCTCAGCGATTTCGATCTCCCGGCAGCCATTCGCGAGGTCTTCGTGACCGCGCACGACATCAACCCCAAGGATCACGTTCTGATCCAGGCCGCCTTCCAGAAGTACAACGATTCCGCCACGAGCAAGACCATCAACTTCGGTGAGGACGCGACCGTCGATGACGTCGAGACGGCCTATCGGTTGGCGTTCCAGACCGGCTGCAAGGGCATCACGGTCTACCGGAACAATTCCCGCAAGTTCCAGCCCCTGTCCGTTCCGGCGCCGGCAGAGCCCGCGACCGCTCCCCGGTCCGAGCTCGACGACGAGGTCCAGTTCGGCCGTCCGGCCGAGCCCTGGCAGCCCCGCATACGCCCCGAGGATCTGTACGGATTCACCCGCTGCACGGTGACGGGCGACGGCAAGCTCTATACCACGATCAACTACGACGAGCAGGGCATCCGCGAGATCGTGACCATCGTGGGGCGCAGCGGGGGGACGATCTTCAGCCTGGCCGAGGCCTTGGGCCGCGTGGTGAGCCTGTCGCTGCAGTACAACATCCCGGTGGACGAGATCGCCAACAAGCTGATCGGCATTCGCGGCGCCAATCCCCATGGCTTCGGCCACAACCAGGTGCTGTCCATCCCCGACGCCCTCGGTCGGGTGCTCAAAGACGCGCCGCGCGCGCTCGGACCGGTGCTGGCTCGCCAGCCCCATCCGGTGGCGCCGAGGACCCACGCCCCGCGCATGATGGGCAAGGAGGCCGTGACCATCTACGGAGAGAGCCCCGAGTGCCCGGATTGCGGCCACGACCTCGATTTCGGCGAGGGTTGTGCCACGTGCCGGAGCTGCGGGTTCAGCCGCTGCGCCTGATGCCATGAGGTCGGATGGCGATCCCTTCGGTCCGTCCCAGGAGGGCCCGAGCGGATCGCCGTCTTCACCTGGCGGTCCAGGCGATTCCGGTGACCCGGCCGGCCTCGCCGCCGAGCGGATCCGGGCTCGGATCGCCGCCCAGGGCCGGATCTCGGTGGCCGACTTCATGGCCGAGGCTCTCTACGGGCCGGGTGGATTCTACCGGCGTGCGCGGGATCCGATCGGCCCGCGTGGCCACTTTTACACCAGCGCTCGCCTGCATCCGGCCTTCGCCGCCCTCCTGGCCGTTCAGATCGCCCAGGTCTGGGACACCTGGGCCAGGCCTGGCCGGTTCGATGTCTGCGAGGTTGGCGGCGGGCGGGGCACCCTGGCCACCGACCTCGGCTACGCCCTCCACGACTTCTCGCCCGCTCTGGCGACGGCCGTGCACTATGTCGTCGTGGACTGGGCCGGCCCCTCGCAGGGCGAGGGTCATCCCCCCGCTCGGGATGACGCATTCGGGCCACGGCGCACCTTCGCGCGCCTGGATGCCACGGCGGGTGTGCCCCGGCACTTCGGCGGGGTCGTCCTGGCGAACGAGCTGCTCGACGCATTGCCCACTCACCGCATCCAGAAGCGCGGTGGCCAGCTTCACGAGCTGTGCGTGGTGGTCGAGAACGATCGCTTCGTCGAGCGGCCCTTCCCCATCGAGGATCGGCGGCTAGCGGCCTTCGTCGCACCCTGGCAAGAGGCGATGCCAGAGGGCACGGTGGCCGAGGCTCAGCTGCAGCTCTTCGACTGGATCGAGGACCTGGGCCGGGCGGTAGAGCGCGGGATCGCCATCCTGATCGACTATGCCGACGAACGCGAGGCGCTGTGGAAGCGCCGGAACGGCTCACTGCGCGGCTACCGCCACCATCGGATCGAATCCGACCCCTTCGCCGATCCGGGCGAGCTCGACATCACCTACCACGTCGATCTGGCGACCCTGCGGCAGGCTGCCAGCCGTTCGGGCCTGGAAGTCCTCGGCGAGATCAGCCAGGCCGCCTTCCTGGACAACCTCGGAATGGCGGCGATCCGGGAGGCGATCGCCGCGGCCCCGCTCGATCCTGCTGCCCGGCAGGCCAACCTCGCCGCACTGGCCGATCTGGTCTCACCTACCGGACTCGGCGCGTTCCGGGTCGTCATCCTTGGCAAGGGAGTCGAGGGTTTCGCTTTGGTGGGACGGGTCGGTGGCGGTCGGCCTGCGGCGGCTCCGGTCCTGACTCACCGCCACATGAGCCTCTGGTAGATCCGGTTGCGCAGGGCAGCGCCCGCGCAGAGGGATCCGCTCAAACCATAAGAGCTGTAACCGCTATTGCGACGGCCCCTCCGGGAACCGTCGGACGAGCGGAAGGCTCAAGCCAGGAACAGGAGCCACCAGAGGGAGTTGTCGATGAACGGATTGCGATAGTAGGCACCCGAATACCCGCCGTCGAGGTAGGTCTCGGTGGGGATGCCGGACCTTGCAGGCCCGGGGGGAGCGCCTTGCAGCTCGGCCTTGCCCGCGTCGAAGACGCGCTCGCAGAGGGGCCGCCCCAGGCTGTCGATCGCGGGGGCGTTCTCGATCGGGGCGAAGATCTCATCGAACCACCTGGGGCTCACGATTCGCTGCGGCCAGTCCGGCAGGGCGTCCCACTCGCCGTCGTTGAGCCCGAGGACGAACCGCGCTCGAAAGGGGTTGATTCCGTTGAGTTCCCAGACGGGAACCCGCAGGTCCCGACCCAGGCCGGATCCGAACCGGATCTCCGACGGGTCCGCGCCGATATCCACGTCGCTGAAGAGGTCGTAGCGGCGGATGAGCTCTTGCGCCTCGGCGATCAAGCTCTGGTAAGCATTCTCGCCTGCGGGTGTCACCACGAACGTGGTCTTGCTCAGATCGAAGCGCAGCAGGCCCTTGGCCTCGGCCGCCTCGGTAAGGGGCCGGAGCGTGTCGACATCGGTCATGGTGGTCTGGTAACCACGCTTGAATTCGTGCAGGGCGAACATGACCTGGTAGGCCCGCATCTGCCGGAAGCGGGCGCGGTCGGGATCTGCTGACAGAACCTCGATCTCGCAGATGTGGACGTCGCCAGGGCGATCCGGGCGGGGGAGGAAGTACTCCTCGAGTTGCGCGTCGGGGTCGAGGGGCGCGTGGTTGGCCTCGAACTCCACGCCGTCGCGGATGACGAGCTCCCGGCCCTCCTGGGTGAAGATGATTTCGCGAAGGTGCGCCAGGAGCCTCGCATCGGAGGGCTGGAGCCCGTGCTCGGCAACCAGTTTGTCTGGGTCTTGACCCAGCACGTCGAACACGAACTGTACGGCCGGGCGCTGGATCGCGGGCCTGGACAGCGGCAGGACGATCTTGCCGGTCTTGCTGTCGTCACTGACCTCGACGAGGTAGGTGCTGGCCATCGAAAAATGCCTTTCGGAAAGTCGTGCCGTCAACTCGGGGCCGGCTAGCTGGTTTTCAGTTTGAACGGGGCCCTCTGCGCGGTCGCTTCGCTGCGCAACCGGGCCCCGTTTGACTCATCGGGCTCGATCCATTCAAACCGGGAGCACACTAGCGGTGCCGACCGCCCCACGAATGGCTCGAGAACCCGCCGAAGGAGCGTCGCCCACCCCAGCTCGATCCCCCGCTCCCGCCGAACCAAGAGCGGCCGGATTTCGGGGACGTGCCGCCTTTGAACCAACCTCCACTGCGGCGTCCGGACCAGGACGACTTGCCGCCCGCCCCACCGCCGAACCACGATCGGGAACGGGCTCCGTTCTCGAGGCCAGCGCCCGCGCCGAAGCGGCGAGAGCTATGCGCCAGCCCGGAATCCGCGCCCTTGAACCACCGGGCGAAGAAGCCCCGGTTCTGCTGCACCTGCCTGCGGTAAACGGGAGTCTGCCGGAAGCCGGTCACGTAGTGGTGGATCACCCTCACGCGGGATGGGGGCGTGTAATAGTGCCACGACGGCGACAGGAGCCGGCTGATCACGAACATCTGGACGAACGGGTTGTCCAGGAGGCTGTGGTGATAGTACATGGGCGGCGGATAGCCCTGATAAAAGGGTGCGCCGCCCGCCCCGGTCAGCGTATAGGGAAAGCCCTGGGCGCCGTCCACCGGACCGGTTTGCTGGAGCTGGAACAAGGTCTCGTCGCCCGAGGGCTGGTAGCCAGGCGTATTGTTACGCTCGATGTAGCCCGTGACCCGGATCATGCCGTTGTCCTTGTCCGCTGCGACCTGGACGACGTCCGGCCCCTGATAGATCTCGTTGACGCGCTGCTCGAAGTTCTGCATCCACTGGTTGAAGTCGCTTCCCTGCGTCGCGTAAAAGGCCTGGTGGACGGCGTCGAGGTTGATCTTCTGGGCGTTGCCCTGGACGAACGCCGAGTC